>JANWYO010000279.1 GCA_025055215.1 Gemmataceae bacterium
CCCGTTTACCAAAGAGGCCCATCCGGGAAACAAGCGCGGATAAAAAAACGGCCCGATCGGGAAAACTCTGCTGACTTGGGAACCCGCGCCGCATTCGGATCCCTGCGGTGTTGGCAAAGCGCTCGCGGACAGACGTCGGCGCAACGAGGGAAGCGGGGTAAAGTTTCAACCGGTTCAATGGACGCCGAGCCGGCCCCGTGTACGGCGATGCCCGAGACGAAACAATGGTCGGGCGGCGTGATCGGGGAATGTGGACCGAATCACACACGCCTGATCGGCGGATTGGACCAGCAAGGTCCTTCTCTTTTTTCGTTGACAAGAATGACACCTCCGATATAAGCCCATCCGCCTGGAACGTTGCTGCGTGGGGGCTTGGACAGCGCTGCGGCGACCGGGCGATGCAAGGCGATGCGTTGAAACCCGAGACGGCATGGCTGACGCGACCACGACGGTCGGGGCGTTGAAGGACGCCGTTGGCGCCTTCGCGGCGGCCCGGCAGTGGGAACCGTTCCATTCGCCCAAGAACCTGGCTATGGCAGTGGCCTGCGAGGTGGGCGAGTTGCTTGAGCCGTTCCGCTGGTTGACGGCCGAGGAGTCGTACGCCGCGTGTCAACATCCGACGACCCGTGAGGCGATCGCCGATGAATTGGCCGATGTCGTCAACCTCCTGCTGTTGTTCAGCCTGCACAGCGCGATCGACATCAGCGAGGCATTGCTGGCGAAGCTGGTAAAGAACGCCCAGAAGTATCCGGTCGCGGCAGGAGGATCGGCCGCGGCGGAGACACCGTGACCTGGCCACGCCGCCGGTTCGGGGACTTGAGGCAGCGCACCGGGCCGATCGATGCTCGGTGAATCCGGGGGGATCGCTGCCTCGTCCCGTGCCGGCGCGGGACGTTTCGCGTGCAAGGGGGGAACCGGTCATGAGCCGAATCCATGCCGTCCTGATCATCCTGGCGTTGATTCCGGGAATCGCCATTGTTCCTCTGGCGGCGCAGCCGGCGCCGGTGGCACCGATCCCGGAGGGGGTGGAGCCGCCGGTCCTTCCCCTCCAGAACGATCCAGGGATGGCGCCGCCGCGCGGCCCAAGTCTGCCGACGCCGCCATCGGACCTGGTCCTCCCGCTGCCTGGGACGCCGCTGGTCGAGGTCCCCATCCAGCCGTCGGGCGTTCCACCGGCATCCAGCCCGCGGCCGGCGCCGGTGCCGACCCCTCCGCCGGTCGTGCCGCCGTCAACCGTTGGACCGCGGCCGGATGTACCGCTCGCACCATCCCTGCCGCCCAACCAGCCCGAGCCGACCGAGGTGGAGATCCGACCGGCCGCTCCCACGACGCCCGAACCGTCCAGCCGGCGCGAGCGGGAGCCACTGCCGGTCATCACCAGCGGTATGCCTGGTGCGGCGTCGACCAATCGCGTCACCCCCAGCGTGTCAATCGAGACGGTTGGTCCGGAGACGGTGCCGATCGGGAAAGATGCCGTCTATGAGATCGTGGTGCGGAACACCGGACTGGTGCCGGTCAGCGCGGTGCGTGTTGAGGAGGAATTGCCGCACGGGGCGCGTTACCTGGGCGGGGAGCCGCTCGCCGAGGTTTCGCTCAACACCTTGCGCTGGCCGTTGGGCGAGCTGTCGCCCGGCTCCGAGAAACGCCTCAAGGTCATCGTCAAGCCCGCGGGCGACGTGGACCATCGTTCCACGCCGCGGGTGAGCTTTACCGCGGCAACCACACAGACGCTGAAAATCACGCGGCCGAAACTGGCTGCCAGCTTCGATGGCCCGGAAGCCGTTCTGATCAACGATGAAGCCGCTTTCACGATCCAGGTTCGCAACGACGGGACCGGTCCGGCGTCGAAGGTGAAGATTCACGTGGCCTTGCCCCCGGGGCTGAAGCATCCGATGCAGCGGGATGGTTCACCCGTCGAGGCCGAACTGCCGATCCTCGCCGCCGGCGAGACGCGTTCCGTCACACTGAAGACGACGGCAACGCAGCCTGGACCACAAACTTGCGAATTGACGGTGATGGGCGAGTCGTGCACGGCGGTGACCGCCAAGGCGACGGTCATCGTTCAGAAACCGATGCTTGAGGCGAAACTGATCAGCCCCGGCAAGGCGATGGTGCGAGGCGAGCCGGTCTTCACGTTGGAAGTGACGAACCCGGGCAATGCGGCGACGCCCAATGTTCAGGCCGCCGCCTCCTTCCCGGATGGGCTGGAGTACGTCTCCGCCAGTGATAACGGCAACTACGAACCGGGCAGCCGGACCGTCACCTGGAACCTGGGGGCCGTGCCCGCGGGGGGTAAAAAGAGCCTGTCGTTGAAGCTGCGGGCGGCCGTCGCCGGCAAGATCGAGGTCCGGGCCGTCGCCGCGTCCCCTCTCAAAGTCGAAGACAAGCCGCTCGAAGTCCGCTCCGCCGCCCTCGTCCAGGTGGAGGGCGTGCCGGCCGTCGGCTTCGAAATCGTCAACCTGGATAACCCCGCCGAAGTCGGCAAGGAAGTCACCTACGAAATCCGCATCCTCAATCAGGGAACCTGCCCTTTGACCAATGTCCGCGTCGGCGCCGCCTTATCGGATGGCTTGACCATCACCAGCGTCAGCGCCCCGATGCAACACACGCTGACAGGTCAGCAGGTGACATTCGAGGCGATCCCGCGCCTGGCGGTCAAAGCCGACCTGGTCATCCGCCTCAAGGCCCGAAGTTCGGTCGCCGGCGATCTTCGCTGCAAAGTCCAGGTGTCCTGCGACAACCTGAAACAGCCGGTATTCAAGGAAGAAAGCACGGTCTTCTTCCAACCGTGAACCGAGAACAGAAGGGATCCGGAAACCGCGGCCAAGCCGGCGGGGTGGTCAACGAGCGGCGCGCCGATCCGAGGCATCGCCCACAGGCAGGAG
>JANWYO010000303.1 GCA_025055215.1 Gemmataceae bacterium
GGCCGCCGTGATTTCCGCCCGACCAGCCCTACTGGCGGAGGAAGCTGAACCATGTTATTGGCTGTCGCCAGCCTGGTCTTCTTGCTCGTTGCCGGGAGTTTCACCGTGGGCTATCTCGCCCTGGCAGCACTCGCGCGACGGGTGCCCGGCGCGCCGCCACGGCCGGCGGCGGGCGTGCCGGCGCATTCGTTTGCGATCCTCATCCCGGCCCATAACGAGGAAGCCGTGCTGGCACGGGTGCTGCGCTCGTGCCAACAACTCGACTATCCCCGGGAGCGTTATCAGGTATTCGTGATCGCCGACCATTGCACCGATGCCACGGTCGCCGTGGCCCGAAGCCACGGCGTCCAGTGCCTGGAGCGGGATGGCAACGCGCCCCGCGGCAAGGGAGCGGCCTTGGGCTGGGCCCTGGCGCGCATCGAAGGGTTTGATGGCTACGTGATCGTGGATGCCGACTGCACCCTCGACTGCCATGCGCTGAAAGAGTTCGACCGGCTTTTCACCGCCGGGCACCGCGTCCTCCAGACCAACAACGTGGCCGGCAACCCAGACGACTCGTTCACCAGTTACCTGGCGGCGGTGGCCAACCGGCTGGAGAATGAGTTTTTTTACCGGCCCAAGAGCCATCACGGGCTGACCGTCTTCCTGCGGGGCACCGGCATGGTGCTGCATCGAGAGGTGTTGGCGCGGTGCCCGTGGGAAGCCGATGGCCAAGTCGAGGACTCGACCTACACGCTGGCCTTACTCCGGGCGGGTGAGAGGGTGACGTTCGTGGGGTCGGTGCGGGTGGTTTCGGACTTTCCGATTAGCGGCGAGGAGCTGAGGCGGCAGCGCCGCCGTTGGGTGGGCGGCAACCTCGCCGTGGCCCGACGAGAAGTGCCTCGGCTAGTCGTCGAGGCCTGGCGGCGGCGAAGCTGGCTTCTATTGGATGCCGCCTGGACGCTGCTAGCCAACATCCGCTCCCTGGTGCTCCTAGTCCTGGGAGCCGGTTTGCTCCTGGCGGCAGCGGCGGCGCTCATTGCTCCGGGACCGCTGGCCGTCGCCGCGGTGGGCCTGGGGCTCGGCCTGGTCTTCTTGAACGGCATCTACTTCGCCCTGGGGGTGCTCAGTCTTGGGCTGACGCGGCAGCGTCTGCGCTACCTTTTGGCCGCGCCGCAGACGGCGGCGTTCATGCTGGCCCTTGCCCTGACGGGGCTGCTCCGACGGAGTGCGCCTCCCTGGCTGCTCAGCGTGCGCCGACCTCAGGTCGGTACCGATGCTTGAGCTTCGCCTGTCAACGTCCCGTCATGCCGCCGAACCTCGACGACTGGAAGCGAACAATGAACCCGACACATCCAGCCAGGGGGAGCCGTCCCATCCGCGTCTGTTTTTTCATCGACGCCTTGGCCTCCGCCGGCACCGAATCGCAGCTCGTGGCCACGATCAACCACCTTGATCGCCGACTCGTGCGGCCCTACCTCTGTTTGCTCCGGGAAGGGCCGGAGGAGTACTCCCCGCTGGAGCCGCGCGATTGCCCGGTGATTCGGCTGGGGATTCGCCGGCTGCTCAGCTGGCGAGCCATATGTCGGCTCGCCCGCTTGGTGCGGTTCTTGCGCGAACAGCGGATCGACGTTTTGCAGCTGTACTTCGTGGACAGCAGCTACGCCGGCGTGATTGCCGGCAAGCTCGCGGGCGTGCCCCGCCTGGTCCGCGTGCAGAACAACCTCGGCTGGTGGATGACACCCCTGCATCGTGCCCTGATGGCCGTGGTGCACTCGCTAGTGGATCGCGTTGTGGTCAACTGTCAGGCTTGCGGCCGTGCCGTCGCGGCCACGTGGCGGTTGGCCGCGAGGAAAATCACGGTGCTGGCGAATGGCATCGACTTGGGCCGTTTTCCCGCTGAGGGGCTGCCGTCCCCGACCCGGCCGATCCGCCGTGTGGGCATCGTCGCCAACCTGCGGCCGGTCAAGGACGTGGCCAATTTCATCCGCGCCGCGGCCTTCTTACGAGACCGCTACCCCGCGGTCGTCTTCGAGATCGCCGGCGATGGGGAGATGCGCGCCGAATTGGAACAGATGGCCGCCGCATTGGGAATGACGGACCGGATTCACTTCCTGGGGACGGTGGGCGACGTCCCCGCCTTCCTGCGGGAACTCGACGTGGCCGTGCTGACTTCGCTCTCCGAGGGGATGTCCAACGCGCTGTTGGAGTACATGGCGGCGGCACGACCGATCGTGGCGACCGCCGTGGGCGGCAACACCGAGCTGATCGAGCACGAACGCACCGGGTTGCTCGTGCCCCCGGGCGATGCACCGGCCCTGGCCGCGGCCCTGGCTCGCCTACTCGACGATCCGCCGCTGGCGGAACGGCTCGGCCGACAGGCCCGCCGCCACGTCGAGCAGCACTATGGCCGAGGGCACGCGACGCGCCGCTTCGAAGCCTTTCTGGTCGAGCTTGTCCGCTCCACGGGAGGAGGTTCGGCATGGGGTGTCCCTCCCGATTTCGGCGGAACGAGGGTGCAGCCCCGGAGAGAGGTTGACCGGTTCGCGCTTGGGCGAGGAACTCGGAGGCGTGCTGGGCATGCAGGGATCGCGAACGATCCATCGTGAGCCCGACCCGAGGAATCGGTGGAAAGCGGGGAAAAACCGCCGCCCGGAGCGCGCAACCCCGCCCCAAACGACAGGTGCACCGCCGGCATGATCTGGCTGCTGATCGGCTACATGTTTCTGTACATCCATCGGCCATTCGAGCTGTGGCCGGTGCTGGCCTCGGTCCGCCTGGAACTGGTCTACATGCTTGTCACGGGCACGCTGTGGGCCGTGCTCGCCCGCAAGCACTGGCTCAGCCATTCGCTGCACCTTGCGTACCTCGCCTTTTTGGGCGTGGTGCTGATCTGCTGGCTCGCCAGTCCGTGGATGGGTCAGGCCGTAGACAAGGTCGATCGCTTCGTCAAGAGCTTCGCCATGTATCTGTTGATCGTCACCCTGATCCACGACGCCGCCACGCTCCGCCGGGTTGTGCTGGCCATGCTGGGGATCACGGCGGTGTACATGCTGCATTCGCTTTGGGAATTTCACCACGGTCGGTTTGTCTTTCGCATGGGGATTCCCCGACTGATCGGCGTCGATTCGACCCTGAGCGATCCCAATTCGTTCGGCGCTGGGGTGGTCTACTCGCTGCCGTTCCTGTTGCCGTTTGCCCGACGCGACGCTTCGTGGATGCTCAAGCTGTTCCTGGTGGGCTACGTATTGCTGGCGCTGGTATGCATCGGACTGACGGGCTCCCGTTCCTCGCTGGTGGGCTTGGCCGTGTTCGTCCTGCTGCTCATCTGGTACAGCGCCTACCGCTGGCGGCTACTCGTTTTGACCCTGGTGATCGCTCCGGTCTTTTTCCTGCTCTTGCCATCCGCCTTACAGAAGCGGTTTGAAACAATCATCGATCCGAGTGCCGGACCCGCCAACGCCCAGGCGTCCGCCCGTTCCCGGTTGGAGGGGCTGCTGATTGGCCTGGAGTTGTTCAGCCGTTATCCGCTGACGGGGTGCGGCCCAGGGGTTTGGCGCAAGGCGTCGGGGTCACCGCTGGAGCCGCATAACTTGTACGGTCAGGTCCTTGGTGAGCTGGGGTTGCCTGGAGCGCTGGCCCTCGGGCTGCTGGTCGGCCTGTACGCCGTTCACGTACGGCGTCTGCGTCGGCTGTATGCGGACGTGCCGCAGCGGCGCCACCATTTTTTGCATCAGATGACCCTGGCCTTGTGGATGGTCCTGATCCTGCTGCTGTTCATGGGGAATTTCAGCCACAATCTGTTCCGCCATACCTGGATCTGGAGTGGCGCCTTGCTGGTGGTAACCAGCCACTGCGCCCGGCAGCAGTTGGCCGCGGCCGGCGTCGCCGGCTGGCGGCCAACCGCCAACCGGAGGTCTTGGCCGCCATACCCTCTCGCCAGCCGTCTTAATCGCGCCGTTCTGCCGGCGTGAGGGACCGATCACCGTCGCGAGCCAACACTGGGGCTGGAGCCGAGGCCGCGGGTCGCTCGTCGCGGCGTGGCACCCGATGGTTGTGGCCGTTAATTCTGGTTGGCTCTGCACGCCGGATTTCCCGCGCGCACAAGCATGCACGCCGCGCTCCGACCAAGCGTCGGCCGCTTTGTGGCGGAAAATCGCGGGGTCGGGGTAAGGGCTGCCGGTTGGAGCGGTCGTCCCAGCCATGCCGTCGGGCCTTGGCGGCGCTTCCTCTGCGGCCGCGATACCACCAGTGCCGATGCAATCAAGCGGTCGGGCGCCCCCCCCCCGGCGCCGCCGGCCCCCCCGCCCACCCCCCCCCCGGGGGCCCCCCCCAGGGGCGGCGGGGACCGAGACACCGCGGGGGGGGGGGCGCCGGGGGGGGGGGGC
>JANWYO010000021.1 GCA_025055215.1 Gemmataceae bacterium
GGGGCCGCTGGGGGGTTTTCGTGGTGCCGCCGGGGGTGGGTCCGGGGGGGGGGGGGGGGGGCCCCCCCCCCCCCCCCCCGCCCCTCCGCGGCCAAGCAGCCCCCGAAGCCGCCGCCCCCGCCCTCCACCCCGGGATGCGCCTCCCCCTCCAGGGCCTCCGCCGCAAAATCGCCGAACACATGGTCCACGCCAAACGGACCATCCCCCACTACTCCTACATCGACGAGTGCGACGTCACCGAACTGGTTCGACTACGCGAGGCCCTCAAGGGGCCGGTCCGCCAACGGGGCGTCAAGCTCACCTATCTGGCCTTCATCGTCAAAGCGGTGACCGCCGCCCTCAAACAGGTGCCGCTGGTCAACGCCTCGCTCGACGAGCAGGCCGGCGAAATCGTGCTCCACGACGTCTATCACATCGGCATCGCCGTCTCCACGCCCAGCGGCCTGGTGGTCCCGGTTATCCACGACGCCGACCGCAAAGACCTGGTGCAGATCGCCCGGGAAATCGAACACCTCAGCGAAACGGCCCGCTCCGGCAAGCTGGCGCTCGACGACCTCCGCGGCGGCACCTTCACCGTCACCTCCATCGGCAGCATCGGTGGCCTGATCGCCACGCCGATTATCCACCATCCCCAGGTCGGCATCCTCGGCATCGGCAAGGTCGTCAAGCGGCCGGTGTACGACACCGCCGGCCAGATTCGTCCCGCCGAGATGCTCTACCTGTCATTTTCCTTCGACCACCGGGTCGTGGATGGCGCCGTGGGCGCCGAGTTCAGCAACGCCGTCATCCGGGCATTGCAGCAGCCCGCCGCCATGCTCCTGGGGTGACTGTCGGTCACACGCGACGGTTGGGAACAGCGGGAAAGGGCGACGATTGGACTGGGGCGCGTGGCGGCGCGCGAACGCGAACCGGCAAGCCGCCCCGGAGTGCCGGCCCCCTGGCGAAGTCGGGAAGTTGAACTTGCACCGTCATGAAGTTCGAGTGAAACTCAGGGACTGTCCCGCCTGGGGCGAGGAAACAACCGTGTCCACCACCCGCGAAAGGGACCGTGATGAATGACGTGAGCAGGCTTTCGGCCGACCCCACCATCCGCCAGCATGGCTTCTTTCTCGGCCATCCGATCGGCTTCTGGTTTATCTTTTCCGGCGAGTTGGCGGAGCGGGCGTCGTTTTACGGCATGAAGGCCATCCTGACGCTGTACATGATTGACAAGCTCGGGTTCACCAAGGCCGAGGCGACTACACGGATGTCGCTGTTCATGGCGGGTGCGTATTTCCTGCCATTGGTGGGTGGCTACGTCGCCGACCGGTTCTTCGGCAAGTATTGGACCATTGTCGGGTTCTCGATTCCCTACATTCTGGGGCACGTCATTCTGGGCGTCGAAGATCGCTGGTATCTGTACACCGCCCTGGTGCTGCTGGCGATGGGAAGTGGCGTCATCAAGCCGAACATCTCCACCCTGATGGGAATGACGTACGACCAGCAATGTCCGGGTCAGGAGAAGTTGCGCAGCGCCGCCTTCGCCATCTTTTACGCGGCCATCAATATCGGCGCCTTTGCCTCCACCACGGTGATGCCCGAGCTGCGCGACCGTTTCGATTATTGGGTGGCGTTTCTCTTCCCTGCCGCCTTGATGGTCTTCGCCTTTGCCTTCTTCGCCGCCGGCAAGCGGTTCTACGCCGTCGAAGTCATTCGCCGCACCCCCATTTCGCCGGAGGAACGCGCCGAGCAGTGGGCGGTGCTCCGGCAGCTGTTCGGGCTCTTTTTCCTGGTCATGTTCTTCTGGGCCATCTTCGATCAGCACGCCACGACGTGGATTTACTTTGCCCGCGAGCACCTGGATCTGCACGTCTTCGGCTATGAAGTCAAGCCAGACCAGATCCAAGCGATCAATCCCCTGCTGATTGTCGCGCTTCTGCCCGTCATCAGCGCCCTGTGGACCGCTCTCGAGCGGGGAGGAGTGCGCCTGCGAGCGACAGACAAGATGACCATTGGCTTCCTGCTGACGGCCCTCACTATGGCCCTGCACGCCCTGGCGGGTTACTTGGCCGAGACGGGCAACACCAAGGTGACGGTCTGGTGGCAGATCGCGGCCTTCGTGACCATCACCGTCGCCGAGATCATGATTTCCGTGACGGGCTTGGAATTGGCCTTCACAGCCG
Source organism: Gemmataceae bacterium (assembly GCA_025055215.1). GTDB lineage: Bacteria > Planctomycetota > Planctomycetia > Gemmatales > Gemmataceae > JANWYO01. Next base: position 2,163 of record JANWYO010000021.1, read on the forward strand.
CTCCCGCCCGCATGAAAAGCTTCGTGACGGCGTGTTGGCTCCTGACCGTCGGTTTCGCCAATCTCTTCCTCATCGCCCCGGTGGGCCGGCTGTATCCTGACCGAAGCTCGCCGGGATGGCATTTTGAGACGACCTACGGCTACTTCAGCATGTTGACGGTCGCGTTGCTGGTGGTGACGGGCGCGTTTGTGCTCGTGGCCCGGCGATTCAACCAAGTGCTGAAGGCGGGCCCACGCCGCGACCGGGTGGTGGAATCGACGTTGGACACATCCGTCGAGGCCTGAGATGGCGCGCTACAAGTCATGGACGCTGACCGACGTCGCGAGCGACGTCTGGCTCGACAGCTTCGCCGTGGCCAACGACACCTTGCACCTGCCGACGCCGCACGACTGGTCGGTCCGCAAGCGGACGCTGCGGGGCGGGCTGCGGGATGGCGTGGACCTGATCGACGTGCACAACGGGGCCCTGTCGTTTGCCGTCGTGCCGACGCGGGGCATGGGGCTGTGGCGCGGGGAATATCGCGGCGACCGCCTCGGCTGGCGGTCGCCGGTCCTTGGCCCCGTTCACCCGCGGTTCGTGCCGCTGGCCGACCGGGGCGGCCTCGGCTGGCTCGATGGCTTCGACGAACTCCTCTGCCGCTGCGGCCTGGAGTCGAACGGACCACCCGGCGAAGACGTTTGGACCGACGACGCCGGCCTCACCCACCGCCAACACCTTACGCTGCACGGGCGAATCGCCAACCTGCCCGCCCATTTGGTCGAGGTGCGCGTCGGCCTGGAGCCGCCGTTCGAGCTCAGTGTGATCGGGCAGGTGGATGAAGCTCGCCTGTTTGGGCCGAACCTGCGCCTGACCACGACCTACACGACCGTGCCTGGCTCGCCGCGGCTGGTGATCCATGACGTGGTCGAGAACCGCGCGGCCCAGCCGGGGGAGATGCAGCTGCTGTACCATCTGAACGTGGGGCCGCCGTTCCTGGGGGCGGGCAGTCGGGTGGTGGCGCCCCTTCGCCAGGTGGTGCCGCGTGATGGCTTTGCGGCGGCGGGGATGGACACCTACGACACCTTCCTGGGACCGACGGTAGGCTTTGCCGAGCAGGTTTACTACTATGAATTGGTCGCGGACAGTGTGGGCCGCTCGCTGGTGATGCTGTGCACCGCGGCGGCCGACCGCGGGCTGGTCGTCCGCTTCTCCAAGGCCGAGTTGCCGTGCTTCACGCTGTGGAAGAACACGGGGGCCCTGGAAGACGGCTACGTCTGCGGGCTGGAGCCTGCCATCAACTATCCGAACTTCCGCGCCGTCGAGCGGAAGCACGGGCGCGTGCGTCGACTGCCACCGGGGGGACGGTGGGAAGCCACCTGGACAGTGGAAGTGGCCGATTCACGCGAACGGGTGGCAGCTGTCCTAGCGGAGATCGGCCAGTTGCAAGCCACGGCCCCGGCCACGATCCATCGCACGCCGCGATCCGACGTCTGAGTGGGGCGGCGGGCCGCCCTCATCGAGCAACGCCTTGGTCGAGCCGAAGGCTACCGCCAATTGGCGGTCGGCGGGACGGTCCATGCGCCGAGGCCCTGCGGCGTGCCAAGGGAAGTCATCAAGGCACTGACATGACTGCCTCCGACCATCGGGGTTTTCGGTTCGGGCTGGAAGTCGAGTTCCTGCTGGTAGAGGCGGAATCATTTCGGCCGCTGTGGCACCCCGACTTGAGCTTCGAGGAACTGGACGCCACCTTCGGCGCCATCGATTTGCGCGACTTGCCGTCGGTCGAGGGGTTGCTGCGGGCGCCGCCGCACCGGACGATCACGCCCTTTGTCGTGGAGGGGTATCATGTCCCGGACCCATACACGCCGGACGCGAGCCTGCTGCCGAAAGGGGTCGAAATCCGCACGCCGGCCTGCGGCTCGGTCGCGGAAGCGGTCCGTTACCTCGCGGAGCTGCACCGCCGGTTGCAGGCCGCGCTGTTGGCCCACGGCTGGCGTGCCGTGGCCCTGTCGCATCATCCCGTGGAAGAGCGGTTCGACGGACCTCAAGGAAAGCGGCGGTACGACGTCTGGCAATGGGCCATGCAGGCCATGTTGACCTATGGGCCGGACGTCAACGTGAGCTTGCCGGCGGAGCGCGCCGGCCGGCTCGCTACGGCGGACTTGTGGGCCAAGGTAAACTACTATGGGCCGGCCATGACCCTGTTCAGCCTGGCGGCGCCGTTGTGCCGCGGTGGGTTGTGGCGGATTCGCGGGCGGGTCGGCAAGTCGCTGCGGACCTATCGTCGCAGCCTGTATGGCCAGGCGCTGGAATTTCATCCGGAACAGCCGGGCCGGCTGGAATTCAAGGCCTTCGAGATGAGCAACCGGCTGGATGACTTCCGGGCCTACTTGTTGCTGTGGCTGGCGGTGCTGCTCGACGAGGGGCTGCGCGGGCGTGCCAGCGACGCCTCGCGGGTCTACGATCTGGGGGCGATTGCTCGAGATGGCTGGGCGGTGGCCGACGTCCGTGAGCGGGCGGCGGAACTGCTCGACCGCGCGCCGCGGATCCTGGCGGCCTGGGACTTCGACCCCCAGCCGCTGGCCCACTGGGGCCAGCGGCTGGAGCGCCGTTGGCTGCCCGCCGACGAGATCATCGCCCAGTACGAAACAACCGGCTCGTTGGCGGCCGTGTTACGCTCCCGGGCAGAGTTGCTTGAGGACAGCGTGGAGGGGCCCCTGCCATGATCGCCTCGGACGAAGCTGCCGGGACGACCGGGGCGCACCCGGAGGCTCCTTTGGCCCTCTGGCCGGAGGAGGCCAAGGTCTGGGCGCAGGTGCAACCGATCTCCCGAGAGTTGGCGGCGGCGTTCCGTCAGCATCTGCCCCAGGCCCGAGCGGCGATCATGCGTCGGCTGCTGGTCGCGGTCGTGCGCGAAAACCTCCTTGGGCTGGGGGCGCAGGCAAGGTGGGCGGACGATGGCCGGACGCTGATTTTGCCGTTGCCTGGAGTCGGGGAAGTGCGTGCCCCGATAAACGAACGGCAGGCATTGGGGAGGTTCGTCCCAGGCCCGAAGCTTTGCCTGTTGAGGGGTGAAAGGCCAGCCCCGCTCGA
>JANWYO010000022.1 GCA_025055215.1 Gemmataceae bacterium
CGGCGGCGCCGGCGGAGGCGGCCACGCCGCCACCGGCGGTGGCCGTCGCGCCACCGCCCAGCCAGAAACGCTGGTACGTCGTCAAAGTTCAGAGTGGCCGCGAAGAGTCGATCAAGGAAGCCATTGAACGCCGCGTCAAGATCGAAGGGCTGGAGCAATACTTTGGTCAAATCATCATCCCCGTCGAGAAGGTGACGGAGATGCGCGGCGGCAAGCGGGTCGTCAAGGAACGAAAGCTCTACCCGGGCTACCTCATGGTCGAGGTGGAATACAACGATCGGATCCTCTATCTGTTCCGGGAAACCACGGGAGTGGGCGATTTCGTCGGCGGCGGCCTGCGGCAAGCCCCCCCGCCGATGTCCGACCGCGAGGTGGAACGGATGCTCGGTCGCCAGGGGGAGCAAAAGCCGGGCGTCGTGCATGCGAAACCGAAGTACGACCGCGGCGACCGCGTCAAGGTCAAAGACGGCACCTTCGCCGGCATGGAAGGGGAAGTGAAAGAACTCCTCGAAGCCAAGGGATTGGTCCGGGTGGAGTTGACCATCTTCGGGCGACCGGTCCCGGTCGACTTGGAATACTGGCAAGTGGAACACGTGTGACCACCGGGTGCGGCGGGGCCGCACGGTTGAGGAAGCGACGGTCGTCATGGCAAAACAGGTCACGGCGCAGATCCGGTTGCAGGTGGTGGGCGGCCAAGCGACGCCGGCACCGCCCGTCGGCCCGGCCTTGGGCCAGCACGGCGTCAACATCGGCCAGTTCGTCACCCAGTTCAACGAACGAACCAAGGAACTCCGCGGCATCACGGTGCCGGTCGTCATCACGGTCTACAACGACCGCTCGTTTGAGTTCGTCGTCAAGAGCCCGCCGGCCGCGGTGCTGTTGAAACAGGCAGCCGGCATCCCGCTGGAAAAGAAAAAAGGCGGCGAGGTCATCATCCCCGAAGAAAAAGCCAAGGGGAGCGGTAAGTACAAGGGCTTTAAGGTGACGGCCGAGCAAATCCGCGACATCGCCAAGAAAAAGCTGGCCGACCTCAACGCCCGCGACCTGGAACATGCCACCCGTATCGTGGCGGGGACGGCCCGCAGCATGGGACTGACGGTGGAGTAGCCGGCAGGCCTGCGGCCGCCCCGCGATCCTGGATGAGAGCCCGAACCTCCGAAAGAGCAGCAGACGATGGCCAAGAAGACCTCCCCACCGGCCGAGCCGGCCGCCGCCGCGGCGGCCGCGCCGCCGGCGGAGACGACCACCAAGGAGACCAAGAAGGGCCGGGAAACGAAGGCCAAGGCCGGTCCGGCGGCCGAGACGCCCAGCCCGCCCGCCGCCCCGCCCCCTGCGCCGGCGGAGGCACCTGGGGCCGCCGCGGCCGAGCCGGCGAAGAAAAAGGCCAAGCGGCCCGGGATCAGCCCGCCGCTGGGGAAGAAGCTGCGTGACCAGCTGAAGGCCCAAAAGCAGAAGATTCGCAAGGAGGGCGTCGTGCCGTTGAAGAAGGCGCTGAGCCTTCTGCGGTCGATGAAGCGCGCCAAGTTTGACGAAACCGTCGAAGTCCACATGTCGTTAGGGATCGACGTCACCCAAAGCGACCAGCTGGTCCGCGGCAGCGTGCCGCTGCCGTACGGCATCGGCAAGTCGGTGCGGGTGCTGGTGTTCTGCCAGGGGGACAACATCACCAAGGCGAAGGAAGCCGGCGCCGATTACGCCGGTGGCCAGGACCTGGTAGACAAGATTCAGAAAGAAAACTGGCTGGAGTTCGACGTGGCCTTGGCCACGCAGGACATGATGGGCCTGGTCAGCCGGCTGGGCAAAGTGCTGGGTCCGCGGGGCCTGATGCCCACGCCTAAAGCCGGGACGGTGATCCCAGCCGGCGGCGATGTCGCCGCCGCCGTGCGTGAATTCAAGGCCGGCAAGGTCGAATACCGCGCCGACAAAGGTGGCAATGTCCACGCCGGCGTCGGCAAGCTCAGCTTCGACGACGATAAGCTCCAGGCCAACATCACGGCCTTTGTCGAGCAGATCCGCGCCGCCAAGCCCGCGGGTGTCCGAGGGAACTACATCAAGTCGATCACGGTCTCGGCCACCATGTGTCCGGGAATTCCCGTGACGGTCTAAGGAGTCGTCTGCCGCCCGCGCCGCACAGAAGGGCCGACCATGAGCAAGCTGATCAAGCAGATGGAAATGGACGCCCTGAAACAGAGCTTTCAGGGAGTACGCGACTTGGTGCTGCTCAGCATGAGCGGCATCCCCGCGCAGACGGAGAACCAATTGCGGCTGGGGTTGCGGAAGAAGAACATCCGGCTGCAAATGGTCAAGAACAGCCTGATGCGCAAGGTGTTCGACGGCCTGGGGATTCGGCTGTCCGACAAGGCCTGGGCGGGGCCGACGGTCCTGGCCTGGGGCAGCGACAGCCTCGCCGAGCTGAGCAAGGAACTGGAGGCGCTGGCCAAGAAGAACGACAAGATCAAGTTCAAGCTCGCCGTGGCCGACGGGCAGGAAGTGACGTTCGAACGCGCCCTGACGATGCCGACCCGCGCCGAGGCGCTGGGTCGGGTGGTGCTGCTGGCCCTCAGCCCCGCGAGCGGCCTGATCGGCCGCGCCTTGGGGGCCGGCGGTCGCCTGCTGGGTCAGGTGCGGGCCCTGGCCGAACGGGGCGAATCGGCCACGGCAGCGCCGGCGGCTGGCTGAACGCCGCGCCGAACCTGGAACCAAAGCTATTACGCACGCCGCTGCTCGGCTTCAAGCAGCTCATCGAAGAAAGGACCAAGTGACATGGCTGAGGGGAATGGTCGCGCCTGGTCGGCAACCGTCAAGGAACTGGGTGACAAGATCGCCGCGCTGACGGTCGCCCAGGCGGTCGAACTGGGCGACTATCTGGAAGAGGTCTACAAGATCAAACCGGCGGGCGGCGGGGTGGTCGTCGCCGCCGGCCCGGCGGGGGGCGCCCCGGCGGCCGCCGCCGCGGAAAAGCCCCCCGAGAAGACCGAATTCACGGTCGTGCTCGAAGGCTTCGATGCCGCCAAGAAGATCAACGTCATCAAGGTGGTTCGGGAAATCACCGGCTTGGGGCTGAAAGAGGCCAAGGAACTGGTCGAAGGGGCCCCCAAGCCGGTCAAGGAAAACATCTCCAAGGACGACGCCGAGAAGATCAAGAAGCAGTTGGAAGAGGGAGGAGCCAAGGTGTCGCTCAAATAAAGCTTGCTCGAGTCCCGACGGCCGTCGTGCCGCCCGCCCAGCGGCACGATGGCCTGATGTCGCAGAGTGGAGGCGTAGCGGCCCGGCGGGGAATTCGGACGTTCCCCGCCGCGGACCGGCAGGCAACACGTGAGAAGACGCCCGATCCGCCGGCCCCGGCCCAGCCGTGACCGGGGCCCTCGCTCGGCGGCGCGACGTCTTCTTGTCCGGTGGCGAGAGCAGCGTGCCAGGCGTCAGCAGACTCTTCCGCCCGCGGTCGGGCATGGCCCGGCGGCTTGCAGGCCGCCTCCCGGTCGTCGTCCGCCCAGGGCCGGTCCCAACATTGTCAAGCAACCTCCGACCAGGGTCCGCGGTGCCTCAACCCGCGGGAAGCGCCCCGCCCAGGCCGCTTCCCTAGCGCCCGGCCGCCGTTCGGATTGGACGTTTTCCAAGGGAGGAGCAACCAGCCATGCCCATCCCGGCACAACGCATCATCACCCCGACCCAGGTGCGGAATTTCGGCCGCTTCGGCGACGCCATCGAGGTGCCGCCGCTGACCGACATCCAGCTCCGCTCCTATGAGCGCTTCCTGCAACTCGACGTGCCGCCGGAAAAACGTCAACCCGTCGGCCTCGAAGGGGTGCTCCGCGAAATCTTCCCCATCGAGAGCTATGACAAGAGCCTGAGCCTCGAATACATCCGCTACGAACTCGGCAAACCCCGCTACACCCCCGATGAATGCCGGCAATTGAGGCTCACCTATGGCCGACCCTTCCGCGTTTGGCTGCGCCTCAACAAGGAGCAGCCGGTGGAGGAAGAAGTCTACCTCGGCGACATGCCGATCATGATCGGCGGCGGCGAGTTCATCATCAACGGGGCCGAGCGCGTTGTCGTCAGCCAGCTGCACCGCTCGCCGGGGGTCGATTTCGCGGTGGAAATCGAAGCCGGCGAACGCAAGCTTCACAGCTGCCGGATCATCCCCGAACGCGGCAGCTGGATCGAAATCAACGTCACCAAGAAGGACACCCTCGGGGTCCGCATCGACCAGTCCGGCAAGTTTTCGGCCATGACGCTGCTCCGGGCGATGGACCCGAAGTATTCGTCCGACGCCGACATCATCAAGGCCTTTTACCCCACCGAAACCATCAAGGTGACGCCCGCCCAGCGCGACCGCCTCGTCGGCTCGGTCGCCGTCGGCGACGTCATCGATCCTGAGACCGGCGAGGTCTACCTCGACAGCGGCGAGACCTTCACCCCGGAAGTGGTCGACAAGGTCATCACCGCCGGCATGAAGGAAGTGGTGGTCCTCGGCAAGATCAAGGACCCGCTCGTCCTGGCGTCGCTGCGGGAAGACCCGACCAGCACGCATGAGGAGGCCTTGTTGCGGATTTATCAACGGCTTCGGCCAGGCAATCCGCCCCAGTTGGAAAAGGCCAGGGAACTGTTCCGGGAGAAGTTCCTCGACCCCAACCGTTACCGGCTGGGAAAGGTCGGCCGGTTCCGCATCAACCGCAAGTTCCGCCAGGAAGGCCAGGTCCTGGAAGACGAGATGGTCTTGCAGTCGCTCGACTACGTGAACGCCATCCGCTACCTCCTCAAGCTCCGCGACCCCGAGGCCAACGCCCAGGTCGATGACATCGATCATCTGGGCAACCGGCGGCTGCGCACCATCGACGAACTCGCCGCCGACGAACTGCGTAAAGGCTTCCTGAAACTGCGGCGCACCGTCCAGGAGCGCATGTCGATCCGCGACCAGCACGACATGACCCCCCGCTCCCTGATCAACCCCAAGAGCGTGTCGGCGGCCATCGAATACTTCTTCGGTCGCGGCGAACTGAGTCAGGTCGTCGATCAGACCAACCCCCTGGCCCAACTGACGCACGAACGCCGACTCAGCGCCCTGGGACCGGGCGGCCTCAACCGCAAGCGCGCCGGCTACGAGACGCGGGACGTCCACATCTCGCACTACGGCCGCATCTGCCCTATCGAAACTCCCGAAGGCACCAACATCGGCCTGATCTCCAGCCTGTCGATCTACGCGGGCGTCAACGAATACGGCTTTTTGATTACCCCGTATCGCCGAGTCACCAAGCGCAAGCTGGGGACCTCCAAGGACGACATCGTCTGGTTGCGGGCCGACGAGGAAGCCCAGGTCTACGTGGCCCCGGCCGACACCCCCACCGACGGCACGCGGATCACCCAGGACCGCGTCGTGGCCCGCATTGGCGGGGACTTCCGCACCATCAACGCCGACCAGGTGCAATACATCGACATTTCGCCCAAGCAGATGGTCGGCGTCTCCGCGGGGCTGATCCCCTTCCTCGAACACGACGACGCCAACCGGGCGCTGATGGGTTCCAACATGCAGCGCCAGGCCGTCCCCCTGCTCGTGACCGAACCCCCCATCGTGGCCACCGGCCTGGAGGGGGACGTGGCCCGCAACAGCGGCATGGTCGTTCGCGCCGAAAAGAGCGGCACCGTCACCTACGTCGATGCCGAACGCATCCGCATCGACGAACGCGAGTACGTCCTGCGGAAGTTCATCGGCCTCAACGAGCGCACCTGCCTCAATCAGAAGCCGATCGTCAAAATCGGGCAGAAGGTGAAAAAAGGCCAGATCATCGCCGACGGGGCCGCCACCCACCAAGGCGAACTCGCCCTGGGCCGAAACGTCCTCGTCGCCTTCATGTCCTGGGACGGTTACAACTTCGAGGACGCCATCATCATCAGCGAAAAGCTCGTCAAGCACGACACCTACACCTCGATCCACATCGAAGAATTCGAAGCCGAAATCCGGGAAACCAAGCTCGGCAAGGAGGAATTCACTCGCGACATTCCCAACGTTTCGCCCAAGGCGCTGGCCAATCTTGACGAGCATGGCGTGGTCCGCGTGGGCACCTACGTCCGGCCGGGAGACATCCTGGTCGGCAAAGTCTCGCCCAAGTCGCGGAGTGAATTGACGCCCGAGGAAAAGCTGCTGCATGCCATCTTCGGCCGGGCGGGAGAGGACGTGCGTAACGACAGCCTGGAGGTGCCGTCGGGCATCGAGGGGATTGTCATTGCCACGCAGCGGTTCAGCCGGCGTGCCAGTCTCTCGGAGGAAGAGCGCAAGGCCATCGACAAGGAGCAGAAGGAGATCGAGACCAAGTCGAACCGGCAGATCGCCGACCAGTTTCGGGCCCTGATCGCCGAACTGTGCGGGGTGCTGGAAAAGAAGGAACTCAAAGACCCGCAGACCGGCAAGGTGCTGGCCTCCGACAAGGACGACCACAAGGCGGTGGCCGAGCAGGCCCTGGCTTTGTTCGGCACCCCGGGGGCGACGCCGCTGCTGGAGCGCCTGGACATCCGCAGTCCGGAGCGGAAGCAGCAGTGCGCCGAGATCTATGCCCGCCACCAGGAGCGCCTCGTCAGCCTGATCGAAGAGCGGGAGCACAAGCTCAACTCGCTCAAGCGCGGCGACGAACTCCCCAGCGGCGTGCAGCAGATGGTCAAGGTCTACGTCGCCACCAAACGGCAGATTTCCGTGGGAGACAAGATGGCCGGCCGCCACGGCAACAAGGGGGTGATTTCCAAGATCCTCCCCGAGGAGGACATGCCCTTCCTGGCCGACGGCACGCCGGTGGACATCCTCCTCAACCCGTTAGGAGTGCCCAGCCGCATGAACGTCGGGCAAATCCTCGAGACGCATCTGGGCTGGGCGGCGCAAAAACTCAACTTCAAAGCCATCACCCCGGTCTTCGACGGCGCCTCCGAGGCGGAGATCCGTGCCTGCCTCAAGGAAGCCGGCATCCCGGAGAGCGGCAAGACCGTGCTGTACGACGGCCGCACCGGCGAGCCGTTCGAACAGCTGGTCACGGTGGGCTACATCTACATGATGAAGCTGCACCACCTCGTGGACGACAAGGTCCATGCCCGGTCGACCGGTCCGTACTCGCTCATCACGCAGCAACCGCTCGGCGGCAAGGCGCGCTTTGGCGGCCAACGGTTCGGCGAAATGGAGGTCTGGGCCCTGGAAGCCTACGGCGCCGCCTACGTCTTGCAGGAATTGCTCACCGTCAAATCCGACGACGTGGAGGGACGCACGAAAATCTATGAGTCGATGGTCAAGGGCGAAAACACCCTGGAAGCCGGCACTCCCGCCAGCTTCGACGTGCTCACGAATGAAATTCGTGGGCTGGCACTGAACATGCAATTGGAAAAGAAGCGGATCTGACACGAGTTCCCCAAGGCCCGGGCGGGGTTGCCGCGGATGCGGAGCCAAGCCGACGGCCCTCGGCCGGGCCATCTTCCCTCGGGAGGGCGATCCATGAGCACCGGCGAAGCCACTTACGATCGGATCAACGACTACGGCGCTGTCCGGATCAGCCTCGCCAGTCCCCACGACATCCGCAGCTGGTCGTTCGGCGAAGTCAAGAAGCCGGAAACCATCAACTACCGTACCTACCGCCCGGAGAAGGACGGTCTGTTCTGCGAGCGCATCTTCGGCCCGGAGAAAGACTGGGAATGCGCCTGCGGCAAGTACCGCGGCATGAAATACAAGGGGATGATCTGCGACCGCTGCGGCGTCAAGGTCACGCACAGCCGCGTCCGCCGCAAACGCATGGGCCACATCGAGCTGGCGGCCCCGGTCGTCCACATCTGGTTCTTCAAGGCGATGCCCTCGCGGCTGGGCACGCTCCTCGACATGAAAACCACCAGCCTGGAAAAGATCATCTACTTCCAGGACTACGTCGTCATCGACCCCGGCGACACCCCCCTGAAGGAACGTCAGCTGCTCGACGAGGAACACTACCGCAAGGCCCGCGAACAGTACGGCGACGCCTTCGAAGCCGACATGGGCGCCGAGGCGATCAAAAAGCTCCTCGAGCGGCTTGACCTGGTGCAGCTCTCCAAAGACCTCCGCAAGGAACTCTTCGAGCTGAACGCCAAGGAAAAGCCGTCGAAACAGCGGCAACGCGACCTCATCAAGCGCCTCAAGGTCGTGGAGGCCCTGCGCGACAGCGGCCTGGGCGGCACCCCCAACCGGCCGGAGTGGATGGTCCTCAGCTGCATCCCGGTCATCCCCCCGGACCTGCGGCCCCTTGTCCTGCTCGACAGCGGCAATTTCGCCACCAGTGACCTCAACGACCTCTACCGGCGCATCATCAACCGGAACAACCGCCTCAAGAAACTGGTGGACCTCAACGCCCCGGAGGTGATCATCCGCAACGAAAAGCGGATGTTGCAGCAATCGGTCGATGCCCTGTTCGACAACAACCGCTGCAAGCGCCCCGTCCTGGGCTCGTCCAACCGGCCCTTGAAGTCGCTGACCGACATGATCAAGGGCAAGCAGGGCCGCTTCCGCGAAAACCTGCTCGGCAAGCGCGTCGATTATTCAGCCCGCTCCGTCATCGTCGTCGGGCCGGAACTGAAGCTGCACCAATGCGGCCTGCCGAAGAAGATCGCCCTGGAGTTGTTCCAGCCTTTCATCATCCGTCGGCTCAAAGAGCTGGGCCACGCCGACACCATCAAGTCGGCCAAGAAGATGCTCGAGCGCAAAGACGAGCAGGTCTGGGACATCCTCGAGGAAGTGACCCGCAACCATCCGGTGCTCCTCAACCGCGCTCCGACCCTGCACCGCATGGGCATCCAGGCGTTCGAGCCGGTGCTGATCGAGGGGAACGCCATCCGCATCCACCCCCTGGTCTGCAAGGGGTTCAACGCCGACTTCGACGGCGACCAGATGGCCGTCCACCTGCCGTTGTCGATCGAGGCCCAGGTGGAGGCGACCGTGCTGATGATGTCCACCAACAACATTTTCAGCCCGGCGAACGGCCAACCGATCATCACTCCCAGTCAGGACATCGTCATGGGGTGCTACTACCTGACGGCTGTCCGCGGCGAGCCGGGAGAGGCGACCGAGCCTGGGGATGGCATGATCTTTTCCAGCCCCCAGGAAGTGTTCCTGGCCTATCAGCTGAAGAAGGTGGGCATCCACGCCCGCATCCAGGTTCGCCTGCCGATCGAGAAGAAGGTAATCAGCGAAGTCCGGGTCGAGAAGGACCGGGTGCGCGTGGAAGAGATCGCGCGGAAGCCGAGCGGGCTGGTGAGCACGACCGTGGGGCGGGTCCTGTTCAACGACATCCTCAAGCCGCAAATGGCTTTCTACGACCTGGCCCTCACCAGCAAACACCTCAGCCGGATCATCGCCGATTGCTACCAGCTGTTGGGTCGGCGGGAAACCATTGAGCTGCTCGACCGCATGAAGGACCTGGGGTTCCGGGAATCGACCCGCAGTGGGCTCAGCTTCGCCACGGATGACTTGCGCACCCCGGCCAACAAGGAGCAGATCATCCGCGACACCGAGAAGGAGGTGGACAAGGTCCAGAAGCAGTACCAGCGCGGCATCATCACGGACATCGAGCGTTACCACAAGGTCATCGACCTCTGGACGCACGCCCGCGACCAGATCACCAAGCAGATGATGCACGACCTGGAGCACGACCGGCGCGACGGCAAGCCCTACCTCAATCCGATCTTCCTGATGGCCCACTCGGGGGCGCGCGGTGGCGTCGAGCAGATCCGCCAGCTGGCGGGCATGCGCGGCCTGATGGCCAAGCCGAGCCGCGAGATCATCGAAACGCCGATCAAGGCCAACTTCCGCGAGGGATTGAGCGTCCTGGAATACTTCAGCTCCACCCACGGCGCCCGCAAGGGCTTGGCCGACACCGCCCTCAAGACGGCCGACTCCGGCTACCTGACCCGCAAGCTCGCCGACGTCGCCCAGAACGTCGTCATCACCATGCACGACTGCGGCACCACCCAGGGAATCACTAAGGGCGTCGTCTACAAGGGCGAAGAGATCGAACGCTCCCTGAGCGAGTCGATCCGCGGCCGCGTCAGTCGCTACAACATCACCACCATCACCGGCGAGGTGATCGTTCGGGAAAATGAGATGATCACCTGGGAACAGGCGCGGAAGATCGAGCAGATGGGGCTGGACAAGATTGTGGTCCGCAGCCCGATGGTCTGCCAGGCCCCCTTGGGGGTCTGCCGGCTGTGCTACGGCATGGACCTGTCCACCGGCGCCCTGGTGGAGGAAGGAATGGCGGTCGGCATCATCGCTGCCCAGTCAATCGGCGAGCCGGGGACGCAGCTGACCATGCGCACCTTCCACATTGGTGGCGTGGCCCGGCGAACCGTTGAAGAGAGTGAAATCAAGGCCAAGAAGGCCGGCATCGTCAAATTGGAGCGGATCACGGTCGTCGAAAACGAGCAGAAGCAGCGCGTCGCCCTGACCCGCAAGGGTGAAATCAAGATCCTCAACCCCAAGGGGGTGGAACTGGAAAGCTACCAGATTCAGAACGGGGCCATCCTGGAGGTCGAAGACGGGCAGCAGATCCAGGCTCAGCAGGTCTTGTGCCGCTGGGACCCGCACATGACGCCGATTTTGGCGGAAGTGGGTGGCCGCATCCGTTTCGACGAAATCGTCGAGGGTGAGACGCTCCGCAAGGAGCGCGACCAGGCGGGCCTGGAGCGCTGGGTGATTGCCGAGCACAAGGGGGACCTGCACCCGCAGATCGTCATCGAAGACGATCGCGGCCAGGCGCTAGCCGCCTACTATGTGCCGGAGAAGGCCCACCTCGAGGTCCGGGAAGGCCAGGAGATCAAGCCGGGCACCCTGCTGGCCAAGACGCCGCGGGAGGTGGGCGGGACGCAGGACATCACTGGGGGCCTGCCTCGGGTGACGGAGATCTTCGAGGCCCGTCGGCCGCGCGAACCCGCCGTCATGGCGGAGATTGCCGGCGTCGTCCGCATCGGCGAAAAGCGCAAGGGGAGGCGCGTGGTCATCGTCCAGGCCGTCGATAGTGAAGGTCGGCCCATCGGCGAAGAGCGGGAGCATCTGGTGCCGCACGGCAAGCACCTGCGTGTCCACACCGGCGACTACGTCAAGGAAGGCGACCCGCTGGTCGATGGGCCGCTGGTGCCGCACGACATCCTGCGCATCAGCGGCATCGAGGCGGTCCAGCAGTATCTCCTCCGCGAGGTCCAGAGCGTTTACCGCAGCCAGCGCGTGGATATCGACGACAAGCACATCGAGATCATCATCGCCCAGATGCTCCGCAAGGTGAAAGTCGAGTCCACCGGCGACACCGGTCTCCTCCCCGGCCTGGTCATCGACAAGTTCGCCTTCCGCGACGTCAACGACCGGCTCAAGGAGTGCGTCAAGATCAAGGATCCCGGCGACTCCAAGCTCGAACCGGGCAAGATCATCAGCAAGGAGGCCTACGAGGAGATCCGGGCGTCGCTGGAGGCCGACGGCAAGCGTCCGCCGACGTTCGTGCCGCCGACGCCGGCGACGTGCAGCACGCAGTTGTTGGGCATCACCAAGGCGGCCGTCCAGTCGGACAGCTTCATTTCCGCCGCCAGTTTCCAGGAAACGACCAAGGTGTTGACCGAGGCCGCCTTGGCGGGGAAGGTCGATCGGCTGGTTGGCCTGAAGGAGAACGTGATCCTGGGGCACCTGATCCCGGCGGGGACGGGCTTCCGCGCCCACCAGGAAGCCGAGGTGCGCATCAACGTCCCGAGACCGGCCGAGGGCGAAGCGGCCCCGACGGCCCCCAACGTTGGGCAGTTCCAGCCCGCCTGATGGTCCCGCTCGGTCGGCACGGGCGACCGCCCGGGCCGACC
>JANWYO010000049.1 GCA_025055215.1 Gemmataceae bacterium
GAGGCTGTCAATATCCAACTGTCACGTGATCTCCAATCCTGAGGCGCTGGCCCTGACAGTTCGGTGTCATTGGCATCGCTGATGTCCGAAGGTGTCGGGGGTCAAAACGGACACTCGCCGGGGCTGGATTCGCCTTCCAGCCCTGCCGATAGCCAAAGGGGAACCGGAACGGCGATCCCCGCCTATTCGTTAGGTAGTTGTTTTTGAGGACTTCACTGATGGTCGCTGGTACTTTTCACGTTCGCCGGAGCTTGGACGGTGACGTCGTCCTACCCTGGCTCGGGCCTTGGGGCCGACCCGCCCCTTTGTTGACTGCGATGGCCAAGTCGGATGACGAGGACGAAGAAGACATCGACGACGAGGACGAGGCAGAGGATTTCGAGGACGAAGACCTCGACGACGAGGATTTCGAGGACGAAGACTTCGAGGACGAAGAGTTCGAGGAGGACGACCTCGACGAAGATTTTGACGACGAAGATTTTGACGACGAAGACTTCGATGAAGACGAAGAGGAGGACCTCGACGACGATGAGGACTACGACGAGGACGAGGACGATCTATGAGCCGTCCCTCCCCGTTCGATAGCATCGCCAGCGATTCGTCAGCGCCTTGGCCGGGGCGGCGTCCAGCCCTGTGGCATCGGGTAGTCTCCTGGCTGCGTAACGAATCCCGGCGTGACCGTTCCCGACGTCGCTGGGCGCGCTGGATTGGTCGCAATTGGGCACGGATCAGCTACGCCTGGCGCGTCGAACCGACCTGGCTGGAACTCAACCGCTGCGACGTGCCGATCCAGGACCTGCCAAGCCCGTTCGACGGTCTGCGCATCGCGCAACTGTCGGACTTTCATTGCGGCCGACACGTCCCCCTTGCCTACTTGCAGGAAGCGATCGAACTTGCCCAATCGGAGCGGCCCGATCTCATCGTCCTCACGGGTGACTTCATCCACACCGGCTTCCGCTATGTTGACGTCGTGGCCGAAACGCTCGGACAAATGTCGGCGCCGTTGGGTGTCTACGCGGTGCTCGGCAACCACGACTTCTCGGTACGCAATGCGCTGGGGTACCGCCGTCATCGGCACCTGCACCGAGCCGTCGCCGAGGCGCTCACGGCCCGGGGTATCTGCGTGCTCCGCAACGAAACAGTGGAACTGGTTCGCGGGGAAGCCCGGCTCTACCTGACCGGAGTCGAAGACCTTTGGAGTCGAGTGTGCGACCTCGACGCCGCCTTGGAAGGCTTGGCCCATGACGTACCGCGGATCGTGCTGGCCCACAACCCGCGGACTGTGGAGCATCTCAACGGCCGCCGCTGCGACCTGATGCTGAGCGGCCACACGCACGGCGGCCAAGTGAACTGGCCGGGCCTTGGCCGGCCAGTCCTCGGTCGCCACACCCGTCGCTTCGCCGCCGGGCTCTATCGCTACAAGGACACGTACCTCTACGTCAACAAAGGCATCGGCTTCAGCGTCCGCTTTCGTTTCGGCGTCCGCCCCGAGGTCGCCGTCGTGACCCTGCGTGCCGCCAGCTGAATCCGCCTGCCCCCCGCTTGCGGGTTCGCGCGACCCCTTCCATGTTCGGGCTCACGCCCCCCGCCTGCGGCTGCGCGCGACCGCTTCCATGGGCGCGCTCGCATCCCCCTTTGCGTCCCGCGCCATCCCCTCCCACCCACCTCTCGCGCGTCCTCCCCCAAAGCGCCCCCTTTCCCCGCGCCAGTGTCACGCCCTCAATGTCCCCCCCGCCCCTTATCATTCCCGCTCCACTTCACGGGGACTCCGGCCACGTCCGCACGTCGAGATAGACACGGTAGGCTTGCAACTCCGGCATGTTGTAAATGACCTTCGCCAACTCTTGACCGACCACCGGGTGGTCCACGGTGAGCACCACCCGCACCGCGTCGGCCGCGGTGAGTTCCACCTCGACGTTTTCGGCGGCGCCGGCACAGACGGCCTCAATCGCCTGCCGCAGCAGAATGGCTTCCGGGGCCTCGGAGAGGTAGTGCGCGGGAACGACGGCCACCGCCAGGCTACCCGGCGTCGGGATTGGCGCCGGCATCGACGCCGCGGACATGCCGCAAGGCTGGCCAGAGCACATAGGACGCGCGGCAACACCGCTCGGTGCCCGGATCGACGAGCGGCGAGCCGTCTGACGCGGGGAGGAGGCTTGCGGAACGGTCGGCGACGCGGCGCACTTGCCGCAGCCACCGCGCCCGGCCGGCTCATCCAGCGGCGAGGGCGCGGGATAGAACCAGGGCCGGCCGTAGGGCCGATAGAACGCCGGTCCTGCTCCGATCCCGGCGAAGCTCGGCTGCCCCACCGGTTGGCTCAGCACCACTCCGCCCCCTGAGCCCGATTGCTGAGCAGCCGCCGACCCCGCCCAGGCCAGCAGCCAACCGATGACGACAAACCTGGCATTGCGTGGAAGTCTCATGGATCCCCCTCCCCGGACACGGCGGACAGGTGTCCGTCGCGTCGGCTTTGGACTCAGGGCTTGAGCACCAGCATGAAACCACGGAGCCGGGCCAAGCAGCACCGGCCCCCGTGGCTTTTCCCGCAGAAGAATAATCGGCAAATCCGGCAGAATGGATTCAAGCGGCGAAAGCGGCTTGGCCGCTTTCGCCGGTCAAGCCAGACAAATCTCTCATGTGAGTCAAGGGGCGGAAGAGCTGGTCGCCTCCGAGGCTTGGCGGTAGCTGAACTCAAACAACAGACACCATTCCTCGTGCTGCACGCGTTGCAGGAGGCGCTCCATGTCGTCACCTCGGCCGCGATGCCGCTCGCAGCGGTCGATGAAGTCAAATGGGTCCCAAGGGTCCTTCACCTCGGGCAGGCCCAGTCCCTGAGCCACCTGCACCAACGAAGGAAAGATCGGATGACGACCGACGCGGCGAAACCAGTAGGCGGCGTTGCCGGCATCCGGCTCGCGGCGGTGCATGAGGCCGTGCCAGTAGCTGCCGGTGGGGGACTGGATCTGCTGGCCGATGGCGTGGGACTCGTCGAGGAAATCGTGATAAAGCCAAAGCCCCGCGAGGCAGGCGTGGGCCATGTCACGGTCGCGCAGGGAGGTGTGGGCAAACGCTTGCTCAATGGTCAGCCGGGCGAGTTGGTCGCGGACCGCCTGGTTTGGTGTGCCCGGTCCCAGGGGCGCCAGCCGCTGGGGAACCAGGAGGGAGGCGAACACGGGGCCGTAGGTGGCAGGATCGATCATGGGGCGCGACGTCCTCGGCCGGTAGGCATGGGCCAGGGGAGAGTTACGGCGTGGGCCCGCGGCGGCCGCCCGCCCCAAGCAAACAACTTAAACAAAGCCAGCC
>JANWYO010000055.1 GCA_025055215.1 Gemmataceae bacterium
GACCTGGCGATCCTCGAACTCGAACGCCTCCCGGACCAAGCCCGCGCCCTCCTACTGGCCGAGCGGCCGGTGGCCGTCGGCCAGCGCCTGTGGGTCATTGGCAATCCCCGGGGGGAGTTTGGGTTGTGGACACCTCGCGCCGGCCGCGTCCTTGACCTCACCACGGACGTTATGAAATACCGCAGCGGCCAGGAAGTGGAGGCGCGGCTGATCCGGGCCGAATTGCCGATCCAGGCCGGTTTCAGCGGCGGTCCCCTGGTCAACGATCGCGGCCAGGTCGTTGGCATCTGCACCGCCTGGCGAGAGGCGACCTATTGCATCGACATCGCGGAGGTGCGGACCTTCCTGGCGCGGGCGCTCCGCCTTCGTGCACATCGCGCGTTGGCTGCCAAGAAATTCGACGACGCGATCCGCGATTGCGACGAATCACTCCGCCATAATCCCGATGATCCGCAGACGTACAACACCCGAGGGGCCGCCTACTCGTTCCAGGACGACTACGACCGGGCGATTGCGGACTACACCCAAGCCATCCGCCTGGACCCGAATTTCGCCGTGGCCTATCGGAATCGGGGCAGCTGCTGGTATCTGAAAGGAGACGACGAACAAGCCATTCGCGATTGCACGAGGGCGATTCGCCTGGATGCCACCGATGCTCGAGCCTATGAGCGGCGAGGCCAGGCCTACGCCCGTCGAGGGGAGAGAGACAGGGCCGAGGCCGATTTTGCCGTGGCCCGCCGGTTGCGGGCCGGTAAGTGACAGCCCTTTGCCACGAGGCGACGGTCGGAGCGATCCGGTCTTTGACCGAGGTGGCGCTCCGGGGGCCTCGATCGACCGTTTCAAGACGCGGCGGTGCTGGCCATCGGTTCGTCGGCGTCGATCCGCAGCCAGCAGAGGGCCGCGAAGGCGAGGCCCGCGGCGAAAATCCCCAGCACCAGGTCCCACGCCTGCTGCCGGGCCAAAAGGTTGAAACGCCCGTCGACGGTAGGCGACCGCTGTTCCAGTAAGAAGCCAACGAGTACCGGCGAAAGGGCGCCGCCGAGGCCGGCGAAGGTGTTCATGAAACCGAACACCGTGCCGACGAATCGCCCGCCGGTATCGGTGGCGACGGCCCACTGTGCTGCCAAGGCAGTGTCACTGGCGAATGCCGCCAGCGCGATCCAGAGGACGACCCACTCGGTGTGTCGGCAGCCAGCCGCGAGCAGCAGGCAGATGGCCCCTCCCCCCTTCCCGGCCAAGCCGGCGAGACGGCGTCCCCAGCGCCGGCTACCCGTCCGCCGGACCAGCCAATCGGTCCAGAACCCACCGAGCGCGCAGCCGAGCGAGCCAACGATTAGCGGAAGCCCGGCGACCCACCCCCACGCAGGGGGAAGCGCATGCCGCTCGGACAGGTAGGTGGCAAAGAAGCTCATGTAGAAATAGAAGACGAACGTGCTGCCGCAGGCCATGGCCGAATAAGCCCAGAGGTTACCGCTGGCCAGCAGGGCCGGCCACGGGGTCGTGGGCGGCGGGGTGGGCGAAAGACGGCACCCGTGGGGAATGCCACCGGCGATCCAGGCCAGCTCGGCCTCGTTGACATCGGGGTGGTCGGCGGGGGTGTCGCGGAACCAACGATGGAAAAGCAGCGCCCATCCGATGCCGAGGAGACCGAAGACGTAGAAGGCGACGCGCCAGCCGGCGCCCGGCCAGAGGTAGGCATCCGTGACCGAGGCGATGGCGAGGGTGGCGCCGAAGGCCAAGCCACTGCCGACGCGGCCGGCAGTGGCCACCACCCCTTGCGCCAGTCCCCGTTCCGTGGCGGGGAACCAACGGGAGGTACACTTGGCGAGGTTGGGGTAGGCCCCGGCCTCGCCCACACCAAAGAAAAAGCGAAGGAGTAACAGGAGCAGAAAGCCGTCAAAGACCAGCGGCACCTCAAGACCGACCGATTGCCAACGCCATCGCAACCCCGTGTCGCAGGAAAAGTTCCAGATGCACCCAGTGAGGATCGTAAAGACCGACCAACACACCACGATACGGCACAAGACGCGCTTGGGACCGTAGCGATCTCCCCAAGCCCCGCTGGGGATCTCAAAGAGGGTGTAACCAAACGTGAAGGCGCTGAAAACCCAGCCAAGAGCGACCTTGTTCAACTCAAGCTCGTGAGCAATGCTGTCGGCGGCCTGAGCAATGCAGTTCCGGTCGAGGTACAAGATCAGGGACAGGGCAGCGGCGTAGGCGAGGAAGACAAACCGCGCCCGAGAGGGGCGCGGTTTGGCCGACAGAGGGCTGGGATTGCTCTGGTTCATCGGCACCGTTTCCGCTAAGTTGGAGAGCGTCCCTGCCGGGGTGGCGGGCTTTTTAGCTCGATGATAAAGGACCGCCTCCCGCCCCGCGAGCCGATTTCCAGGAGCCTCCCTTGCCCACCGAATGGCTCGAACAAATCATCAGCACCGTGGCCGCGCTGGCACCGCCGGGCACCTTCTTCAGCCACGAATTCAACGTCAAGGGAATGCTGGCAGTGGTCCTGATCAGCCTGATCTGCGGTGCGGTGGGGTCGCTGGTGGTCGGCAACCGCATGGCCTTTTTCAGCGATGCCCTGGCCCATTGCGCTTTTGCCGGCATCGCGCTGGCCCTGCTCGTCGTCGTCCTCTTCGACATTCGTCGGCGCGAGGAGCTGAGCGACTGGCTGCCGTTGCTGATGTCGCTGTTCGGCATCATCTTCGGCTGGGGCATCGCCTTCGTCCGGGAACGCACGACGTTGGCGACCGATACCGTCATCGGCGTCTTCTTTGCTGGGGCCCTGGGATTCGGGGCGTTCTTCTTCAACCTCTTGCGGCAGCGGACCAACCTCTCCCCGGAAACCTTTCTCTTCGGCAACCTGCTGTCGATCAGCACGCACGACCTGGTGCTGCTCCTCGCCCTGGCCCTGATCACCGCGGGGCTGCTGGCGTGGATGTACAACCGCTTGGTCTTCGCCAGTTTCAGCGCCAGTCTGGCCCTCTCGCGGCAATTTCCCCTCCGGCTGTTCCGCTACCTGTTCATCATGCTTCTGGCGCTGATCGTCAACTTGTCGTTCACCACCATCGGCGTCATGCTGATTAATGCCATGCTGATCGTGCCCGCCGCAACCGCCAATAACCTGGCCCGTAACCTCCGACAGATGTTCTGGCTGACCGTGGGACTGAGTCTGCTGTTCAGCATCGGCGGTCAGATCATCACCTGGGAAGTAGGCGCCCGCACCGACTTCCGCTTCATGCCGGGGCCGGGGAGTGTGATCGTCATGCTCAGCGTCCTAGCCTTCTTCGGATCGATGGCGTTGGCCCCGTGGCTGCACCATCGCTCCGCTGCCTGAGGTGTCCACGGTCGGTGTCGGGACTACATTGGCTCTAACACGCCATCGGCTCGAGGGACGCAACTGTCGTGGAAAGCAGCGTCAGGGACTTCATCGTCAGCTTCCTGAGCATTCTCTATGAGGCGCTGCCGTTCATCGTCCTCGGCTCGGTCATCGCCGGCATCCTCGAGGAAATGGTGCCGCAGCAGCTGATCGCCCGCTTCCTCCCGCGGAATCGAGCGTTCGCTATCCTGGCCAGCGGCCTGCTGGGCCTGATCTTTCCGATGTGCGAGTGCGGCATCATCCCGGTGATGCGCCGCCTGCTCCGCAAGGGACTTCCCCTCAGCTGCTGCGTCGCTTACATCCTCGCCGGTCCGATCATCAACGTCGTCGTGCTGTCAAGCACTTATGTCGCCTTCGCTCCCCATGACGGTGGCCTGTGGATCGTGGCTTTGCGGATGATCGTCGGCTACCTGGTGGCGATGGGGGCGGCCGCCGTGGTGGAGCGGCAATACCGGCGGCATGGGCCGGACTTGCTGTCTCCGCTGGCCCGGGCTGATGTGTCACACCTGCCCAGTCCCCAGCTTGAGAACAATGAGACCAACAACGATCGGGTTGGGCGCAAGCCGTGGCTGAGGCGCGTCGGCAACATCTCCGAGACCGCCCTGCACGATTTCGTGGACATCACGGTGTTTCTCATCCTGGGGGCCCTGCTGGCGGCCTTGGTCCGACTCCACTGGTCGAATCAGCAGGTCGCCGAGCTGTCGCAAGCATATCCGGGGCTGGCCATCGGCGTGATGATGCTCATGGCCGTGCTACTGTGTTTGTGCAGCGAGGCCGACGCCTTCGTGGCGGCCAGCTTCACGACGCTCGCCCCGGCGCCCAAGCTCGCGTTCCTGGTCCTGGGGCCGATGCTCGACCTGAAACTGTACATGATGTACACCCGGGTGTTTGCCCCGAGGCTGATCTGGACGATCATTCCGACGGTCGTCCTTCAGGTTTTATTTTGGGCCACCTTGGTCCACTGGATGTTCGAGCTTTTGGGGCCGGCGTTGCCGGGGATGGGGAATTGAGGCGCTGGTCGCTGTCCGGGCCGGCATCGCTGAGGATGGCGACAGAAAGGTGCCGCCGTCCGGGTCGGGTTCCGCGGCGTGATAAAGTCCTTTGTTGCCGCGGATGGAGAGTTGAGGCCCGGGTCGTCGCCGTGCGACGGCGGGCGGGGCGGCCTGGGGCCGCCCCGCCCGCAGCTGGCCGCCCTGCCCTCGCCCGGCCAGCGTCCCCTGCCCCGTCCGCGGTTAGCCCCCCTGCCCTCGCCCGGCCAGCATCTATTGCCTCACTCTCCCGGGCGTGCCCCGTTTTTGCCCCTCGGCGTGTAGCGCTGCCACTTCGCTTCCGCAGGCACCTGAATGGTCGGTGGGCCCTGCAGCCAGCCGAGCGAGGCCAGGAATTCATCCATCTTCGCCATCGAGGCCTCGCGCCACGGGGAGAAATTGCTGAACGGATGGCCCTCACCGGGGGCAATCCACAACTCGGCCCGCACGCCATGAGACGTGAGTGTGTCGACAAACGTCTTGGCCATCTCGAACCAGCGATCGCCGTCGCCGTCGAGGATCAGGGTCGGCGGCGTGTGTTTGCCCAGGTGGCGGATGGGGGAGAGGCGGTCGGCCATCTCCTTTCCTCCGGGGACACGCTGCTGGAACTTGTCGCTCTGCTCCATCCCGAGGAGGTCGGCGACGCAATTGACCATCAACAGGGCGTTCGGCGCGCAAGAGATGGTCCGGTCTTCGCCCTCGGTGTCCGGGGCTGCCGGGGTGGCCGTGCAGGCGGCCAGATGGCCGCCTGCCGAGCTGCCGCCCGCGGCGATCCGGTTCGGATCAAGGCCCAGTTCGGCGGCATGCGCCCGCAGCCAGCGGACCGCACTGCGGGCGTCTTCGACCGCCTTGTCGGGACCGGTTTGATGCGATCGGAACGCCCGGTAGTCGGCGCGAGCGGCCACCATCCCCCGACCCGCAAAATACTCCGCCCGGTCCTTGAACTGGTTGATCAAGCTGTTGGCCCAGGCGCCGCCGGAGAAAAAGACGACCCCCGGCCGACGATCGCTTGCCTTCCACTCGGGCGGGAAAGTGACGATCAGCTTCAACTCGCCCTGGGGCGTCTTTTTGTACACGAACTCTTTTTCCGTCAGGCCGGGGACCGGTTGGAAGTTAAAGCGCCCCCCGCCCGGCCGGCCATCGGCCGGCCGCCGGGCTCGGTTGCCATCGCCGGCCGACGTTTTGGCCGGAGGATTGCCCTCCGTCCTGCCCGGCGGCGCGCCTGCGGGTGAAGCGCCCGGTGAATCGGGTTTGTTGGCAACGCGCCAGCGAAGCAGCGTCAAGCTCCAGGGTTCCAACACCACGTCCTGAAGGGCCTTCTCCGCATCCACCACCGCGACGGGCAACGGGTCGGAGGCGGGCGGTGCGAAGGCTGCCTCCACGTGAACACGCTGTTCGGGGGCCAGCTTTTCTCCGTCCACGGTCACACCGCTGAGCGAGGTTCGAGGGCCGGGATTCAGAACGTATAAGAGGCGTTCGCCGGCGTCGTTGATCGCCGCCAAAGCCTGCACGTCGCCGGTCGGAGCTACCCGGGCCTCGAGCAGCCGACGGCTTCCGTCGAACAAGTGGCGGAAGGGCTTGCTGTACAGGTAGGAAGCGTACAGCGTCACCTTGGTGCGATAGGACACGCCCGGCTGCCGGCCAGACAACCCCTCGACGCCGGCCAAGGGGATGCTGAGGGTGGCTGCGGCAAAGTAGTCGTTGTGAGCCGCGTTGTATTTGGTCAGAAAAAAGTACATGTTGGCCAAGTGGACACCTTGCAACGGGGAATTCTGGTCGCGGTGGGTGCCCCATTGGGTCATGAGGAATTTTTTGTCTTTGCCCCAGTCGCGCCAGTAAATCGGCAGCTGCTTGGTGGCGAACGTCGCCACGAAGTCGCGGTAGGCCGGCCAGCCTTCCTCGGGCGGCCGACGCTCCACGCGTCGGCCGACGCCACCAAACTCCGTCCAGCCGTATTGCGTGAATCCATCCAGTCCCGGTACCTTGGCCACGGTGCGGTTCCATTCGTGGAAGCGATCGACCTCACGATCGATGCGCCCCACCGGCGTGGCCGGCGCCGCGATCAGCACGCCAGGATACTTTTGCCGCACCAGCTCGATATGGGGCTTGATCCGCTTCACGTATTCGTCCAGCCCCAGGCCGACCACACCTGGCGATAAGTGCATTTCCTGACCCAGGGCGACAGCCGCTACCGGCACCCCCTCCTTCTTCAGCCGTTGCAGGAACTCGTCCAGTTCCGCCGGGTTGCCGTGCATGATGTTCGCCACGAACAACGCTTCCGCCCGCGACTTTTTCACCAGTTCGATGTACTGACCAAAGCGGTCTGGGCCGGAGGTCTGTTCCATCCAGCGCGAAAGTTCGCCGCCTTTGGCGCTCTTCTTCACCTCCTCCGGCCGGGCGTTGAGTCCCCCCTTGCCCGTCGGATGGTGCCAATAGCTGGCCGAACCACCCGGGTAAAGGAAAATCTTCAATTGCAAGTCGGCAATGGCCGCGACGTATTCCGGTTCGTCGAGCAGGCCCTTGGTGATCATCTCGGCGCACACCAGGCCAAAGATTCGCGGGTTGACGCGTGCCGGCTGAGCGGGAGATTTGACATGGACTGTCACGGCCGGCGTCGCCGACGGCCGGTCTTTCTCAGCGTCCGCCCCGCGGACGTCCCAATCCTGGACCAAAGGCCATACTGCCAGGACGCCAAGGGCCACCACCCCGGAAGCGAGACCAAGAAACCGCCCGGACATGCACATACTCCTGATTGTTTGACATGGATACACACGACCGCCCACGGACGGGTTTCCTGGCATTTTCAACCCCTGCGGGGTCGGTCGGGTTCCGCATTTTGTTCTGGTTGTCCGCCGGGCATCGGCGCATCCTCGGGCAGCGACGTGCCTTCCGATTGTCCTGACAATGGTAGCTGGGCTCAGAATTGCTGGAGGAAGCGGAGGTCGTTGGCCCAGAATTGGCGGATGTCGTCGATGGCGTACTGAAGCATGGCGATGCGCTGTGGGCCCATGCCGAAGGCGAAGCCGCTGTATTCGTCCGGGTCGTAGCCGCCGTTGCGCAGCACGACCGGGTGGACCATGCCCGCTCCCATGATCTCCAACCAACCCATGCGCTTGCACAGGCCACACCCTTTGCCCGAGCAGACAATGCAGTCCATGTCTACCTCGATGCTCGGCTCGGTGAACGGGAAGTAGCTGGAGCGGATCCGCACCCGCCGTTGTTCGCCGAACATCCGGCGCGCGAAAGCCACGATCGTTCCCTTGAGGTCGGCCATCGTGACGTGTCGGCCGATCGCCAACCCTTCGACCTGGTGGAACATGATTTCGCTCCGCGGCGTAATCGCCTCGTAGCGATAGCACATCCCCGGCAAGATGACACGGATCGGCTTGGGGCAGAATTCGCGCATAACGTGGATCTGCCCCGGCGATGTGTGTGTCCGCAGGAGGACACCCGGAACCTCGGTGTAGAACGTGTCCCACATGTCGCGGGCCGGATGGTGTGGCGGCATGTTCAGCAGTTCAAAGTTGGTCGCGTCATCTTCGACCTCCCGGCTGCGATAGATCTGGAAACCGAGTTCTGTGAAGATGGAAGCGATCGTTCGCAAGGTTTGCGTCGCCACATGGAGCCGGCCACGGCGAACGGGTCGGCCCGGAAGCGTGACATCGACCGCGTCGGCGTGCAGCGTCTCGTTGAGGGCCCGTTCTTTTGCTTGGCGAAGGGCCTCTTCGTACGCCGCTGTCAGGGCTTCTTTGATCCGATTAGCCTCCTGACCATAGGAGCGTCTGTCCGGGGGCGGCACCTCGGCGATGCGTTTCAGGGCCAGGGCCACTTCGCCCTGCTTGCCGAAATAGCGGGTGTGCCACTGGCGCAGAGCCGCCTCGTCGCCACATGCGTGCAGCTCGGCGATGGCGCGTTGCTCCAATGCGGTGAGGTCGGACATGAGGCAGGGTATCGAGGATTCCAGAAAACTGCCGCCTACGCCAAGGGCGTGACAGGCCCTCCGAATCGCATGCTGCTTTCCAACGACGGGATCCGCCTTTTCTCCGCGCCTTATTTCGGCAAAGCCGCCCGCGCCAGATCGACGATCTTGGTGAATGTGTCGGGATCGTGAACGGCGAGGTCGGCGAGGCTCTTGCGGTCCAATGCCACCTGAGCGCGCTGCAGCCCGGCGATTAGCTGGCTGTATCTGAGGCCGCGCATCCGACACGCCGCGTTGATGCGGATGATCCACAGTCGGCGAAA
Source organism: Gemmataceae bacterium (assembly GCA_025055215.1). Classification (GTDB taxonomy): domain Bacteria; phylum Planctomycetota; class Planctomycetia; order Gemmatales; family Gemmataceae; genus JANWYO01. The sequence continues at coordinate 8,647 of JANWYO010000055.1, forward strand.
TTCCCGCTTGCGGACGCGCCGGTCACGGTAAGCGAAGCGGCGGGCGCGGATCAGGGTGACGATCGCTTGGCGGTAGAGGTTGTGGCGGCTGGCGCGAAAGCCCTTCGTCAAGCGGCGGAGGCGCTTCCGCCCGCGCAAGACTGTCTTGCCACTGCGTGCACGTGTCATCGGTCAGGCTCCGGGCTGTCGTCGTGTTTTTGCCAAGACCCATGGCGGAATACCCCGGGACGCGAGCCATCCCGCCAGAGCACGTCTCGGACCCACGAGCAGGGAGTCATCATTTTCCCATCAGGTCGATATACGTTCGGGCAACCGCGTGATTGTCGATGATCCGAAGCCGCAGCTGCCGCTTGCGCTTGCCGGTCTTGTGGCTGTTCAGGTGTTTCTTGCCAGCCTGGCTTCGTTTCAGCTTACCGCTGGCCGTGAGGCGAAAGCGCTTCTTCGCCCCTTTATGCGTCTTCATCTTGGGCATGGAACCCTCGCGTCGGTCTGATGGCGACCTTGGCAGCGGACGTAACTCACCGCTCGGTCGCTGCCCCGGGGCAGTGACTCGAGTTTGGAAAAACGCTATTTTAGGAACCCCTGCCTTATGAGCCAAGGGATGGCGGATGGGTCACTTCGGTGCCAGCATTGCGGTCATCCGTTTTCCTTCCATCGACGGCGGTTTCTCGATCTTCCCCAGGTCCAGGAGCCGTTCGAGCATGATTGTGATGATCCGCTGGCCTTCTTCGATATGTTGCAATTCCCGACCTCGGAAGAGGACGTTGAGCAGCACTTTGTCCTTGTGCTCCAGGAACCTGCGTGCCTGATTGACCTTGGTTTCGATGTCGTGCTCGCCGGTCTTGGGACGGACGCGAATTTCCTTCAGCTTCTGGTGATGGACTTTTCCCTTGGATTTTTTATGGGTTTGCTGATAGCGAAACTTGCCGTAGTCCAAGATTTTGCAGACCGGCGGCCGCTCGTTGGGGGCGACTTCGACGAGGTCGAGCTGTGCCTCCCGAGCCAGTTCGAGCGCTTGGGCGGTGGGCATGATCCCAAGTTGTTCGCCGTTGACGCCGATGACGCGAACCGGACTGATGCGGATCTGCTCATTGACCCGCTGTTGGCGTTCCCGCGACGACGCGGAGGAATGACGATCCGGTGGGGGAATACCTGACACTCCTTTCTGGTTAAGCCGACAGTCACGCGGGTGCTTGTCGGCACGATCCCAGCCCGTGGCCAGATGACCTGGTGGCGCACGAGGCACATTCACCCATGATTACCGTTCACGGCGAGACTCGTCAATTGGGTCTTGAGCCTGTCCGCTGCCCCGGATTTGAGCGGGGCGTGGGGTGCGGCGGCGGCCAGCGATCGATCCGGTTCGCGCTCGCGCGGATGGGAGACGCGCGCTGGCTTGGCCGGGAGCGCAAAACGATGAATGGGAGGCGCAAAACGATGAATCGGCGGGCAGTAGGGAGAAACCGCCGCCTAGATCGCCGAAGGGCGTCCCCAAAAAAGGTGTCCGTTGGGACTGCTCGTGCGCTGACAGGCAAGCTGACCCCGGCGACACGTGTCGCCACCGGGGGAGCGCAGTTGCGCCCGTTTTCCGCCCTGTGCTGTAAAGGACGTCTCGCAAGGGGCGCTGGCGGTGCCTCATTCGCCGAGACGAAAAAAGCCGCGCGGAGGCCTTGGGCCTCCACGCGGTTCTCGAGAGTTGGCCGCTGGCAGGATTGCCCTGCCCGGCGATTACTTCGCCAATTTCTCGATCGCTTCCAGGACGGCTTTGCTGTCGTCGGCGGCCGACACCTTGGTGTTCTTCATCGCAATGCGGCCGTCCTTGCCGATCACAAATGTCCACCGGGCCGCCGAGTTTTCCCGCTTGAACGTCGCCTCGTTACCCTGGAGGTCGAACCCTTTGGCCGTTCCCCCTTTGCCGCTCAGCGGCACGCCGAACTTCCGCGCGACTTCGCCCTTTTCATCAGCGAGGAGGGTGAAGTTCAGTTTGTGGTGCTTCTTGAACGCGGCGTGCGTGGCCACAGAGTCGCAGCTGACGCCGATGACCACGACATCTTTGCTCGCCAGCTTGGTCATGTCGTCGCGGAAGCCACAAGCCTGCTTGGTGCAACCCCCGGTGAAGTCAGCCGGGTAAAAGTAGACGACCACAATCTTCTTGCCCACGACATCTTCGGAATTGAACGGCTTCCCCGAATCATCGAGGGCGGTAAAGCTGGGGGCCTTGTCGCCCACCTTGAGATCGACCTTGTCGTCGGCGGCTTGGACGTTGCCCATCATGGCCACAACTCCGCAGACCAAAGCGGCGTAACCGACTAACGTGCGCATCGGTGCATCTCCTTCAGAGAAATCGCCTCGTTCGGCCCACAGCCTCCGCAAGCCCGGGCCGGTCGCCCCTACACGATAGAAGCGGAACGTTAGCAAGTCAACCGTCCCGGTGTCCCGGTGTGACTCTCGGTATCGGCGGGTGTAGTGGCAGCGGCGAGGGACTGAGGGGTTCGCGGTCGCGCCAGGCTGCGACGGGCTCGGTGACCATGCAGGGAGCGCCAAACACAGGAAACGGAAGCCCGAAACGAGGGACCAGAAGCGCGTGGCGAGCAATGGGCGGTGGTCAGGAAAAAACGCGCCTGGATGGCTCAACCCTGTCCTAAAAAACGCTGCACCACCCTGCCCTGCCGAGACGCACCACGGGTGTATCACCGCGGCCGATAACGTCCGATAAGAAATCTTATGTTTAACTGGCTCCCCAAGCCGACTCGGTGTCCAACAACGAAGGCGAGGCCGCTCGTGGCACGAGCGGCCTCGCCCTGCGGTCATGACCCTGCCGGTTTGCAACTTGTGCCCACGTGACGCCTTGTGAGCGCCGCCTCAGCGGCTCACCAACGTCATGGTGCGGCTGGCGTCGCCGCGGACGTCAATCTTGCTATGAAAGACCGGCCTGCCGTCGGCCCCTGGGACGTACACCAGCCAACTGCCCGACGCCAGGCTGGTCCGAAACTTCCCGTCGGCATCGGCGGTGACGGTCTGCTGCGGTCCCTGCCGGTCCATGCTCACGAACATCACCTGGGCGCCGGCCTTGGGCGAGCGGTCTTCCCGCACCACCTGCCCTTCCACCTGTGCGCGGCGCTCCGGCAGCATGACGATCCGATCCAGCCGGACGGCCGGGGGCGGCGGCGCCGGCGGCGGGAGCATCGGCGGACGATTGAACGAATTCTCCTTCATCGGCATCTTTGAGCTTGGCGGCGTATACGGCTGCGAGCTGTCCGTGGGCGGCGCGCTACGGCTCTCGTTGACGACGGGCGGCAGCTGGTTGGTCCCCGAAGATTGCTGCTCGGTCACCGTTGGCGCCCCGGTTGAGGTCGGGCAGCAGGCCGTCGGGCAACAGGTCGAGGGGCAGCAGCCAGGCGTGTAGCAGGTCGTGACCGGCTCGTAATAATAGGAGACGCGGTAGGTCGTCACCGGCACTTGGCAGCAACGCTGCACCCAGACCTGGGAGGCGCAGCATTGCGACCGCAAGCGGTAGCACGTCTGCGGGCAGGCAACCTGCCGATAGGTGCAGGTGCACGGGTCGAAATAGCAGCTGTAGCGATAGCTGACCACCGGTTCGTAGTAGTAGCTGGTGCGGTAGGTAGTGACCGGTTCGTAGTAGGTCTTCGTGTAGTACGTGGTGACCGGGGTGTAGCAGGCGCGCTGAACGTACTGCGTGCAGCACACCGGCTGGGGGCAGCACGGCGGGCAACAGCAGCCGTTGGGGCAGGCCGTCGGCGAGGCGGCGACGTAGGCCGCCGACTGCCCTGTTCCGCAGCTGGCACAGCAGACCTGGAAGACGTTATTCCAGGCGGCGCTGGCGGGGGCGGTCGCGATGCCGAGCAACAGGACGGCACACGCCCCCGGGAGTCCCGTCGAGGGTTTCATGGCACGACCTCCTTCTCTGGTTCCGGTCTCAAGATGTGGGCCTTTCGCTCGCTCCCGGCGTCGCCGTCGAAGCGCCGGTGATCTGCGGCGGCGGCCGGCGGCCGCCGCCGCACGGCGATGCTCTCAGATTACCGGGGTCGTCACGGCCGCTGCAACAGCGGCCAGCCGACCGGCAGCGAAAAATCAGCCGGTCAGCTGGTAAAGTTGTCACGTCGGGAAAGAAAGTCAGGCGGCCTTACGAGGATGCGGCCTCGGGCGGCGGGCCGCATCGCCGCGCGCCCCGCCCAGGCTAGCGTTGCAATACCTCGCTCCTCGCACAGACGGCATCCAATACCGCCGGCTCGGCAGTTGATCCGAGGCCTGAAACGGAGTAAGCTGCATCTTGCGGACGTGGGAAGCGCGGGTTTCGTGCCGGCATCGCCCGGCGCCGGAGGCGCCGAGGGATGGGCACCCCCTCCGAGAGGCGGACGTGAAACAGCGCATCCGATTGCGAGGCATCAGCGGCGAGCTGGAAGGCAAGGTCTGGGAGTCGGATAATTTGCTCCGGGCCGGGCGGCTGGCATCCTTGGAAATCGTCTTGGATGACAGCTCTGTCAGCCGCCGGCATGCCGAGGTGCGCGTCACCGAGCAGGGCTGGAAAGTTCGAGACCTCGGCAGCACCAACGGCACCTTTGTCAACGGCGTGCGGATCGGCACCGAAGATTGCCTCATTAAACCGCGTGACATCGTGCAGTTCGGCAAGGTGGCCATGATCGCTGAACTGGCCGATGTCCCCGAGCCAGTGGGCGACCGGTTGCTCGTCGAGGCGACGTCCAGCTCCTCCTGGGAAGACGCCCTGAGGGGCGTGGCTTTTGACCGTCACCGCTGCCCCCGACCGGGCGAGCAGCTGCTCGCCCTCCTTCGGGCGGGTCACCACCTGGTCCACCTCGACAGCGAAGACGAGTTGCTCCACTCCATTCTCAACGACGCCGTGGCCGTGCTCGACGCCCAACGCGGTGCCATCGTCCTGGCGGATGGGCCGAACAACGAGCTGCGGTTGCGCGCCTTGGCCAGTGGGCGTTCTTCCCCGGGCGGTCGTTTCCACTTCAGTAAGAACATTGCCCAGCGGTGCTTCAGCAAAGGGGAATCAATCCTTTGCTGTAGCGTCAACGAAGACCCGGAATTGGCCGCTGCCCAGAGCATCGCGGATGGGGCAATGGCGTCGGTGTTGTGTGTCCTCTTGCGGACGCCGCGCCGCCGCCTGGGCGTCCTCCACCTTGACCGCAACTACTGGCAAAAACCGTTCACGCAGGATGACCTCCACCTCGCCGACGCTCTGGCGGCCAACGTGTCGGCCGGTATTGAGTGCGCCGCCCTGCTCCGTAAGCAGCGTGACCTGTTCCTCAACACGATCGCCATCCTGGCGCAGGCGGTCGAGCTGCGCGACCAGTACACGGGCGGGCACACGGCTCGCGTGACGAATTACTCGCTGCTATTGGCCCAGCAGCTTCAGCTGACCCCCGCCGACTTGCACCTGATCCGCATCGGCACGCCGCTGCATGACATCGGCAAGATCGGTATCGACGACGCCATCCTGCGGAAGAGCGGCCGACTCTCCCCCGAAGAGTTCGCCGTTATGCAAAGTCATACCGTCAAGGGGGCCGCCATCCTTGCCACCATCCCCGACCTGGCCCCGATCATTCCGATCGTGCGTTCGCACCACGAGCGCTGGGACGGCACGGGCTATCCCGACCGCCTCCGGGGGGAGGAAATCCCGCGGTTGGCACGCATCGTCGCCGTCGCCGACGCCTTCGACGCGATGACGTCGGACCGCCCCTACCGCAAGGGGTTGTCAGCCGAGAGCGCGTTCGCCGAGTTGCAACAGCAGAGCGGCCAACAGTTCGATCCCCAGTGCGTGGACGGCTTCCTGCGCATCCGGGACCGGATCACCGAAGAGATGAAGGTTCGCCGCCCTGCCCTGCTCTCAGCGCCCGAGACATTCTCGCTGGCCGCGTTGTCATTTGCCTGAGCCGTGGCTTTCGGTCCAACCACTGGCAGACACGCCGCTCAAGGGAAGGTGCAACAGCGGTGAAGGCGGGACTGCTCGACGCTAGCCCGCGGACCCGTTCTCACTTGTTCAGCAACACCCACCCCAGGGCGATTAGCGCCAGGACGATCCCCACGGCCCAGACCAAGGCTACCTTGAACTGCCCCAGCTGGTGCCGCATGTCGGCGTGCCGAAGGCTCAAGGCGGGGATCTTGCCGCTGGGGGACGGCGTTGGGGTCAGATCGATCGGCAGAGCGCGGGGCGCGGGCGGGCTGTCGTCGATGCCTGGGAAATCGGTGGGAAAACTCGGAGCGGCGTCTTCAGGCTCCGGAACGTCCAACAGGATCGCCATGGGAGCGGAGACGACGGCGGCGACCGGGGCGGCCCCCGCCGCCCCGGTCGCGTCTGAGGGAGCGGGCGAAGCCACGACAGCCGTGGGCAAGACCCCCGATGCCGGCGCCCCGGAAGCGCTGACTCCGCGAACCGCCACCAAGGCGGCGATCAGCTCGGCAGGCGTCTGAAAGCGGTCGGCGGGGTCCTTGGCCATCAGCCGGCGGACGATGGCCGCCACCGCAGGCGGAACCTCCGGCCGAAGCTGCTCCACGGGGGTCGGGGTTTCCGTGCTATGGCGCAGCAGCTTGTCCATCGTGGTCCCGCCGGGGAATGGGACCTGTCCCGTGAGCAGGAAGTAGAAGGTGCAGCCGAGGCTGTAAAGGTCGCTGCGAATGTCCACGTTGTGCAGGTTCCGCGCCTGCTCCGGGGAGAGGTAGTCAGGCGTCCCCATCACCGTGTTGTCCGCGACCAGGATCGTCTCGTGGGGAGCCGCATTTTCCGGCGTGGGCGAATGAAGTCGTGCCAGTCCAAAATCGAGGATCTTGACGATGTAGCTCGGGGCTGACGGATTGGTGCCTACCTGCTGGACCAGGAGGTTGGCCGGCTTGATGTCGCGGTGGACCATGCCCAAGGCATGGGCCGCCTGGAGCCCCTGAGCGGCTTGGCGGATGAAATCGCACGCCAAGTCCACCGGCAGCGGTCCCTGGCTGCGAACCAATTCGTACAGGTTGGGCCCATCGACGTATTCCATGACCAGAAAGAAGCGATTGTCGATCTGGTTGGCGTCGTAGGCCGTGACGATGTTCGGGTGAACCAGCCGAGCCGCGGCCTTGACCTCCCGTTGGAAGAGTTGCTGCGCCTTGGGGGTATTGACCAAGTTGGACGACAGCACCTTCAGGGCGACGATGCGGTTCATCGTCTGGTGCTGGGCCTTGAAGACCCGGCCCATCCCCCCCTTCCCCAGCTGGTCAAGGATGCGATATTGTCCGAGGAAAAAGCCGTTTGTCCGTCCGCCGAGGAGGAGTTCGGCCTGGAACTTGGTCAGGAACCCGTGTTCCACTAAGGCCCGGGCCACCAAGCGACCGCGAGGGGTGTCGGGAATCACCTTCATCGCCGCTGACCACTGCTCCGGGGTCAGCAAGCCACTCTGGCGGAGGTTCGCCAGAAAGGTTTGCCGGTCCATGTGGGTCGCGGCACTCATACTCCTCGCCTGTTCAGTAGGCATCGCTTCCCTCGCGGAGCGGCTTCCAGTCTGCCGGTTTTTTCTCGGAAAGTCAATCAACTCGCCCAAATTGCCGACGACACTCACAACTTTCTTAACCTCGCAAACCTGAAATCGGATCGGCGGTTTTGTCTCCCCGCCTCGTGGCGGACGGATCGGCTCCGTCGGCGACGCCGGTCATAAACCTAACGAACCCCTCGGAAAAATTTGCAGGGTTTTTCTTGTGGCTTTCGGGAAGAATCTTTGGTAGTGTCAAAGTCTGGAGGCACGTAGTATCCGACCCACCACTGGCGTGCCTGGTTTCGGTTGTCCCGCCTCAGACCTTTGCCTGCCACGAGGGTTGCTCGCCATGACCCCTGCCAATCGTCACGTGTGCCAAGTGATGGCTGCTGCCTTGTGGGCTGGGTTCGCTCTCGTGTCGTCGCCGGCGTGGGGAGCGGAATCCCTTGAACCCGAAGAGCGGGCGGCGTTGATTGGTCAGCCGTCGGCGTTGGAGGTATGGCCTTCAGCGATTAACTTGCGTGGCCCGCGGGCCATGCAGCAGGTCATCGTCACCGGGCGCTATGCGGACGGCACGGTGCGGGACCTGACGGCGTTTTCCGACCTGGTCGTCGCTGACGACGTGGTCTGCGTGCAGCCCGGCGGATTCCTAACGCCCCGCCGCAACGGCCGCACGGAACTCATTGTCATGGCCGGCACGCGGACGAGCCGCGTGCCGGTGACGGTCGTCGACGCCGATCGGCCGCAACCGGTCAGCTTTCGCCACGAGGTCATCGCGGCGTTGAGCATCGGAGCCTGCAACTCCGGGGCCTGCCACGGCACCCCGAGCGGCAAGAACGGCTTTCGCCTGAGCCTGCGAGGATTTGACCCGGCGGCCGACTACCTGCAACTGACCCGCGATGTCCTCGGCCGGCGGACCGATCCGCACCATCCGGAAGCGAGTTTGCTTTATCTCAAAGGGCTGGGTCGGGTGCCGCACGAAGGCGGGCAACGCTTCGCGCCGACGAGCTTGGCCGCTGAGGTGCTCCGGGCCTGGCTGTCGGAGGGGCTGCGCGACGATCCGCCAGACCTGCCGGCCCTCCGCCGCTTGGAAATCGTGCCCGGAAGTCGCGTCCTTCACTCCCCGGCTCGCTGGCAGCAGCTGGCGGTGATGGCCCATTTCGCCGATGGCAGCAGTCGCGATGTCACCCGGCTCTGTGTCTTCAGCAGCAGCGACGCGGCGGTCGCCAACGTGTCCCCGTCAGGCCTGGTCGAACTCCGCCACAGCGGCGAGATCGCCATTTTGTGCCGCTATTTGGACGAGCTTCAGTCGGTTCGCCTGACTTACCTCCAGCCGCGCCCGGGCTTTGTCTGGCCGAACCCGCCGGAGGCCAACTACGTCGATAGCCACGTGTTTGCTAAGCTGAAGATGCTCAACATTTCCCCTTCCCCTCTTTGCACTGATGCCGAGTTTGTCCGCCGCGCGTTCCTCGACGTCTGCGGCATCCTGCCGACGCCGGCCGAGGCCGAGGCGTTCCTCACGAGTAGCGACGCGAACAAGCGAGCCAAGCTCATCGATGCCCTGCTGGAACGGCCGGAATATGCCGACTTCTGGACCCTGAAATGGTGCGATGTTCTCCGCAGCAATCGCAAGACGATCCAGGCGAAGGGGACCCAGGTCTATCAGCAGTGGCTCCGCAGCCATATCGCCCGCAACACGCCGTTCGACCAGGTCGTGAAGGAACTGCTGACGGCCAGCGGGAGTACCTTCGCCAACCCCCCGGCGAACTATTTCCGCATCGCTCGCGACCCGCAGAACCTCGCCGAAACGACCGCCCAACTCTTTTGCGGCGTCCGGATGCAATGCGCCCGGTGTCACAATCATCCATTCGAGCGCTGGACCCAGGACGATTATTACAGTTTGGCCGCGTTCTTCGCCCGGGTGAAGCAAAAGAAGGACGTGATCGACGGCGGGACGCTGGGGCAGCGCGACGTCGGGGCGGAAGTCATTTTCAGCGACCGCAGCGGCGAAGTGATCCAACCGCGGACCGGCAAAGTCGTGCCACCGAAATTCATGGGGGGCTCCCTCGCCGAGGTTCCCGCCGGCCAGGACCGCCGGCGGGTCCTGGCCGACTGGCTGACCAGCGGCGACAACCCGTTCTTTGCCAAGGCGACGGTCAACCGCATCTGGTTTCACTTGATGGGCCGCGGCATCGTCGATCCGGTCGACGATTTCCGCGACTCCAATCCGAGTGCCAACGACGAACTGCTCGACGCCCTGGCCAAGGACTTTGTGGCCCATCAGTTCGACGTCAAGCACCTGGTTCGCACCATCATGAACTCGCGGACGTA
>JANWYO010000071.1 GCA_025055215.1 Gemmataceae bacterium
GCGGAACCCCGGCCGCCAGCCGCTGCCTTTTGGTCTGGGCTACCACCCGTATTTTCGGGTGCCTTTCCGTGATGCTCCGGGGGCCGACTGCTGGGTGGAGGCGCCGGCGCGGTCGTTCTGGGAGCTACGGGACAACTTGCCCACCGGTGTCCGTCAGCCGGTGGATGCCCTGCGCGACCTCAACCAACCGCGGCGTTTCGACGCGCTGACTTTGGACGACGTGCTTACGGACCTGGCACCCCACGCCACCGCCCAGGGTCTGCTCCGCTTGGGGCAGATCGGACAGGCCCCTGATAACCTTGTGGTGTCGCTCTGGGCCTCCCCGGCATTCCGGGAGCTGGTCGTCTTCACGCCGCCACACCGGCAAGCCATCTGCCTGGAACCTTATACCTGCACCACCGATGCCATCAATCTGCAAGCCCGCGGCATCGACGCGGGCTTGCAGCGGCTTGAGCCGGGGCAGCGTTGGTCGGCCGTCGTGGAGTTACAAGTGACCTCCAACTCGCAAGCGACGGCCGGAGCCTGACGCACCGTCGTGACCCCGTGTTGGCGACCCGGTGACGATCGTCAGAGACCGCGCTTGGGCTCAACAGGGCCTGAGATCCCGTCCCACGCGGGTGGTTCATTCGGCGAACTCCACCGCTGCCGCCGCGGGAATCACGCCCGCGCGATGGCCCTCGGCCAGCAAGCGACGTACAGCCTCTCGACCCCGTGGACCGTAGTCGAGCGTCCAGTCGTTGACATACATCCCTACGAAGCGATCTGCCAATGCCAGGTCCATGTCCCGAGCGTAGCGCAAGGCGTACTGCAACGCCTCGTGCCGGTGCTCCAAGGCATAGCGGATGCTTGCTTTCAGCAAGCGGCTGATGGCGCCGATGGTGTCGCTTCCCAGGTCGCGGCGGACGACGTTGCCGCCGAGGGGCAATGGCAGCCCGGTTTTTTCCTGCCACCAGACGCCCAGGTCCACGACCAGGTGCAGCCCCTGTTCCGGAAACGTCAGTTGCCCTTCGTGGATGATCAGGCCAGCGTCGAAGCGGCCGTCGGCAACGGCCGCGATAATCCGGTCGAAGGGAACGACCTCATGCATGAACCCTTCCGGCAGCAACAGCCGAAGGGCCAGAAACGCCGTTGTCAGCGTTCCCGGGACCGCGATGCGGGCAGCGCGGAGATCGGCGAGCGCCATCGGCCGACGCGCTACCACCATCGGCCCATAGCGGTCACCCATGCTGCACCCGCTCGGCAGCAGAACGTACCGGTCGAGGAGGTAGGCGTAGGCGTGCAGGCTAACGGCACTGACCTCCAACTCACCACGCAAGGCCCGGCGATTCAGGGTTTCGATGTCCTGCAATTCATGCCGGAATTCCAGGTTTCCGGTGTCGATCTTGCCGTGCGTCAGCGCATAGAACATGAAAGCGTCGTCCGGGTCGGGGGAGTGGCCGACGGTGATGACTCGTTTCATGGCGGATTTGGCGTCGATAGCTGAACGGCGAACGGCCCGACCTTCGGGCCGCTCGCCGCCCCAGCATCGTTCTATCCCAGGACCCGGCTGAGAAACAGCCGCGTCCGCTCGGTGCGCGGGCGGTCGAGCACCTCGGCGGGCGGACCTTCCTCAATGACGCGGCCCTCAGCCAACACGACGACGCGATCGGCGGCGCGGCGGGCAAAGCCGATTTCGTGAGTCACCACCAGCAGCGTCAGACCGTCACGCTTGAGCCCCTCCAGCACGTCGAGCACTTCACCTTTCAGTTCGGGATCGAGGGCACTGGTGATCTCGTCGCAGAGGAGGCCGCGGGGCTGCATCGCCAAGGCGCGAGCGATGGCCACGCGCTGCTTCTGACCGCCGGAGAGCTGCTGCGGATAGAAGTCGGCCCGGTCGGCCAGCCCCACGCGCTCCAAGAGCCGGCGGCCGAGGGCCAGGGCTTCGGTCCGCGGCAGGCCGCGAACGTGGATGGGCGCTTCGATGACGTTTTCCAGGGCGGTGCGGTGGGGAAAGAGTTGGAAATCCTGAAAAATCATGCCGAGCAGCTGCCGCAGCCGACGGATGGCATCGGTGTTGGCATGGTGGGCCTTTGCCGGGCGCAGGATGTGCTCCCCGACGTGGACCTCGCCGGCGTCAAACGGCGTCAAGCCGTTGATGCAGCGCAACAGGGTTGACTTGCCGCCCCCGCTGGGGCCGATCAGCGCCACGGTCTCACCGGCGGCGACGCGGAGGTTCACGCCGTCCAGGATTGTGCGGCCGCCGAAGCGCTTGGTCAGGCCGTTGAGCGTCACGTCCACGCCGCTTTTCCCCACCGCTTTTCCAGGTAGCGCGATAAATGGCCCAAAGGCACCGACATGATCAGATACAACGCTGCCGTCACCAGCCCGATTTCCAGGTATTTCAGGCTCGATTTCGACAGGATCTGGTACTGCTTGCTCAGCTCCACCACGGCAATGATGCTGACGACGCTGGTGTCCTTGAACAGGGCCACGAAATCGTTGGTCATCGGCGGAAGGATCACGCGGATCGCCTGCGGCAGGATGATCCGCCGTAGCGTCAGTCCGCTTGACATGCCGAGCGAGGCCGCCGCCTCCCACTGCCCGGCCGGAATCGACAGCAGACCGGCCCGATAAATCTCGGCCTCGTAAGCGGCGTAATTCAGGCCAAAGCCGAGGATGGCGGCCAACAGGGCGTCGTGCCGCCGCAGCCAATGGATGGCCTCCGACTCAGCTACGATCGGCCAGGAATACGCCAACGGAATCAGGTAATAGTACAGGAAGTAGAGCAACAGCAGGACGGGAATGCCGCGGAAGAACTCGACATACAACGTTGCCAGCCAGCGTAGCGGCGCCGGGCCGTACAACCGAGCCAACGCGATCGGCAGACCAATGACGATCGCCAGCAGCATGCTCAGGCAGGTGATTTCGACCGTCACCCAGGCCCCTTGCAACAGCAAGGGAAAATACCGGTCGAAGGTCCAGCGCTCCCCGGCCTCCTGAACCAGGTCTAGAGTCTGGGCCCAGAGAAAACACGACATCGCCATCGCGGCGCAGCGCACCTCCTCAAGACGATCGGTTCAGCTCTTCTTGATCTTCGTTCCACAGGTTCCACTTTTCCAGGATCTGCCGAATCGTGCCGGCTTGGCGCAGCCGGTGCAGGGCCGCGTCCACTTCCTGAGCCAGGCCCTCATCGCTGCGGCGGAAGGCAATCGCATAATAGCCCGGCTCCACCGGCGGCCCGAGGAACTGCAGCTCGGGATCGCGGCGAGCGTAATAGATGGCGATGGGGAGATCCAACAGGACGGCATCCAGACGGGCCAACTTCAGGTCAGAATAAGGCTCGACCTGTCCGGTATATTCCTTGACCGGAATGCCAAACTTCTTCAGAAGCCGAGCCGCCGCCGTGTCCTCCAGGGTCCCCACCGTGTATTGCTTCGAGCCTTTCAAGTCATCGATCGACCGAAAGCGCGTTTCCCCGGCCCGGGCCACCAGCTGCTGCTTGTAGACGTAATACGGCTTGCTGAAGCGCACCTTGGCTTGCCGATCCGGCGTGACCTCCAAGCCGTTCATGGCAAAATCAAAGTCTCCCCGCTCCAAGCCCGAAAAAAGACTCACGTATTCGTACTGCTTGAAGCGGATCGGCCGGCCTAACTCCTTGGCCAGGGCGTCGGCAAGATCGACCTCGAACCCGATGTGCTTGGCAGGGTCGTTGGGGTCTTTGAAGACGTACGGGGCGCCCCCCTCGGCGTCCGCGGCCCAGACCAAGGGCCGCGGCCCGCCTGCTGTCTCCGACTGCCGACAACCACTCAGCGTGGCCAGCACCACACCCACCACCACGAACCAACGCGTCATGGTCAGGTCCTCAAGAAGACGGCACCATGATCGTCCCTATTGTATAAACTTGCCTTTCAAGGCTGACGAGCAAACTCCTCGACCCCGTCCAAGGCCCTCGTGTCGTCCGTTGCCGCGTGAAGAAGCGTTCGCACCGTTGTCGGCTGCCGGCCCGAAAGTAAACCCGCTACAATACCAGCCCGACGCGACTGCGGATGAGCGGCGTCGTGACTGACGCCGCGCCGATTGAGGGAGAGGATGCCGATGCCGCGCCAGCCCATTGTCTCTGCGTCGTCAACCGACGAGCAGCGCCAGCGCGACGACGCCCTCCGCCCGCGCTGGCTGCGCGAGGTCGTCGGGCAGAAAGCCGTGGTGCAGCGGCTCAGCATCGTCTTGAATTCCTGCAAAAAACTAAAAGAACCGCTGCCGCACATTCTCTTCGACGGCCCTCCGGGGCTGGGCAAGACGACCTTCGCCACCGTGCTGCCCAACGAGCTGGGCACGTCGATTCAGATGACCAGCGGTCCCGCCTTGACCAATCCCAAGGACCTGCTCCCCTTCCTGACCAATGCCGAGGAGGGGTCGATCCTGTTCATCGACGAAATCCACCGCCTGCCGCGCGTCGTGGAGGAGTTCATCTACCCGGCGATGGAAGATTTCCGCGTGGACATCGTCCTGGGAGAGGGAATCCACGCCCGAACCATTACCATGCGGCTGAAGCGCTTCACGCTGGTCGGGGCGACGACGCGGAGCGGCCTGCTCTCCGGGCCGATGCGCGACCGCTTCAAGATGCACGAGCACCTCGAGTTTTATACGGTGGACGAATTGGCAGAGATCGTTCGCATCAATGCCCGCAAGCTTCAGACAGCCATCAGCGACGACGCGGCGCTGGAGATCGCTCGCCGCAGCCGAGGAACGCCACGCATCGCCAATGCCCGCCTGGCGTGGACGCGGCATTTCGCCGCCAGCGAGGGCGATGGCCGTATCACCCTCGACGTGGCCCAAGCCGCATTGGCCATGGCCGAAGTGGATCGCGAAGGGCTTGACAAGCAAGACCGCCGTTACCTGGAGACCCTGGTGGGGGTGTTTGGCGGTGGACCAACCGGCGTCGAGGCGCTCGCGGCCACGATGAACCTGCCGACCGACACCCTTAGCGACGAGGTGGAGCCTTATCTCCTCCGCGAACAGTTCATCATCCGCACCCCGCGTGGCCGCGTGGCCACGCCGCGGGCTTTTGAACTCCTCGGCCGACCACAGCCTCGGGATACCAGGGGACCGCCCACGCTGTTCGACTGAGTCGATTCCTCAGCCAGGAACCCCGCCGGCCTGCTCTCAACCAGCCTGCCGGGTCAACACCCGCAGTTTATGCGCCACGAAGGCCCGATGGTGAAACTCGTGCTCGATCAGGTGAAACAACACGCCGCCGACCGTCTCATGCGTCAGCCCTGCGTATTGACAGTGCTCGCGGAGCACCGCGTCGGGATGTCGTTTGAGGAACGCGATCACCGCGGCATGTGCTTCATCCAGGGCCGTGCGAATGGCGGCCAGCTCGAGCGGCACTTCGGGCGGCCATTCCGCGCGGGGCAGGGCGTGGGGCCGCTTCTGGATCCAGGCCAGCATCCATGCTTCGTACCAAGCCAGGTGTTGCAGGTTTTGCAACACCGACCAGGTTCCCGGATACACCGGATCGTGTAGCTGCCTGGTCGAAAGCCGGCCGCAGACCTCGAGAATCGTTTTTCGAGACCGGGTGATCTCCTCCAATATCCGAAGGATGTCACCCTTCGATTCGAGGGTCGGAAACATGACAGACTCCTGAAGAGTGCGGCGGGGACTCCCTGCACGGAACCACCCCACCCGCGAAGCGCGGCGACGCCGCAAGGACGTCAAGCCGCGGCGCGAGCCGTTGCTCTGCTACCTCGCCACAAAGTACAACACTTCAGCGCCATCGGGCAGAGCATACTCCGGCTCAGTCAACTGCGTGGGAGGCGAGGGAAACGGGAGCAGACGGATCGCTTTCAGGTCGCGCAGCCACCGCAGGCCGTCGTGAAAGGCCACCAACGACAACTCCGGATGGTTGGCTTTGAGAGCAGCAAACAACTCCGGCAAGGGACACTCACCAGCGGCGCCGACGGCCTGACGACGCTCCAGATACTGCACCACTTCTCGGGCCCAGGGAACGGCATCGCTGCCGTCCGGAAGGGTCGGGGTCAGCAGGGCGGCACGGCGAAGGGCCTCTTCGACCCGATGGGTCAGGGCTTCCAACTGCTGGGCGACCCGGCCGATATCGGCAGCCAGCCGACGGTTCAGCTCTTCGAGCTGGCGGCACACGTCCGCCAGCCATGCGGGAATGCCCTCCCGGGTGTTTTGCAACAGTGCGCGGACGTCTCGCAGGACCGCCAGCGGGGACTCATGGGCGTGCAGGAACTCCACGCCTCGCGGCGTGAGGCGCACCCACTCGATGACTGTCTTGCCCTTGGTTTCCGTCCGCACCGTCTCCAACAGGCCGTCGCGCAGAGCCTGTCGGGCGGCGGCGGCGTGCACGCCGCCCCGCCCGGGAAACAGGCCCGCGAGCTTGCCGGCGCGGAAGAGTCGCTGTTCGCCGGGAGTAGCCAGCGCCTCCTTGAGGGCCGCTACGATTGATTCCGTAACCTTGTCGCCAGCCATCGGCTGACCCGTGCGTTCGCGGGCCGTCTTGCGAGGCGCCGCCGTTCAAGTAAAAAGGATACGATGTCAACCCGCAAGGACAACGAGCCATGAGCCAACCCCAAGGACCGCGCCGCATCCTCAGCGGCGTGCAACCATCCGGCAAGCTGCACCTGGGCAACTACTTTGGGGCCGTCAAACAGCACATCGCCCTTCAGGACGAAGGGGTGTGCTTTTACTTCATCGCCGATTACCACGCCCTGACGACCATCCGCGACCCGCAGGTATTGCGGGAAAACACCTTCGATGTGGCCCTCGACTACCTCGCCCTGGGACTGGACCCCAACAAGGCGATCTTCTTCCGCCAATCCGACGTGCCCGAGGTCACGGAACTCGCCTGGATCCTCGGCACCGTCACCAACATGGGCTTGCTCGAACGCGCCGTCTCTTACAAAGAAAAGGTGGAGAAAGGCATCGACGCCAGCGTCGGCCTGTTCACCTACCCGGTGCTGATGGCCGCCGACATCCTGATCTACCGCTCGCACATCGTCCCCGTCGGCAAGGACCAGGTGCAGCACATCGAGATGACGCAAGACATGGCCGGCAAGTTCAACCGGGCCTACGGCGACATCTTCCCCATCCCGACCTATCGGCTCGACAAGGAATCGAAGGTGCCCGGGACCGACGGGCAGAAGATGAGCAAGTCATACGGCAACACGATCGAGATTTTCGCTGAGGGGAAGGCGTTGAAGAAGGTGGTCATGAGCATCGTGACCGATAGTTCGAGCGTGGCCGATCCCAAGGACCCCAGCAAGTGCAATGTCTTCGCCCTGTACAGCCTCTTTGCCACGGACGAAGAACGGGAAGGCTTGGCGGCGCGGTACCGGGCGGGGGGCATCGGTTACGGGGAAGCCAAGGCGGCGCTGCTGGCCAAGATCGATGCCACTTTCGGCCCGGCGCGGGAACGGCGCAAGCAGTTGGCGGCCCGTCCGGACGATGTCGAAGACATCTTGCGGGCGGGCGCTCGCCGGGCCCGGGCCGAGGCCCAGCAGACCATGGAGGTGGTGCGAAAAGCGGTCGGCATGAAGCCGCGGAGCGTCGCCTGAGCCAACGGGAGCACGCCAAGCCTGGGGCCTGCGGGGAAGCGACGCGTGCGGTCACAAGGCAGCATCTTCCTGTCGAGGTGAGCCGTGCCTTATCCAAAGCTCGTACGGATCCGCCAGACCTTCGAACGGCCGCTGGTTGAGGACGTGGCCCGGGAGGTCCAGGAGCGCCTGGAGCGGATCGACCTGGCCGGGCGGATTCGCCCGGGCCAGACGGTGGCCCTGACGGCTGGTAGCCGGGGCATCGCCAACATCACGATTGTGTTGAAGGCGGTCGTCGATCATCTCAAGAAGCTGGGGGCGAAGCCGTTCTTGGTTCCGGCGATGGGGAGCCACGGCGGGGCGACGGCGGAGGGACAGCGAAAACTCCTGGAAAGCTACGGCATCACGGAGGCGGCGGTCGGGGCGCCGATCCGCTCGTCGATGGAAGTGGTGTCGCTGGGAAGTACGCCGGAGGGTTTCCCGGTGTTGCTCGACCGCCACGCCGCCGAGGCCGACCACATCGGCGTCATCGGCCGCGTCAAGCCGCACACCGGCTATCACGGACCGATCGAAAGCGGGCTGCTCAAGATGATGATGATCGGTCTGGGCAAACATGCCGGTGCCCTGGCGTATCACCGCATCCTGCTGGAGCAGCCCTACGATCTGGTGGTCCGCAGCGTTGGCCGGACGCTTCGCCAGCGGGCGCCGATCCGCTTTGGCCTGGCCTTGGTGGAAAATGCCTACGATGAGACCGCGCACATCGAAGCGGTGCTCCCGGAGCATTTCGAGGAGCGCGAAGAAGCCTGCTTGGTGCTGGCCAAGCGCTGGCTGGCGCGCCTCCCCTTCCGCGAGGCCGACCTTCTCATCGTCGATGAGATCGGCAAGAACATCAGTGGCTCGGGCATGGACACCAACGTCGTCGGGCGGAAACGCGCCTTCCGCACCGCCCCGCCCCCCGAGCAGCAACCCGTCATGCGGCACATCTTTGTCCGCGGCCTCAGCGAGAAGACCCACGGCAACGCCACCGGCATCGGCCTGGCCGACTTCACCACCCGCCGCTTGGTCGAAAGCATGGACTACCGGGCCACGGTCATCAACTGCCTGACGGCGGGCTATCCCGAGGGGGCCAACATTCCGGTGTACTTCGACACCGACCGCGAGGTGATCGACGCGGCGCTGGCGATCATCGGCACGCGGCCGCCGGAGGCGGCTCGCGTGCAGCGGATCGTGAACACCCTGTGTCTGGAGGAACTGGAAGTGTCCGAGGCGTGTCTGGAAGAAGGCGAGCCCGCCGGGCCGATCACCATCCTCGGCCGGGCCCAGGCGTTGGCCTTTGATCCGCAAGGAAACCTGCCGCCGCTGTTTCCCTGAGCAGCCAGACACCGGCCCGGGGAAGAGGTGAATCGTTCCTTGGGTTTTGATCGGTTCATTCAGGAGGAGAACAGCCATGCGACGACTTTTGGTCCTGATCGGTGCGACGGTCGGGATGCTGGCCCTGAGTAGCAGCCCGCGGGCGGCCGATGACAATCCGCCGATCCCGGGCATCGGCCCGGCCGGCCCCATCACCAAGTTGCACACCGGCTTTGCCTTCGTCGAAGGCCCCGCCGCCGACCGCGAAGGCAACGTCTACTTCACCGACATCCCCAACGAGCGCATCCACAAAATCGACCCCGCCGGCAAGCTTTCTGTTTTCAAAGAACAATCGCGCCATGCCAACGGGCTGATGGTCAACGCTAAAGGCGAGATCGTCGCCTGCGAGATGGATGGCCGAGTGGTCGCATACGACCCGAAAGCATCGGGCGACAAGGCCTATCGCATCATTGCCGACAGTTACATGGGCAAACGCTTCAATGCTCCGAACGATCTGGTCATCGACCGCAGCGGCGGCATCTACTTCACCGACCCCTCCTTCCGCGCCCCGATGCCGCTCCCCCAGGAAAAAACCGCGGTCTACTACGTCTCGCCCCAGGGGATGGTCAGCCGGCTGATCGACAACCTGCCGAATCCGAACGGCGTCATCCTCTCGCCCGATGAAAAGACGCTCTACGTGATTCCGACCGGTCAGGCAGAGATGATGGCCTACCCCGTCGAAGCTCCCGGCAAGCTCGGACCGGGACGGGTCTTTTGCACGCTCAAGCAGATGGAGGGGCGCAAGGGGACCGGCGGCGACGGTCTGACGGTGGATGCCAAGGGGAACCTCTACATCACCTCGCAGCTTGGTTTGCAGGTGTACAACCCCGAGGGGAAGCTGCTCGGCATCATCCGCTTGCCGGAGCAGCCGGCCAACGTCACCTTCGGCGGCAAGGACATGAAGACGCTGTACGTGACGGCACGGACCTCGGTGTACACGATCCCGATGGAGGTGGCGGGACACGTCTTCCCTGCGGGGCAGTGAACCGGACGTGGGCACTCCAAGCCGGCGGCGGGGCGGGGGGGGGGGGGGGG
>JANWYO010000077.1 GCA_025055215.1 Gemmataceae bacterium
CCCCCCCCCCCCCCCCGCCCCCGGGGGGTTCGCCCCTTCCGGGGGCTGGCCTGGGGGGGGGGGCCCCCCCCCGGGGGCGGGGGCCGCTCCCGCGCCCGCCGCCACGTCCACCTCCACGCCCCGGAGCACCTCCACCTGCCGGAGGCGGGCCAATGGCTCATCGCGGAAACCAGCCAGCACGCTCTCCTTGGCCACGCTCTCCGGGTCGGGATGCTCCGGTGATGATAGCGCCGCCGACCACACCCCCGTCAGCGGGCCAGGCAGCAACCCGCGGCTTCCCCCCAGCAGCCGGTTGTATGCCGCTGGCACCACCCGCGGGCCGGCAAAAATCATCAAGCCACCGCCCCCGCGGACAAATCCCGCCAACCGGTCGAGAAAGGCGCCAGACATCGACCGGCCCTCTCCGCTGGCTTCCAGGGGAACGTCCACCAGCACGCACACGTCGATGCCTTCCAACATTTCCGGTGATGCCCGACTGGCGGAAACCACCCGCGGCTCAATCGGAAAATCCGATTCCGGGCTGGGCACCGGCCGCAGGGCATGCACCAGATAATAGCTGGCCGCTCGCTCCGGCTCACGGTCGTTCGGCCCGCCGTCCAGCACCAGCACGCGGACACGTTCCCAAGCGCGGACGATGCGTTCCAGGTGATTGTCCGGCCCCAGGTCGTCGCCTTGGACCGTGACGCGCACGACCCCAAGTCCCGGCTGATCCAGTTTCCCCGGGACGACCACCGCCTGCGTGGACTGCGGGGCCAACTCCGGCAGAGGACGACTTTCCCGGCCGGCCCCCTCGATGGCGAGTGTCACGGTGGCGTCGCGGACTGGGTCTGATCCGGTATTGCGAACCAGAACCGACCAATCGAGCCGCTCGCCGGCTCGGATGATGCCCGGGGGCGGAACCAGACCCGCCAGCGCGACGTTGCGTGGCCGATGCGTCTCGCACCGAACCAGATGAATCGCGGCCTCGCGGCTGAGCGCTTGCAGGCGGGCAGCCAACGGGCCGGCCTGTTGGTCCCAGCCCAGCCGCTGCATGTCGCTGAACAGGTACAGTTCCTTGTTGGGCGACGGGCCGCGAGCCAGAATCTGCTCCGCTTCGATGACGCCCGGCAAGAAGTCAGTGGCCCGGTCCTCGACCGCCAGCTGCTCGAGCAGCTGGCGGGCTTGGTCGAGGTGGGAAGCGGCGCGCGGGCCGAGGCGTCGGGCGCGGTCGGAGATTGTCACGACCTGGACCGTCGAGCCTGGGGGCAGCTGGTCGAGGACGGCCGAGGCCGCCGCTTTGGCCTGGTCGAGGCGTGTCGCTCGGCCGGCACGCGCCGCCATGCTGTAGGAGACGTCGACGAGCAGGACGGCATCGACCGCGTCGCCGGCGGCGCTCCCCGGGGCGGCGGAGTATGGCCGCATTAGCGCCACCGCCAGTACCAGCAGTAGCAGCACTCGCCAGAGGAGGAGCAACCATTGCTGAAACTTCAAGCGGCGGCTGGTTTGCTCGAGGCTGGCGCGGAGGAATTCGACGGCGGCCCACGGCACGCGGCGATAGCGGCTGCGGTAGAAGAAATGTAGGGCGATCGGAATGCCCGCTGCCAGCAGACCCAAAGTGCCCAGCAAGGCGTACGGGCCAAGGAAGGGCATGGCGTGACTCCTGTCGTCGGGTCGGGGCGGCGGATCGGCCGCCGGCCGGCGGCGGATAGGCCCCATACCCTCAGCGGCTTTCCTTTAATTTCACGTTGCGAAATTAGATCACCCACACTTACGCTTCCAAGCCGAACTGCACTTGCCTCTCCTGTCAATCCTTCCACTCACATGTAACCGCCCCGTTCACCCACAGCGTGTTTC
>JANWYO010000105.1 GCA_025055215.1 Gemmataceae bacterium
TACTGGCATAAGGCGACGACTGGCGGTTGTCCTCGGTTGGCACGCCCCCGCCGGTCTCGGCGGGGGGGGGCGCGTCCGGCTCCACGGCGATGACAACGCTCCCCTCCCCCAAGGCCAACGCCTGTTCGACCGCCTCCGCCACCCGGGAGCGCACGCCGGCCTCGTTCTTCAACCGGTCAACCACGATCTCGATCGTGTGCTTGATGCGACGGTCGAGCTTCAGGTCGTCGGTCAGGCGCACCACTTGGCCGTCCACGCGGGCGCGGACGTAGCCGCGCTTGAGCATCTCCTCAAACAAGTCCTTGAACTCGCCCTTCTGGCCCCGAACCACCGGCGCCAGCACCAGGAAGCGCGCCGCCGGCGGCAGAGCGAGGATCCGGTTGATGATCTGCTCGCGGGTCTGGGCGGTGATCGGCCGATCGCATCGCGGACAATGGCCTCGGCCGATGCGGGCGTAGAGAACCCGCAGATAGTCATGGATCTCGGTGATGGTGCCGACGGTGGAGCGGGGGTTTCGGCCGGCGGTCTTCTGCTGGATGCTGATCGCCGGCGACAGGCCGGCGAGCAGGTCCACGTCGGGCTTGGGCAACTGGCCGAGGAACTGGCGCGCGTAGCTGGAGAGCGATTCGACGTAGCGGCGTTGCCCCTCGGCGTAGAGCGTGTCGAAGGCCAGCGAGCTTTTCCCGGAGCCGCTGACCCCGGTAAAGACGATCAGCCGATTCCGCGGCAGTTCGAGGTCGATGTTTTTCAGGTTGTGTTCGCGCGCTCCGCGGATGACAATGGTCTGGCTATCCATGACCGGCGGTGTCGTGGGCCGTGGGCGTTCTTCAAACAACGGTTAACGATACTATACGACCGGCTAATGGAGCTCGGGACGATGGTTGGTAGTCTTGCGGGAGAAAGGAGACAGACATGGCTTGGCGGATGGTGATCGCGTTGGCGCTGGGAGGGGCGGCCCTGCTGACGGGCGGGGCCGAGCCGACGCAGAAGCCCAGCGCTCTGGAGAGTCAGCCGATGGGTTGGCTCAACCTGTTGCCGGACCGAGATTTCAAGGATTGGGTGCGGGTGCCGCTCGATCCGGATAACAAGCTGAGCGACCGCAATCCCTGGAGCGTGGACGCCGACCGGGGTGTCCTGGTCTGCAAGGGGAAGGGGATCAAAGAGATGCTGTTGTACAAGCGGCCATTCGCCAACGGCATCTTTCACGTCGAATGGCGCTTCCTTAAGGAGGAGGGAATGCCGGAATACAACAGCGGGATTTACGTCCGTACCCTGCTTGATGGCAAAATCTGGACCCAAGTGCAGCTGGGGCAGGTTCCCAACCCGCCGCTGGTCGGCGATATTTTCGGCTTGCATATGGACGAAGGGAAATACGTGCATTCCGTCATCACATCAGGGGTTCGACGGGCGGTACGGCCGCCGGGCGAGTGGAACACCGCCGAAGTGACGTGCAAGGGGAAGGAAATCGAAGTCTGGCTGAATGGCGCCATTGTCTGCCGTTGGACCGAGTGTCCTGTCGCGAAGGGACACGTGGGTGTGCAAGCGGAGCTTTTCGACGTCGAATTTCGGAACCTCAAGTTCAAGCCGTTCGAGTGAGCCGTTGCACTCAAGGGGACTGCTCGACCCAGGCGCGTTGTTGCCGGAGGATGGCTTCGAGTTGGGGGTCGCCGGTCGGCAGGCCGCAGGAGACGACGGCTTCGATGTCGGTCAGGAAGACGCCGCTGAGAGGCTCGAAACGGATGCCCCAGCCGCCGCCGGCCCGGCGGCCGGCGGCGGCCAGGCGGGCGCCGAACAACAGCCGGTGCGTGCCGGAAGCAGGAACGCTCCGCAGCAGCTGGAAGTCACCTAGCTCGATGTGGGCTTGGGCGTGAGGGTCGTCGCCCACCGGCAGGCGCAGGCCCAGGACTTTCCACACCCCGCCGGCAGCGTCCCAGCGCACCTCGACGTCGAGGACGACGGCCTTTCCCCGATAATGCCGAGCGAAAAATGCCTCCCACTCCTCGGCGGGGACCCCGCGGGCATGTCGCAGAATTTGCTGAAGGGAGTCAGTGGATAAGTCGGCCAGCAACTCGGCTTGGCGGAGCAGCCGTCGAAGCTCGCGGTCGGTGGCGGCCGGCAACTCGGCTGCTTGGCGGGCGAGGTGGAGGGCCGTCTGAAAATGCTGCTGGGCGAGGCGGTAGCGGCTCGCCGCCAGCGCCTGGCGACCGAGGCCCAAGTGGGAGTCGACGGCTCCAAGGTCGGTCTTCCGGGGACCGGATCGCCGGGGCAACCACGTCACCACGCTGAGGACCATCAGTCCGGCGAACAACATCGTCACGGCGGTGGCGAGGACCGGCCATAGCCAGACCGACCGTGTGGGCAGCGTCGGTTGGGAGAGGGAAGGATCGGAATCAATCGCCGGCAACGGGCTGGCGGGGAGGACAAAGACCGGCTGATTGCATTGCCCGCATGACAGGACCTGAGCGCGGGCTTGCCGTTGGCCACGGAAGACGTGGCCGCAGACACAGCTGACCTCGAAGGGGACGGCCGGCGACCCATCAGGCCGTCGGCCGTTGAGCCAGCCCCACCGCATCGGTCGATTCCCCAAGTCCGAACCAGCCGCCTGCCGGTCAGCAGCGGTTCGTTCCCGTCGTTCATCGCCCTCGTCGGAGGGTCAGGCCGCTCGCCCGGCGATCGCCCCTTCGGCCAGCGAGCCTTACCAGCCGGCACCGAGCGGCCGCGCCCACAGGTCGCTCCGTGCCCCGTGCGCTCGGGCATAGGACCAGCTCCGAAGGGCGTCGGCGAATAGCTCCAGAGTGTGCTCCATGAACATGCGTGCCAGGCGCTGCAACTCGGCCGACTCTCCCGCCTGCCGCAACGCCGCCCCCTCGGCAGCAAACTCCTGCGCTTCGCTATCAAAGCGGGCCTGGAGCCGGTTCAGGCTGGTCCGGGCCTGATGCCAACAGCGGCGATCCAGCCGCCAGTGCTCTATCAGCTGTCGGAGCTGGGCCGCAACACCGTCGTCGGGATCGGTGTACGGTTGAGGCAAGTCGCCTTCGAGAAACATGGGGAAGAAGACGCTGATGCACGGCGGCCCCAGGGCACACCAGACGATCCGCAGGCGGTCGGGGAGAGGCGCCAGGCAAGCAATCAGGCTGGCTGAGGTGATGTGTCGCTGGCCCAGTTTCGGATGTTGGCAAAGCGGCACCGGTCCATCGGCCTCACTCAGCGGATCAACCTGGCTGCGCATCCCCTCGTAGTGGTCGCTCAGCAAGCCGCGGAGAAAGGCCGCGTCGATGCGGCCGTTTTGCTGTTCCAATAGGAGGGTGGCGCGTCCCCAGCGACTCAGCGCCGAAGCGACACCGGCGGATTCGCCGGCGAGAGTCCCTGCAAAATCGAGCTTGCTGCCATCGCCGGGCCACCAGCCTTGTGCGATGGCGTGACTGGCGGTGCCGCAAGCGATCCGGTCCCAATCCTGGCGGATCATACCGAGGTTGCTGACCGCGCGGGCTTGCAGCACCTCCTGGTAGGCCCAAAACCGTCCCGCGGTTTCGATGGCGAAGGCCTCTTGCGAGTCAGCGACAAGGAAGGCATGGTCGGGGAGGGGGCCGCTTAGCTCTGCCGGGGCAGGGCCGAAGCGTTCCACCCAATCGGTCAGCAGGTCGGCGGCCTGGCGAGCGGAGTGCGCTCGTTCCAGGGCCAGCCGGGCCAGTTCCGGGCCAGTCAGGCCAGCGTCGGCGAGACGCAGGCGGCTGCGGAGGCCGACGTGGCCGACGGCAACGCCAAATTCATTGACGCCATGCAGGCAGCCCCACTGCCCCGCCATTTGACTCCCAATGAAGGCCGCCTGGTGCCGGGGTCTGGGGATGTCGAGCCCGCGGATCGAGAGTTGTTCGCCGCAGGTGCATTCGCGGCCGGGTTGGCGGATGAGCAGGCACGACTGGCCGAGGTCAACGGCGGTGGTGAAGGCGACGAGGGTTTGGCCGTCGGCGGTGGCCGGCCCCAAAGCGACCACGGCATCACCCCAGGCGGCTGGGCGGCGTCCACCCGCCTCCGCCGGTGATCCCCTTGTTTCCATGACGCTCGCTCCTTCGACAAAGGGGGAAAACTCCATGCCTCTGCATTGGACCACACCGGCACTCGGGAGGCAACGGGGTCAGCTGGAATTCTGGTCGGTGGTGCGGCCCGAGCGTGGTTGACCTTGCGGGCGGGACGGATGCCGCCGATGGCCACGCCGCTCGGCCGACGCCGCCGCGGGCCAACGGCCCGTGGCGGCTCGAAACCCGACCGCCGAGTGTTACAATGTACCACACGACCCCTTGGCCGCCCCGGCCCGGCGGGCCATGCCCCGGCTCCCAGAACCAGAGGACGCAACCTCCGTGACCAACGACCGCATCGGCGAATTGCTCGCCCACTTCAGCCAGACACGCAACCAGATGCTCGAGCAGCTCCGCCGCGTCGTCATCGGTCAGGCGGAGGTGATCGAGCAAGTCCTGGCCGCCATCTTCACCCGGGGCCATTGCCTGTTGGTCGGCGTTCCCGGACTGGCCAAGACGCTGCTCGTCAGCTCCATCAGCCAGATCCTCGACATCAGCTTTAAGCGCATCCAATTCACCCCTGACCTGATGCCCTCGGACATCACCGGCACGATGGTGCTCGACGAAGACGAGGCTGGTCGCCGGAGCTTCCGCTTCGTCAAGGGGCCGATCTTCGCCAACATTGTCTTGGCCGACGAAATCAACCGCACTCCGCCCAAGACCCAGGCCGCCCTCCTCCAGGCCATGCAGGAACGACAGGTCTCGGCCGGGCAGGAAACTTTCAACCTCCCTGATCCGTTTTTCGTCATCGCCACCCAAAACCCCATCGAGCAGGAAGGGACCTACCCGCTCCCCGAGGCCCAGCTTGACCGCTTCATGTTCAACATCAAGGTCGATTACCCCAGCCTGGAGGAGGAGAAGCGCATCCTGGCCACCACGACGAAGGACGAGCCTCCTGAGCTGACGAAGGTGCTCAGCGGCAAGGCGATCGTCAACCTGCAAAAGCTGGTCCGCAGCGTCCCGGTCGGGGAATACGTCATCGACTACGTCACCCGGCTAGTGCGGGCGACCCGGCCCAAAGACCCGACGGCCCCGGAATTCGTCCGCAAGATGGTGGACTGGGGCGCGGGACCCCGGGCCGGCATTTTCCTGATCCAGGCGGGTAAAGCGTTCGCGGCGATGGACGGCCGGTTCAGCGTCGCCCTGGACGACATCCGGAAAGCGGCCATTCCCGTGCTGCGGCACCGCGTTAGCACCAACTTTCAAGCCCAGGCCGAGGGGAAGACCAGCGAGGACATCATCCAGCAACTGTTGGGCGTGGTGGGCGAGCCGGAGGTTGCAAAGTACGAGCGGCGTAAGCGTTGAGAAACGGCCGGCCGCCGCCGGGCCGGGCCCGGCGGCGGGGCCGCGGCCAGCGGAGGTAGCAGCGAATGTGGTTCCGAGTCTTCGGGCGGACCGACGCCACCATTCCCCCGGCTGCCGTGCTGGAACGAATCCACACCCTCTGGGGCATCTCGGCCCCGGGCCGCTGTCGGGCCGATGACCTGGGCTGGTTTGAATTGGCCGTCCCTCTCGGCGACCGGACCCTGGTCGTCAACCGCTACTTGGCTTCCGAGGACGGCATTCGCGAGGAACTCAGCAACTGGGCGGCTTGGCTCGAGTGGGTGGAGCGTCCCGAACTGATGCCGCGCATCATCCAAGCCCAGCAGCTCTTCACCCTGGAAGGGTCCGACGCCTCGGCGGCCGAATTGTGCCGCTTCCTCGCCGGGCAGACCGATGGGCTGTACCACATCGACGGCCAAGGCCTCTTCGCCGCCGACGGCACTCTCCTGGTGGCGGACGCATGAGCAGCCCCGAACGTTACCTCAAGCCCGAGGTGATCCGGCAGGTTGGCCGGCTCGACCTCCGTGCCAAGTTTATCGTTGAAGGGTTCCTCGCCGGCCTCCACGCCAGCCCGTATCACGGCTTCTCGGTGGAATTCAGCGAGCATCGCAAATACGTCCCCGGGGATGATCTCAAAGACCTCGACTGGAACGTCTTTGCCAAGACCGACAAGTACTACATCAAGAAATTCGAGGCGGAAACCAACGTCACCGGCTATTTGGTCATGGACCTGTCGGCGTCGATGGCTTACACCTACCGCCAGGAGCTGACCAAGTTCGAGTACGCCATCTGCCTGGCGGCGGCGCTCGGCTACCTGATGATCCACCAGCAAGACCCCGTCGGTCTGGTGACGTTCGACACCCGCATCCGAACCTGCTTGCCACCCCGCAGCAAGCGGACCCAGCTCGGGGCCATCCTCGCCGTCCTGGCCAACCTCAAACCGGCCGGCGCCACCGACATCGCCCCCTGCCTGCACCAGCTGGCCGCCATGATCCGCAGCAAAGGCCTCGTCGTCCTGTTCAGCGACCTCCTCACCGAGCCAAAACCGGTCCTCGAAAGTCTCCACCACCTTCGGCACCGCGGTCACGAAATCATCCTCTTCCACATCCTTGACGAAGCCGAAGTCCATTTCCCCTTTCAAGGGATCATCGAGTTTGAAGACGTGGAAGACCACCGCAAACTGACGCTCGACGCTCGCGGGATGCGCCCCGACTACCTGAAGTCCTTGGCCGACTTCCAGCGCCTCTACCGGGAGGAATGTTCGAAGGCAAACATCGACTATGTGCCGATGGACACCAGCGTCAGCTTCGACAAAGCCCTGATGGAATATTTGTTGCAGCGGCAGAAGCGCTTCTGAGACAAGTCAGTTCAGCAGGCTGCGCTGCAACACTTCCCGGGCGCGGGCGAATTCCGGCTGCCAGACGATCTCCGGCGAGCCCCGCTCCAGGCAATCGCGGAGCTTTTCAAGCGTGTTGCGGGCCATGTGCGGGCACTTGTTGCAGGCGCAGGTGATTCCCGGGACGGGGTGGTAGCGGTGCCGCGGCACCTTGGTTCGCAGCTGCCAAAGCATGTTCGCCTCGGTGGCCACCAGAAAGTCCGTCGGCTCGGCAAAGCTAGCGACGTACCGCAGCATCGCCTCCGTGCCCCCCACGAAGTCGCTGTGTTCCCGAATGTTCGCCGGACATTCCGGATGGGCAATCGTCCGGGCGTGCGGCAGCTTCCGCTTCTGCGCCAGCAGGTCGCCGACGCTGAAGATTTCGTGGACCATACAGCTGCCGTTCCAGAGGATCATCTTGCGGCCGGTCACTTCCTCCAGGTATTGGCCGAGGTGCCGGTCGGGAACGAACAAAATTTCCTGGTCGGGCGGCACCCGCCGCACGACCTCCTCGGCGTTGCCGGAGGTGACGATCCAGTCCGACAGCGCCTTGACGGCGGCGGAGGAGTTGATGTAAGCCACCGTCTGGAAGCGGCGGCCTTGGCTGCGGAGCATTTCCTGGTAGCGACGGAGCTTGTCGGCCGGGCAACTGTCCGCCAGGCTGCAACCGGCGCGCAGGTCGGGCAGCAGGACGCGCTTTTCGGGGTTGAGGATCTTGGCCGTCTCCGCCATGAAGTGCACGCCGCAGAAGACGATCGTCTTGCTGCGAACCTGCGTCGCCGCCCGGGCCAGCTTGAGGCTGTCGCCGGTGAAATCGGCCAGCTCCTGAATCTCGCTGTCCTGGTAATAATGGGCCAGGATGGTGGCATCTTCGCGCTGTTTGAGGGCGGTGATTTCGGCGACGAGATCGGTCATGGCGGGTTCCTTGTTTTTTATGTGGCGAAGGACAACCCACATCCAGCGATTTAGAGACGGCCTTGCGTCTGTCAGCCCTATTATACCGGACAGGTCGCGGCGGCGTGGAAACGGTGAGCGGATTTTGAAGAATTCGGGTGCGGGCGGCGGCCCAAGCCGCCACCCGCGGCCGAGGCGGCAGCCACCAGCCGGAACTGGCATTGCAATTCCGCCGCCTCTTCCTCATCTTGAACGCTCAGACGACACTTCGGCGGGTCGCTATGCCCGCCGATTCGGTAGAGGAACGGCCCCATGACTCAACCACACAAAGGCGGTCGGCTGGCCTTGTTGGTCGGCGGCGGCCCGGCACCCGGCATCAACGGCGTCATCAGCTCCGTCACCATCGAAGCCATCGACTACCACAACATGGAAGTCATCGGCATCCTCGACGGCTTCAAATGGCTCGCCGAGGGCGACGCCCGTCACGTCCGCCCCTTGGAAATCAACGACGTCAAAGCGATCTACCCCCGCGGTGGCTCCATACTCGGCACCTCGCGCGTCAACCCGGCCAAGTCGCCGGAAAAGATGGAAAATGTGCTCCGCGTGCTGCGGCAGCTGGGCGTCACCAACTTGGTCACCATCGGCGGCGACGACACCGCCTTCTCCGCCAGTCAGGTCTACCGCCACGCCGGCGGCAGCATCCGCGTCGCCCACGTCCCCAAGACCATCGACAATGACTTGCCGCTGCCCCCCTCGGTGCCCACCTTCGGCTTCGAGACCGCCCGGCACCACGGCGTTTCCATCGTCCGCAACCTGGCCGAGGACGCCCGCACCACCCGCCGCTGGTACGTGGTCGTCAGCATGGGCCGGGCCGCCGGCTTCCTCGCCCTGGGCATCGGCAAGGCCGCTCCCGCGACCCTCACCATCATTCCCGAGGAATTTGAACACCGCCCCCACGTCAGCCTCGACGAAGTCTGCGACATCATCATCGGCGCCATCATCAAACGCAAGCAGATGCGCTTCCCCTACGGCGTCGCCATCCTCGCCGAAGGACTGATCGAAAAGATCGGCGAGCACGGCCTGCTTACGGCCATGGACGAAGGACAGCTTGGCCGCTACGGTAAGCTAGAGCGCGACGACCACGGCCACCTCCGCCTGGGCGAAATCGAATTCGGCCGCATGGTCAAAGACCGCATCAGTACCCTCATCCAGGAACTCAACGCCCCCCTCCCCCGCGACCAACACCTCGAAGTTACCATCATCGACAAGGACCTCGGCTACGAACTGCGCTGCGCCGACCCGATCCCCTTCGATGCCGAATACACCCGCGACCTCGGCTATGCCGCTGTCAAATTCATCACCTCCAATGAAGCCGCCAAGTACGGCGCCATCATCAGCTACGAGGGCGGCAAGATGAAACCGCTGCCGTTCCACGAAAAGATCAACCCTCAGACCGGCCGCATGCAGCCCCGCAAGGTCAACATCCACGACGAAGCCTACGAGTGCGCCCGTCGCTACATGATCCGACTGGAACGCCGCGACCTGACGGA
Organism: Gemmataceae bacterium; assembly: GCA_025055215.1. Lineage (GTDB taxonomy): Bacteria > Planctomycetota > Planctomycetia > Gemmatales > Gemmataceae > JANWYO01. Next base: position 9,219 of record JANWYO010000105.1, read on the forward strand.
AAGCGATCGCCTCGCCAGCCTGGCGGAAACGGTCCATATGACGCCCGAAGCCTTCCGCCGCCGGTTTGGCTACCTGGTGGGAGTGACCGACTGACGCTCCCGGGGCGTCAGCCGATGATGACCCGCGGCTGACGCTCAGGGTTAGGCTCGGCCTTCAAGATCAGTTCGCGCACCATCCAGGGGACGTTCCCTTCGCCGAAGAGAAGAAAGCCGAGCGTGGTCTTCAGGGGACTTTCATTGGCCCAGCCGAAGTGCAGCTCTGGGGGCTTGCCGACGCGTGACAGCTCCAGGCCGATGGCCGCCAAGGTGTGGGCGATGGAGGCGCAGCGCTGCACCCGGAGGATCCAGCGCTCGCCTTCGCGCCGGACCTCCAGAAGGGGCTCTTGATAGAAATCGCTGGCGTCGCCCAGCTCCGCCTCGATGAAGACGATCGGCACATCGGGCGCCAGCCGATGAATTTTGCGGATCTCCTCTTCCTTGTCCGCCAAGTGCCGCCGGCCCGGCCGGTGCGGCACCAGCACCGGGAACTCCAGGTGCTTCATGCTCTCCCAGAGGAAGCGGGAGTCCTCGTCTTTGAATTGGAAACCGACAAAGCGTAGCTCCATGCTCCGCCAGGCGCGAGAGATGATCGACGACACGATGATGGCGGCGATGAAGCAGCTGGCGATTTTCATGCCGCTCGGTTTTTCGACGATGATCGCCACAGTGGTGTACAGGAAGGCGGCACAGACCCCGGCGAAATACCACGGCGTGCGCCAGAGCCAGTGCCCGCTCCCCTCCCGCCAGCGCTGGATTACCGTCGCCAGGCACGCGCTCAACATGAGGACAAGCACGCCGGTGGCGTACGCCCCGCCTTGAGCCTCGACGTTGGCATCGAAGACCCAAGTGACGAAGAGGTTGATCAGCGTGAACAGGATGACCAGCGGCCGCATGGCCCGGGCCCACTCCGGCGCCATGCCGTACCGCGGCAGATATTGCGGGACGAGGTTGAGCAGGCCGGCCATGGCACTGGCGCCGGCGAACCAGAGGATCACCAGGGTGCTCAGGTCGTAGAGCGTCCCGAACACCTGGCCGAACCAGGGGTGGATCGGCTCCGCGCCTTCGCCATGGGCCAGATACGCCAAGGCCCGCGACTGCGCTGGCGGCTTGTGGTCCGGGTCGTCGTTGGTCGACACGAGGGCTTCCGGCTCGATCAGGGTGCTGACGACCAGCGCCGAGCCCAGCAGGTAGGCCGACATGATGAAGGCGGCGGTGGCCAGGAGGAAGCGGGTGTTGCGAATGCGACCACGCGGTCGGGCGGGGTCGTCGTCCGGCTGGCCGCGGATCAGTGGCATGACGGCCACGCCCGTCTCAAAACCGCTTAAGCCCAGCGCCAGCTTCGGAAACAACACGACGCACACCAGGGCGATCACCCACGGGCTGTTTCCCGAGAAGGGTGGCGGCTCCTTCATGTGCCAGCCCGCTGGACCTTGCCAGACGTCCGCCTGCCATTGGGCCCACTTCTCCGGGTGCCGGGCCAGGTAGTCGATGCCAGCCGCGATGACGATGGCATTGAGCGTCATGTAGATGCCGACGATTCCCACCGCCAAACCGATGACCTCGCGAAAGCCCCGGAGGAACACCCCTCCCAGCACAATCAGCATGAGCATGGTGACGACCAGCTGTTGGCGGTGCATCGGCACCCGCTCCGGGGACACCGGCCACAGCGGATTTCCCAAGAGGTGTTCGGCGGCGTCGGCGGCCGAGAGGGTCTTGGTGATGACAAAGTCGGTTGCCGCAAAGCCCAACAGCACCAGGACGAGAATCTTGCCCGTCCACCCATGGACCAGGTGTTCCATCATGCCGATGGAGCCTTGGCCGTTGCTCGAGCGGCCAGCCACGAAGCAATAGACGGGCAAGGCGCCGAGAAGAGTCATGGCCACCAGCACGATGGTCGCCAGCGGCGCCAGCCGACCGGTGGCCTCGTAAGCGATGGAAGGCTGGTAGCCAAGGGTGCTGAAGTAATCGACGCCCGTCAGGCACATCACCCACAACCAGAAGCCCTGGTGATGCCCCGACGATTGGCCGGAAGTGTCGCTCATGGGGAGCTGGGGTGGGATCTCCGATG
>JANWYO010000159.1 GCA_025055215.1 Gemmataceae bacterium
CGGCGGCGATGCCGCCGGCGGGGAGGTCGGGCGTCCATCCGCCGGGAATGGTGGTGGCGGGGCAGTCGCCTTGTCCGTCGGCGGCGGGGGCGGAAACGGCGGCGGCTCCACCGGCATGGCGTGCAGAGGCCACCGACCCCACGCCGCTGCCAATCCCCAGCCCAACACCGCGGCCCACGCCAATCGCCCCAGCCTATGCCGCACGTCCATGCCACCCCCTCGTTTCCGGAGCCGCCTGCTGGCGCCGCTTGACGCCCTCCGCCGGCCTACTTAGACTCTGCTGACGGGTTGCAAGCACGTTTCAGAGGGCCGACCTTTTCCCGCGGACCTCTCTCCCAGGGCCGCCCCTTGCTGTTTCGTCCGCGCGAACCGAGCCTTTGAGCGAAGGAGCATCATCATGGCGCTTTACCGTCACGGCATCCTTGGGGCAGTCGTGGTGGCGGCGGTGACTTGGGCGGCGCCGGTGGCCGCCGACGAGCCCCAGCCCGTCACCGTCGCTCACATCCGCTTGGCCGGCAGCTTCGACGAAGCCCCGGTCACCAGCGACCCGATATTCGGCCTGGGTGCGGAAAACTTCAAGACCAAGCTCGACCGCATCCGCAAGGCCCAGAGCGATCCCGCCGTCAAGGCGCTGTACCTGCAACTCGATGGGCTGGACATCGGCTGGGGTAAGCTCGACGAGCTGCGGCGAGCCGTCACCGACGTCCGCGCCGCCGGCAAGAAAACCGTCGCTTATCTCGATAACGGCTCGACGATGGATTACCTGATGGCCTTGGCTTGCGATGAAGTGTGCATGCCGGAGTCGGGCTGGCTGTTGTTGACCGGGTTGCGCGGCGAGATGCTCTTTTTCAAAGACCTGCTCGACAAGATCGGCGTGCGGGCCGACATGCTCCAGATGGGAGACTTCAAAGGGGCCGCCGAGCCGTTCACCCGCTCCAGCATGAGTCCGCAGCTCCGGCAGCAGCTGGAGGGCCTCTTCGACGACTATTTCGAGAAGGGGATGGTGGAGGCCATTGTCCAGGGGCGGTCGGGCAAGGGCCTGACGGCGGCCAAGGCGCGGGAGCTGATCGACCGTGGGCCGTACACCGCCCGGGCGGCAGTCGCCGCCGGGCTGATCGACCGCATCGCCTACGCCGATCAACTTCCGGAGCTGTTCAAAAGCGCTCTCAAGGCCGAGTCGGTGAAAATCGTGCGGAACTATGCCCGGGCCAAGTCGGAGGAGTTGGACCTGTCCAACCCCTTTGCCATTTTCAAGCTCTTGGCGCCGCCCAAGCCGGTGACATCGAAAAAACCCAAGATTGCCGTCATCTACGCGGTCGGGGCGATTGTCACGGGCCGGGGTGTCGAAAATCCGCTCTTGGGGAGCATGGTCGGCTCGACGACGCTGATCGAGGCAATCCGCCAGGCGGAGGAAGACGCCACGGTCAAGGCCATTGTGCTGCGGGTGGATAGCCCCGGGGGATCGGCCCTGGCCAGCGACCTGATCTGGAACGAACTGAACCGCTGCCGCAAGCCGGTGGTGGCGAGCATGTCCGACGTGGCGGCCAGCGGCGGCTACTACATCAGCATGGCGGCGCGGAAAATCTTCGCCGAACCGGGCACCCTCACCGGTTCGATCGGCGTCGTCGGCGGCAAGCTCGTGACCCGGGGGCTGGAAGACAAGCTCGGCCTGAAGACGGAAGTCATCAGCCGTGGGGCCAACGCCAACATCCTGGCGGCAGACGCGCCGTTCAGCGACTCGGAACGGCAGGCGATGACGGCCTTGATGAAGGACGTCTACGAGCAGTTCCTCGACAAGGCGTTGGCCGGGCGGAAAAAGGCCGGCAAGACGATGACCCGGGCCGAGCTGGAAGCCCTGGCGGGTGGTCGGGTCTGGACCGGTCGCCAGGCCAAGGCCAATGGCTTGATCGACGAGCTGGGGACGCTGGGGGATGCGGTGGCCGCCGCCAAGGAGCTGGCGGGGATCGAGAAGACGGCGGAGCTGGAAATTTTGGAGCTGCCCAAGGCGCGGACGTTTCTCGATGCCCTGATCGAGAGCCGCGCCGACGCCGAAGCGCCGAGCCTGGGCTGGCAGCGGACGCTCGGCGGCACCTTGCCGGAGCTGGCCGAAGCGTGGCAGGCGACCCACGGCCTGCTGCGGCTGCGCGGTGAGCCGGTGTGGGCCTTGCTGCCGTACCGGCTGAAGGTCCGGTAAGCGGGGCGGGTGGCCGGGGAGAGGCGTGGGGCCGCGGCGGCTTCA
>JANWYO010000213.1 GCA_025055215.1 Gemmataceae bacterium
CGGCGGCGACGGCAGCGACGGCGGGGATGCGGCGGCCTCGCCTCCGGAATCTGCCGAAGACGTGTAAGCGGCCGCTCGCCCCACCGGGCCGGGTTGTCGAGCCAGCCAAGCTTCGGATTCCCGGGCGCCCATGGCGTAGGCGACGCCGCGGAGGTCGCGCAAGTCGCGGATGGTCTTGCCGGCGGCAAGGCGGCGGGCAATCTCCACGATCACCTGCTCGCCCATGCCGTACACTACCAGGTCGGCCTTGCTGTCCAGGAGGATGGACCGGCGGACAGTATCGCTCCAGTAGTCGTAATGGGCGAGTCGGCGCAGGCTGGCTTCGACGCCGCCAGCAATGACGGGCACGCCGGGATAGGCTTCCCGACAGCGCTGGCAATAGACGAGGGTCGCGCGATCGGGGCGCAGGCCAATGCGGCCGCCAGGCGAATAGGCGTCGTCGTTGCGGACCTTCTTATTGGCGGTGTAGTGGTTAATCAGCGAATCCATGTTGCCGGCGCTGACGGCGAAGAAGAGCCGAGGCCGGCCAAAGCGCCGCCACGGATCGACGGACCGCCAATCAGGCTGACTCAGCATGGCGACGCGGAAGCCGGCCGCTTCCAGGACGCGATGCAGGATCGCCATGGCAAAACTGGGATGGTCGACGTAGGCGTCGCCGGTCACGAACACCACGTCCACACCGTCCCAGCCGCGGGCCCGCATCTCCTCCGCGGTCATCGGCGCCAAAGGAGCCGGCACCCGCTCCGAGGAGAGCGGCAACGGGACTCGCCTGGATATCGACATCGCCCCCATTATAACGGTCGGCTCGCTGCCGGAACGGAGAGTCCGGCCGAGGGCGACCGACTCCGGATGCATCCGGGCGCAGGACAGCGACGATCGGCGTCAGCAGCTACGAACCGAAAGGAATCGAGGATTGACCGACGGCCCCGGGGTCGATCTCAACCCGTCTCGGGACGCATCCGGGCGCAGGACAGCGACGATCGGCGTCAGCTACGTGCACCAGGAGTCGAAGGTTGACCGACGGTCCAGGGCCCGATCTCAGGCCTTAGGCCGCTTCGGACGCCACCGGCCAACAACGGGAACCGGATCGGCCGGGAGCTTCATGTCCAGGGTCAGGGGCCGAGGCATGGTGTCCTCGAACCAGCGGTCGTCCACCACCTCCTCGCCCTTGACTTTCTTCTTGATGCCGTAAAGGACTTCGTCCCACTTGAGGCGCTGGCCGGAATAGGCAGCCATGCGGCCCAGGATCGCCGCGAAGGTGCTGTAGGTCACCTGCTCCAGCTCATTGAGCGGTTTATTCTCCTTGATGGCCCGGACCAGGTCGATGTGCTCCTGGACGTAGGGTCGGCTGGGGATATCGAGGTCCTTGCCGTTGATGATGTAGGAGCCGGAGGTAGTCCGGGTCTTCCCCTTGGTGCCCACGAAGGCTTCCGAGACATTGTTTTCGCAGCCGTCGATCTGGCGGCAGTAGCTTTGGATGACGACGCCGCCGGGATAGGTCAATTCCACGGCGAAGTGGTCGAAGATATTGCCATGGAGATTGGGGTCGCCGGCGATGCGATTGCTGCGGCCGCCCATGCCCGTCACCTCGATGGGGTTGGCCCGCAGAGCCCAATTGGCGACATCGATATTGTGGATGTGTTGTTCGACGATATGATCGCCGGACAGCCAGAGGAAATGGTACCAGTTGAAGAGCTGGTATTCGACATCGCTCATCTCGGGTCGGCGTTTATCCCAGTGGTTCCAGGGCGTCGTTCCATTCCAATAGACCCGGCCGGCGAGGATGTCGCCGATCTCACCGTTGTGGATCCGCTTCATGATTTCGATGTAGCCGGCCTCGTGGCGGCGTTGGGTGCCGGCGGCGATTTTCAGCCCCTTGTCGCGAGCGCGGCGGGCCACGTCGAGGCACTTGCGTACGCCGGCCACATCGACGGCCACCGGCTTCTCGGTGAAGATGTGCTTGCCGGCCTCCACCGCCGCCTCAAGATGGTCCGGGCGGAAACCGGGCGGCGTCGCCAGGATAACGTAATTGACCTGCGGCAGGGCGAGCAGCTTCTTATACCCCTCCAGGCCGTGAAAGGTCGTTTCCTCAGTGGCCATGACGCGATCGGCCTGCTTATTCTTCAAAGCGCGCAGGGTCGATTTCGCCCGCCCTTCGTTGAGGTCGCAGATGGCCGCGATCTTCACCTCCGGGTCGGCATCAAGCACGTCGCGCAGAGCACCCGAGCCGCGCCCGCCGCAACCGATGATGCCCACATTGATGCTGCTCATGCCTTGGGCATACAAGCCGGCTGAAAAGGCCAGCGTACCGGCCGCCGCCGTGCCCGCGGTGAGAAAGTCCCGTCGATCCAGAGTTGGGTTCATGGCGAGTATCCTTTGAAACAGCGAGAAGGTCGGTCCCGGGAATGCCGATC
>JANWYO010000230.1 GCA_025055215.1 Gemmataceae bacterium
CAGATGGATGTCGTCCCAGTCGATTTCGGTGGAGGCGGGGGCCCCGGGGACCGCCGGTTTGTGCAGCGAGAGGACGCACACCGCTGAGGTGCGTCGCCGTTGGCTGATGAACGCCAGCTTGCCGCCGGTCTGGCTCCAGGTGACGTCGCCATTGTAGGTGGCGTAACGGGTAATGTTCCGCGCTTCCCCTCCCGCGGCAGGCGCAATGTACAACTCGCTGGCGAAGGAGCCATCGGCCCGGGCATAGACCAGCCACTTGGAGTCGGGAGACCAGTCGTAATCAAAGACCTGCTTGTCCGCCACGATGATCTTGGCATCGCTGCCGTCGGGCTTCATCGTCCACAGCTGGCCGGCACGCAGAAAGGCGAGGCGTTGCCCGTTCGGTGCGAAGCTGACCCCGAACTCGGCCTCCGGGGTACGGGTCAGCGCCGTGACCTTGAAGCGATGAGCTTGGACGAATTCCGGATGGTCTGGGTCATCGGCTTCGAGGCGGTAGAGGTCTTCGTGGCCGCCACGGTCGGAAATGAAGACGATGCTCTTGCCGTCGGGGGCCCACGCGATGCCGTGGTCATAGGCGGGATGTTCGGTCAGCCGGGTCGCCTTGCCGCCGGAGATCGGGATGAGGAACAACTCGCCGTGGACCCCGAAGGCGACGTGTTTCTCATCCGGGGAGAGGGCAAATTCGGTGGCGCCGTTGGTGAACGTGACCGTGCGCTCGGTGTTGGCCTTGTCGTCGGCGTGGACCTCAATGGCCAACCGCCGCGGTGTCCCGCCGCGGCTCGGGACGATCCATAGATCGGCACCACACTCATACACAATCCATTCGCCGTTGCCGCTGATCCGTGCCCGACGCACGCCGTCGTCCGTATGCCGGGTCAGGGCCACCGGCTGGCTCGGGTCGTCCACCGGCACCCGGACAAGGTTGGCCGGCGTGCCGAATTGCTCGCTGACATAGAACAGCTCTTTGCCGTCGGCACTCCACATGGGGGAAGTATCCTGGCCGAGGAACTGCGTGATGCGCCGGTTGTTTCGACCGTCGGCATCGCAGATCCAGATGTCGTCGTTGGACGACCCCCGGTAGCCTTTGCGATACCACGTTCCTGGACCGCGGACGTAGGCGACTCGTTGGCCGTCCGGCGAATAGGCCCCCTCCTTGCCCTCGCCCAGGCTTACCCGCTGCTCTCGACCGCCTTCGAAGGGCACTTTGTAGAGTTCATATCCTTGGGGGAAGGCGGTGCTCCGGCCCGAAGTAAACAAGAGGTATTTGCCGTCCGGCGACCAGCCGTTGACGACATCGGCAGCGGAGTCGTAGGTCAGCCGGCGAGGTTTTCCCCCTTGGACGGGTACGACAAACACGTCGTAACTACCGTGCCGGTTGGACGTGAAGGCAAGCCAACGGCCATCGGGGCTGAACACAGGACCGTAATCGTGGGCCTCGTGCATGGTGACTGGCCGGGCAATCCCGCCGATGGCCTCGACCACCCAGATGTCGCCGAGATAGCTGAAGGCGACGAATCGGCCATCCGGCGAGATGTCTGGCGTCCGGGCGAAGCGGATCGGCTCCTGGGCAAAGGCCGCGCCACAAGCCACGACAACTTGGACGAGCAGAACCGAGAGCAGGTGCAAGTGCTTCATGGAGGCGAATCCTATGGAAGAACCAGCGGCTGGGTCGTGAGGTCGGGCGTGGGCGAAACGACGAAGCGGTGGGCGGCCACCGCTTGTACCTTGCAGCTTACCAAGGCCTCGAACGGATTGCAAAAGCCCAAGACGGAGGGGGCGGTGGCGGTGGAACGCGCGCGAAACGATCAATCGAAGCGAGCGCAAAACAATCTCAAAGGCGAGGTGAGTGAGAAACGATCGACCGGGGGTGGGGAGAGGGCGAAACGATCAATCGGTCGCGGGGATGGCGCCGGCGCGCTGGCTGACCAGGGTGACTTTCGGGGAGTACAATCTGCCGATGGGCACCCTTGGGATCGCCGGCCGCAGAGGCGTCAGACCGCATGGGGCATCAATGACAGAGCTAGTGATCGTCGGTGTTATCGTCGCAACGGCCATGGCCTACCTGGTGCGTCAGACGTGGCGCGCCTGGCGACATGGCTTGACCGGCTGCGGTCCGGGGGGCGCTTGCGGCCGATCAAGTCGCCGCGACACGATGACCAGCTTTATCCCTGCGGACCAGCTGGGCATCCGACGCGATTAGCGAGCTAACCCAGGGCGGATTCCGATTATGCAGATTTTTTGGATTTTTTTCTTGACACCGTTTTCCAGTCCGGTATCATCTTGGCATCTAAGGCCTCTTCTCTGTTCCGGCCCCGCTGTTCGGCCTGTTCTCAGGAAGTTCAGCGGGGTTTTTTGTTCCACCGCCGGGAGGGCTGTTGGGCGGTACCGGTCGCAAACCCATCCAATCACTTGACAAGACGTTGCGACGTGTGCAGGCGAAGCCGGAACGTCACCTGATTCGAGCTGGCCTGCTGGGTGATTTCGATTCGGTCCACCCATTGAAGGGCGGCGTACCAGCGCTCCAACTGCTGTTGCGCTTCGTCGCGTGAGATCTGCCGTTGCGTGGCCAGGAACGGAACCAAGGCGCCTTGCCGCTCGCGCAGGTAGGCCCGGAGGGCTGTGACCGAGATACGAAGCAGGGGAACCTCGTCCGCGGCGGACGAGGGCGTTGAGTTTTTGGGCGCGGAGAAACGCTGAATCGCATCGGGGGAAGAAGCCAGCAGCAGGTAGCCTTCCTTAAAGGCGAACGAGAGCTGCCAGCCCGAGGGCAAGCTGGGGTGGACGAGCGATCGCACCTCGACTTTACCCTGCAAGCTGGACCGTAAGACTGCTTGAGTCGGGTGCTTGCTGTTGTAATCGAGAACGGCCAGCACGGCGAGGGAATGGAGGCCGGCCAGGAGCGTTGAGCTGAGCGGCGCTCCGGGGCCGTCGTCGCGGACCCGGAGGGCGCTGACCATTTGGGGGAACCAATCGCGGTCCGTGCGTGGCGGCGCCACGATGCACACGCCACACTCCGGGCCGAGGTAAGGGAGCACTTCCTTGGCAATGTCCCTGCCGAGGGCGGGGCCGGCAATCCGCTTCGCCGTGCCTTGAATCGTCCCCCGCACTGATTCTGGCAGGAACTCCCCCAACGTCTGCACCGCGGCCAGCCAGTCGATTTGGACGGCGGCTGCTAGCAGGGCGTCTTCGGGAAAGACCTGCCACAGGGGCGAGGGCTGACTTGCCGTGCTAAACAAGCGACGGGCCGACTCGGGGAGTTGCTGCCAATCGACGCGCAGCGACAGGCCGATTTCGAGATGCGCGGCCGGCTGAGCATACGCCACCACCCCCTCGAGTGCTTTCCAATAGCGTCCGAAAGCGGTCAGGAAGGCCCGGTCGTCGGCCGTCGCGGCGGCAGCCCGCCGTTGAAAGGCGGCGTCGAAGGCCCGCGGATTGAGCCAGACCGCGGCCAACGCGGAACCAGCCTTCAGCTTCTCCAGCTGCGCGGCAATCAGCGGCACCTCTTGATCCGCGGGCGGCATCGTCCGGTCCCGCTCCAACGCGCGTCGCAGCAGGGTTTCCTGGCCGCTCAGCACCAGGACCGATCCGTGAACAAACAGGAAGTCCTCACCTTTGGTCTTGATTCGGCGAACGTAATCCCGCCCGTGCGCCGATCTCGGTTGTAGTTCCTTCAGTTCCCCGCTTGCTCGCTGGAGCTGATCGAGTCGGTTCACCAGCTGGCGCAGCAGCTGCGGATCCCGGGCGTGAACCAGGATCATGCCTTCCTCCAATTCCGGCCGATCCGGAGGCCCGGGGCGGTACGCCAATACGATGGCGTCGCCGAGGATGTCATCCCGCAACCGCTCCCAGGAAATCCCCAAATGTTCCGAGACCTGCTCCAACGCCCGGCCCAACTTGCGGATTTCGGGAGAGTCGACCAGTTCTTTGCCCAGCGGTGATTGGCGGAAATCGGCCCAGAAGGGGGCATCTCGCAGGAGTTGTGAGTAGTTCCGCAGGTCCCGGATCACGAAGCACAAGCCGACATCGTCAGGAACCAAGCGGAGCAATTCGGCGCAAGGCTCGGCGGCGCGGCCCGGGCCGGCCAGCACCAGCACCCAAGCGACCACTCCCGAGGCGAACAGGAAAGAACGTCGCGGCTTCATGGTAGCTCAAAGCCCCGTGGGATTGTCGGGCGACACGGGCAGATCGCGCAAAAACAAATCGACGGCTCGGCGGAAGGACGTGGTCACCGGCTCCAGGCCCGCGGACACCCCGGCCCCCACGTCACGCAGCGACTGCTTGGGCGGCTCCCAGGCCTGGCTGACCAGCGTCACGTTGCTGAGGCGCGGCGTCGGCACCGGCTCGGGAACGAACAGACGCGTGGGGCCGACGGCTTCCTGCGTGGTGCGTCGGGCCAAGTCGGCTAAAGCCGAACCGACCTCGGCCACCTGCCGCTGCAACGATGGTTCCTCGCTCGCCAGGACCGGAGCGGCCGGCGGCAGCTCCGGTCCGGTGTCGGTGTAGTGGCCACGCCATAGCCCCAGTCCCACCGCCAAGGCGACGGCGGCCGCTGCCGCCCAGCCTGCTCGCCACCGGCGCCTTCGCCGCAGGGCATGGTCGCGCAGGACGAGGGCCACGATGCGCTCGCTCGGCCCTGGTTCCGAAATCTGCGCCCTCAGGACGCGCAGCCCCTCCTCCAGCCGACGAGCCGCGGCAAACCACTCCTGGCAGGCAGGACAGTTCGCCAAGTGCAGTTCGCACTCGGCGCCGCCAGCGGCCGACTCTCCATCCAGGCTTCGCTGCAACAATTCCAGGCAGTCTGCACACCTCATAAGCGCTCGCTCCGCATGCTCGGGGCCGAGGCAGTTGCCTCAAGGGTGACGCTCGGGTACCATGCCGCGGCGCTTGAGTCTTTGGAGCACCTCCAGCCGCGCCCGGTGCAGCCAAGTCTTGATGGTGCCGACCGGGCGGTCAAAAGCGGCGGCGATCATCTCATACGAGTGCCCATGCTCGTGAAACAGCACAAAGACGATGCGGTACTCCGGCCGCAACACCTCCAGCGCCGCGCGGATTTCCGCTGCCAACTCAGCGGCGTCGTCGGCCGGCCGATCGGCCACGGTGTCTTGGAGGTAATCCACCAATTCCGGCCGACGGGCCCGTCGGCCGAGCCATGTCCGGCAGCGGTTGACGGCGATCCGCAGGATCCACGGCCGAAGGGGCCGAGCGTTGTTCCAGCGGCGCAGGCTGCGGAAAACCCGGAGAAAAACTTCTTGGGTGACGTCTTCGGCGTCCTGACGATGGTGCAACAGGCGGACGCACAGGCCGAAGACCTCCGGCTGAAAGCGCTCCACCAGGAGCCGGATGGCCGTCGCCTCGCCGTGAAGGCAGCGCTGCACCAGGTCCGCATCGTCGAGAGTCACGATCACAACTCGTTCGACGGGATATACCCGAGGTGACGGTTGCCGGTTTCGCGAGCGCCGCCGCGCCGACGGGTGCGGTCGAGGTTACGCCGCACCGCCGACTTGTCCGCCGCCGAGGGAAGAGTGGAGCAACCAGCCGTCCCGGGCATTGGCCTGAGCCAATGCCCGGTCTCGACCGGGCGGGCCGCTGCGGACACTCACCGCCGCGCCTCTTCGAGCAAGTCCAGGATTTCTTCGAGGGAAATCTCTTTAAGGGCCTTGCCCCGGCGTTCCAACGCCTCGTCAAATTTGATGGCCGTCTCCTGCATGCGGGCGTGGGTCTCTTCGGAGCCGCCGACCAGGAGGAAATGGGGGCTCCGCGTCAGCCGTTGGTGCTGGTCGTCGTTGTCCAGACCGACACCGAGGAATCCGATGACCTCGGGTTGTTTCCGCCGGCGGTTGTTGGCCACTGCGAAGGCTCCGGTATCTAGGGGAGGCAGGGATCGTTGCACCTGAGCCAACTATAAGCGGCGAACAGCGGCCGGGTCAATCAAAACCCGCTTCGGATGCACCGATCTTTGGGAGCGATTCAGGCGGCGGTCTTTCCCTAGGCCCGCGCCGATTCCTCGTTTCGCGCTCGCTCTCTGCCCGGTGAGGAATCCGCTTACTCGCACGAGCGCGAACCGATTGGTCCTCGTCTGCCGCCGCAACGTCGCCCCGCCGAAATCCAGGGGAACCCCCGGCTTCGGGAGACGGAAAGATGGCCGACCTGGTACCAGTCAGCGAACGGGCGCCGGGAGCTTGAACGGGGGGCATCTTCCGGACGGTGGCGTCGGGTCTCGCAAAGTCTGATGCGGGTCGGAAACCGTTTTCCCCGACCGCCGGTCAAGATTTTCCAATTTTGGGAACTTCTGGGATCAGTCAGCCGTCGAAGAGGGTGAATCGCCCAGCGAGGAACCGCTGGGCGATGGGTGCCGGTGGGGTGATCGGAAGGGTGCTTGACAACCGATCCCGCATTGGCGACATTAGTTAGGCAATGCCCGGCACTTGGGCGACGTTGAATTTCGTTTCACCAGAAGCGGGGGTGATCAGCGATGTTGTCGAGTTATCCGACCTTGAATCGGCGGCACTTCCTCCAGCACGTGGCGGGCTTTTCGGCGGGGATGGCCTTGCCGGGCATGCAGTTCCTCCAGCAGCTGAGGGCAGCGGCGCCGACGCTGAAAAAGGAAAACAAGAGCCTCATCATCTTGTGGATGGGTGGTGGCCCGTCCACCATCGACTTGTGGGACCTCAAGCCCGGCTCGCCGAACGGCGGTGAGTTCAAGCCGATTAAGACCACGGCTGACGGCATCGAAATTTCCGAACACCTGCCGACGGTGGCTTCCCAATTCAAGCATCTGAGCGTCATCCGCTCGCTGGTCACGAATGAGGGCGACCACAATCGCGGCACGATCCTCATGAACACCGGTCGGCCGCCAAGCCCGGTCGTGTCGTATCCGCACATCGGGGCCGTCGCCTCCAGCCAGTTGACTCCCAAGGAACTCGACCTCCCTGGGTTCATCTCGGTTGGCGGCACGGGCGAGCGAATCGGCCCGGGCTTCCTGGGGATGATGTACGCTCCGTTCACGGTGCAGAACCCGGGTCAGCCGCCGGCGAACATTCGGCCGCCGAACGAACTGGGGAGTGGCGACTTGGCCACCGAGCGCATCCGTCGTCGGCAGCGCCTGCTGTACACGCTGGAAGACAACTTCATCAATGCCAAGAGCGGCGAGGCTGCTCAGTCCCACAGCGACATCTACACCAAGGCGTTCAGCCTGATCGTTTCGCCGCGCGGCAAGGTCTTCGACTTCTCCGGCGAAAAGCAGAGCCTGATCGACGAGTACGGCAACAATCAGTTTGGCCGTGGTTGCCTCCTGGCCCGCCGTTTGGCCGAAGCCGGCGTCACCTGCATCGAAGTGGACCTCGGCGGCTGGGACAACCACAACGGCATCTTCCCGATCCTGCGGAATCAGCGGCTGCCGGTCCTCGACAAGGGCATGGGCACGCTGGTCAAGGACTTGGTCGACCGCGGCATGTGGGAGAACACGGTTCTCGTGTGGATGGGTGAGTTCGGCCGTACGCCGCGCATCAATCAGAACGCTGGCCGCGATCACTGGGCCCGCTGCTGGTCGGTCGTCGTGGGTGGCGGCGCCATCAAGGGCGGGATCGCCGTCGGTGCCACCGACAAAGACGGCACCAGCGTCGCCGATCGCCCGGTGTCGATCAAGGAACTGTTCGCCACGATCTACCGCGGCCTCGGGCTCGATCCCAAGACCCAGATTCGCGACAACCTCGGTCGGCCCCTCGGCATCGCCGACGACGCCTCCAAGGCCGAACCGATCAAGGAACTGGTCTAAGCCTTCCTTTCCGGCCACGTGATGGAGCGGCCGGGCCACCAGGGACGTTTCGGGCGGCCGCCGCACATTTATACCCGGCCGGGCCCGGATGAGTGAGTTTAGGTAAGGGCCCCCCCGAACACAACC
>JANWYO010000262.1 GCA_025055215.1 Gemmataceae bacterium
ATCCTGACATCAAGCAGGCTCGTGCCTTCCTCCGGCTGGCGGAGAACCCGCCCCCTGCCTTAGGGCCCCCGGCCAACAATGCTCAGCCCGACCGCAGCCGCGCCGCCGCCGACGTAAAGACCCTGACCGCTACCGGCAATCCCTGACGGCGTCCCGCCGCCTCAGCGGCGGGACGCCCTCCAGCGTTCGCCCGCCGAAATCTACTGTGTCGCCCCTCCGCCTTGTTCGTGGGCTTCGGTACAACATCTGGGTGCGTGCCGCGAAACCCGCGCCAGGCACATCCCGGATCTGACTTCACCAGGAGGTTGCACCATGCGGCATCGACCTTCCCTCCTCGCCGTCAGCGCTGGCCTGATCGCTGCGAGCTTGGCCCGCGGCGCGGAGATTGAACTTCTCTCCGTCGAAAAAATTTGGGACCAGGGCAGACACAACGCCTTCACCGACCTGCTCCGCTGGCACGACAAGTGGTATTGCGTCTTCCGCGAGGCCGAGGCCCACGTCGGCGGTGATGGCCAAATCCGGGTCCTCGAATCCCCTGACAGCAAGAGCTGGGCGTCCGTGGCCCTCATTTCTGAGGAGGGGATCGACCTCCGCGACCCGAAGCTCTCTGTCACGCCGGACGACCGGCTGATGATCGTAGCCGGCGGTTCCGTCTACAAGGGTACGAAAAACCTCATCGGGCGGCAGCCACGCGTCTGTTTCTCACGAGATGCCCGGCAGTGGACCCCGACGCAACGCATCCTCTCCGAGGGCGAATGGCTCTGGCGGGTGACATGGCACAAGGGAGTGGCTTACGGCGTCAGTTACAATGCCTCGACTCGCCACGGCAAGGATGCCCAGGACGCTGCCAAGTCGCCTCAGCCGGCACCGCCGGGTCCGGCTGACTGGAAGCTCAGTCTCTTCTCCAGCCGCGACGGCGTCCACTACGACCTGATCACCCATCTCGACGTTCCCGGTCAGCCCAACGAAACCACCCTTCGCTTCCTCGAAGGCGACGAGATGATTGCCCTGGTCCGCCGGGAAGGCGGCAACACCTTCGGCTGGATCGGCAGCAGCAAGCCGCCGTACACGCGATGGGAATGGAAGGAGACGAAGCACCGGCTCGGCGGACCCAACTTCATCCAGGTTCCCGACGGTTCCCTGTGGGCCGTCAGCCGGCAGTATCCGGGAAAGACGGCCCTGGGCCGGCTGACCCGCGACAGCTATGAGCCGCTGCTGGTCCTTCCCAGCGGTGGCGACACAAGCTACGCCGGCATGGTCTTTCACGACGGCATCCTCTGGGTCAGCTACTATTCGTCCCACGAGGGCAAGAGCCGCATTTACCTGGCGAAACTCAGGCTGCCGGTGACGCCGCCGAAATGATGGTCCCCTGCTGGTGCACGGGGAGTGTCAAGCCGGTGTCAATTCAAAGAGGTGATAGCCCCACTCCGGCATGTCGAGGTACAGGCCCCGGTCGGCCAGATCATCGCCGTCGCGTTCGTAAGTCGCAGGGCCAAGGCGATCCTGAAGGCGCCACGTTCGCCCGCCGAGATCGCCATACGGCAGGCTGACGTAGCATTGGCCGCGTGTCGGTCCGTAGTTGACCGCGACCAGCCAGCGTCGGCGGGGGGCTTCCTCTTCCCAAGAAAACGCCAGGAAGCGCGACCAGGTAGGGTTGTCAGCCCATGCGGGTCGGCAAGCCAGCAGGCGCCACCGTCCCGATCGCACCAGGGGGTCGTCCAGGCAGGCTAGCAGCTGGTCGTAAAATTGGCGAATGGCCAGGTCCGCCGGCTCCTCCGGTCGGCGACCCAAGTGGACGGGCACCCGAACGCGGCGGCCCTCAAGTTGGCCGTTGTGAAAGAAACGCATCCCCGGGACGAAAAACGCAATGACCGCTGCCGCCTGGTGCACTGGCGGCGGAAAGGCACTGGCGGCCCGCGGCTCGTCATGGTTTTCGAGGAAGCGGACCAGCTTGCGCTGAAACTCGCGATCGGCCTCGAGATGCCGCCGAACCTCCGCCGCATCGCGCAGATGGAGCCGATCGTACAGTCGCTTGTCGTAGGTGTAATCGAAGCCTTGCTGTTGGAGGGTCCATTCCAGGTCCCAATACACTTCCGCCATGAAAACGAAATCAGGGTGCCGACGGCGAACGCGGGCAATGGTCTCGGGCCAGAAAGGTCCCTCCACCGGCGGACTGCCGTCGCTGGGTAGCGACAACGAATGCCAAGTGCGGAGGAAGACGTCGGGGAGCACCAGCATCGCCATGTCGCAGCGCACGCCATCGCATTGAGTTGCCAGCCGCTCCAGTTCGCTGATCATCGCGGCTCGCAGGCCGGCATGGCGGTAGTTCAGTTGAAGTGTGTCGGGCCAGCCGGGAAAGTAAGGGTCGCGGCCGTGGGCCAGGATCAACGCCTTCTCGCCGGTAGTGACTCGGCAATAGTTGCCCGGCTCGCGGGCAAGCAACTCCTCGGTGCCGTGGACGTAAAACTCGGGATGCTCCCCGACCCAAGGGTGGTCCAGGGCCGTGTGATTGGGCACGAAGTCAAGCATGAGCCGAAGGCCGCGCTGCCGCAGTCGTTCCCGCAGCCGCGCCAAGGCGGCGTCGCCGCCCATGTCGGCGGCGACGGCGTAACGCCGCACCGCAAAAGGCGAGCCGATGATGTCGTCCTCGCGGAGATCCCGCAGGGCGGCTTGGAACTCTCGCCGCCAGTCCGGGTGACGCCTGGAAACTTCTCGACCAGCTGCCCCGGTCTGCCAGACGCCGAGGAGCCAGACCCAGTCGAACCCCCGCTGCGCGAGGTGGTCGAGGTCGGCGTCGGGAACGTCGTCGAGGGTCGCAGGCCGGCCTTGGGCTTGGCCCAGCTCATTCAGCCAGATGCGGGTGTTGACCTGATAGAGGGAGGGACAAAGCGGCTGCATGGAGGGGCCTGAGGGTCTAAGGAGAATGTCGGGCACCTGACCGCCGTCAAGTTGCCCACAGGTCTACTCCCGGGCCTCTGCCCCGGCAACGGGACCAACGTCCGGTTGCCACCTGGAAAGCTGCTTGGCGCCGCGAGTGTCGCGGTGCCCAAGCTGCTGGCCAGGCCTTGCCGGGGAGCACCTCAAGCGCCGCGCCGAGTCAGTCAGCCGGTCAGCACCGCAGGCCCCACCAGCGCCGGCCCAGCCGTTGCAGCCGACTCAAGCCCAGACTGGCCAGGGCCAGCCAACCCAGCGCCACGCTGGTCGGCTCGGGCGCCTCGCACGGGCCGGGCTCCAGACCGATCACCTTGAAATCGGGACCGTGGTACTCGGCCTCGCAGGTGATTAGCAGGCCGTGGATGCTGCTCACCCCCAGTTGGCTAAGATGAACTTCCCAGAAGCCGACCGGTTGGCTGTGAGAGATTTCCGTGGTGTCGAGGCTGAAGCCCGCTGACGTCTGATTCTCACCGCGGACCAGGTGGAGCACATGGCCGATGGGGTCGCCGTCGGCATCAAGGCCCTGGATTGTCAGGTCGCTGTTCTGGCCGCGCTCGAAAATGAGCACCGAGGGAACGTCCTTGTGGCAGCGGAGTGGGGCGGTCAGGGCACGTTCAAACTTAAGCTTCAGCCCAAAGGCCCCGTATTCTTCGGTGTCGAGGATCAAGCCCAGGTTGAGGTTCCGCTGGTTGTCGGCGATTTCGGAATCGGTCGGCCTTTCCTTGTTGAGACCGACCACGTTGTCGCCGCGATCGACGCTGATCGGTCCGTTGACATCGTCTGGCGGAGACTGCCAGAGGAGCTTCGCCTTCTTGACCAGGACGAAGTTCGTGTAGGTGCGCTCGCCGATGTGATATGACTGCAAGATGATGTCAGCTTTCGGGTCGGACGTTTGCGACAGCGTGACGAAGCCCGCCGACGCTATCGCGGGCAGCACCAGGAGGCTACCCACGATCAGCAGGCCCCGAACGGGTGAGCAAGAGAGGGTCATCATCATCATCCTCCTCGATTCAGGCGGACCTCCTGTCCCGGTGCAGATTGTGACGAAATGCATCGGGTGAGAAAAGGCCAACTCCGGGACTTGGGCGTCTCGCCCGGCGTTTCGCCGGGCGAGACGCCCCCGTGCCGGGGCGAGCGATTCCGCGGAAGTGGCCATCGCCAAGAGACCAAGCCAGCGGCGGCACGAGCTGCGTTGCGAGGGTGCTCCCTCGGCTTGGGTCGCACTCGGGGACGGATTGAGCCATCCAGTGCGGGGGAACGTGGCTTTTCGGTGATGACCAACCCAAGGACCAGGGCGTGAAGTCGGCGGTGATGTTTTTCCCGTTCCCTCTGTTCGGCAGCCCCGGGGCTGCCGCGGGGGCCGAGTTGCTCGCCGATGCCTTCCGCGAGTTGCTGGCGGACAACCGCCGCGAGCGGATGCCGACGCGGGCCCGCGCGTACCAACACCGCGTCCGGCGGCGGGAATTTGCCTTCGAGACGCTGGCCGACTGCCATGCCTGGCGGCAGCGCGCACGGCAAGCCATCCGTCAGGCCTGGAAGCAAGGGGAGTTCCTCCTTTGGGTCGGCGGTAATCACGTCGCCACGTTGCCCTTGCTCGACGAATTGGCGGGCAGTGATACCCTCGTCATCCAGCTCGACGCCCACCTGGACGTTTACAACCTGACCGACTGCACCAGCGAGCTGTCGCACGGGAACTTCCTGCTGCATTGTGATGGGCCGTTGCCGCCGATCATCAACGTCGGGCATCGCGAGTTGCTGCTGCCGCCGGAGCACGTGGGCCGCTATTACCGGCGGACGATCCCGGCGACGGAGTTGCTGCTGGGGCCCAAGTCGGTGCTGGACCAGCTACGGACCGAAGCACGGCAAGCGTCTCGGGTGTTGATCGATCTGGACTGCGATGTCTTCGACCCGGCGACGTTTCCAGCCGCTGCCCAGGCGATGCCCCTGGGGCTGACGCCGGCGCTGGTCCTAAGTGTCATCGATGCAGTCTGGTCGGATCGGCTGCTGGGTGTCGCTTTCTCGGAATTCGACCCCAGCCGCGACCGCAATGACGAGTGCCTTTCCCTGCTGATGTGGCTGATCGAATATCTCCTGTTGCGCTGGCACGAGCGCTGAAAGAGGGGGGCGATGGGCCAAGGTCAATGGCCGCAGTAATCGACGATTCGCGCGACTTCCGTCCGCAGGTCCTTGCGGTGGACAATGCGGTCGATGAAACCGTGCCGCAGGAGGAACTCGCTGGTCTGAAAGCCTTCCGGGAGTTCGAGGCGGACCGTGTTCCAGATGGTGCGTTTGCCCGCGAAGCCGATGAGGGCGCCCGGCTCGGCGAGAGTGATGTCGCCTTGCAGGGCGAAGCTGGCGGCCACGCCACCCATGGTCGGGTTGGTGAGGATGGAGATGTACAGGCAGCCGGCCTGGTCGTGCCGGCCGATGGCCGCCGAAATCTTGGCCATCTGCATCAGCGACAGGATGCCTTCCTGCATGCGGGCCCCGCCGCCCGAGCCACTGACGAAAATCAACGGCAGGCGTAACCGTGTGGCCTCTTCCGCGGCCCGGGTCAATTTCTCGCCGACAACCGAACCCATGCTCCCCGCCATGAAGGCGAAGTCGGTGATGCCGACGACCACCGGCCGGCCACGAATGAATCCCTTGCCGACGATGGCGGCATCGAGCATGTTCGTCTTCGCCTGCTCGGCCTTCAGCCGGTCGGCGTACAGGATCCGGTCCTTAAAATTCAGCGGGTCGCGTGGTCGAAGGTTGGTGAACCACTCCTCGAAGCTGTCGCTGTCGAGGAGTTGGCGGATTCGCGCCACCGCCGGCATGTAGAAGTGATAGTCGCACTCAGGGCAGACGTTGAAGCGATTCTCCATCTCCTTGCGGAAGATGGTCGCTTTGCACTGGGGACAGCGGATCCACAGCCCTTCCGGAACGCCGCGCTTGGGACGTGCTGCACTCTCCGAATTGGAGATCTTCCGCGGGCCGAGCATGGTCGCTCTCTCGTCACGACAGGTGCCCTGGGTCGAAACCCAGGGGGGTATCTCACCGCAGCCGGCGGCGAGCGTCAAGGCGTCTTTCGGTCTTCAATCTGATCCAGCGCGGGCAGCCGGCCGCTTTCCACATAGTTGAGAAACGCTCCGCCGCCGGTTGACACGTGTTTGATCCGATCCGCAACGCCAAACGCTTCGACCGCCTCGGCGGTTTCACCGCCCCCCACGATGGTCACGGCCTTGGAGGCAGCCAGGGCCTCCGCCACGGCCCGCGTGCCGTGGCTGAACGGCTCCAGCTCGAACCAACCCATCGGACCATTCCACACCACCGTCCCCGCCTCGGCGATGGCTCGGCGGTACTGCTCGATGGTCTTCGGTCCGATGTCCACCCCGAGCCAGCCGTCCGGAATCGGCCCCTCCACCACCTGCGTGGCCGCCGAGGCCTCGGGTCGGTCGGCGACGACATGGTCCGTCGGCAGCACGATCTTGCCCGACTCCAGCAGTCGCCCGGCAACGTCCAGCTGATCGTGCTCAAAGCGGGAATTGCCGACGCCGCCCCCCTGCGCCTTCAAGAACGTGTAGGTCATGGCCCCGCCGATCAGCAGGCGATCGACCTTCGCCAACAGGCTTTCAATGAATTTGATCTTGTCCGACACTTTGGCCCCGCCCAGGACACCGACCAGCGGCCGCGGCGGCGCCGACAGGAGTTGGTCGAGGATGGCCAGCTCTTTTTCGACGAGGAAGCCGATGACCCGCGGCTTGCCGGCCGCGGCCATGGCCTGCGGCAGGGCAATCATCGAGGCGTCTTTGGCGTTGTGGCAGGTGCCAAACGCCTCGTTAACATAGATGTCACCCAGGTCGGCGAGGCATTGGGCGAAATAGGCGTCGTTCTTCTTTTCCCCAGGGTGGAAACGGAGGTTCTCCAAGACGAGCACCCCGCCCGGCAGCAGCGTTTCCACCGCCGCCGTCACCCCCGGCCCCACGACCTCGTCCACCTTGCGGACTCGAACGCCGAGCAACTCCTGCAACCGGGCCGCAATGCGGTCGAGCCGATAGATGGCGTCCTTGGCAGGGTCTCCTTCCGGCCGGCCGAAATGGCTCATGACGATGACCCGTGCCCCGGCGTCGGTCAGGTATTTCAACGTCGGCACCGCCGCCCGGATGCGGCGGTCATTCACGATGGCCCCGGTCTTGGGATCATGAGCCACGTTGAAATCAACCCGCACCAGCACGCGCTTCCCCTGCAACGGCGGGAGGTCTTTCAGGGTCTTCTTGGCCATGGGGAAGCTCCCAAACGTCCGCGAGGGCTTGCGCGAGGCTCATCGGACTTCAGCGGTCCCCGGAGGGACGTTAACGGCAAAAAGCGCTCTTTTCTTTCGCGCTTGTCTGAGGGATTATAGCCCCTCTGGACGCTCGGTCCAGCAGGCCCCCGAGGGGAAGGGAGTATGATGGCCCCGCCGGTAACCAGCGCCCCATCCGTGCGGTCTACATCGGTCGAGCCCGCCGCGGCGCCGTTGCCCGGCGCCCGGCTGGCCTTGGTCGCCCTGCTGGTGATCAACCTCTTTAACTACATCGACCGCTACATCCTGGCGGCTGTCATCCCCCAAGTCGAACCCGTGCTCTTCCCGCACGGCCACCCGCAGGCCAAGTTCCTCCTGGGACTGCTTAGTTCAGCGTTCCTCGTCACCTACATGGTAACCTCGCCGTTGTTTGGCTGGCTTGGCGACCGGATGGCGCGGTGGAAGCTCATCGGCTTCGGCGTGCTGTTCTGGAGCCTGGCCAGTGGGGCCTCGGGACTGGCCGGGTGGTGGCATCCTCCCGGGTTTGCCGGCGACTGGCGCCTCGACGTCGGCATGCTGGGGTTATGGGTCCTCCCTGGGGCCTATGTGCTGATGTTCCTCACGCGCTGCCTCGTAGGCGTGGGGGAAGCCGCCTATGGACCCGTTGCCCCAACGATGATTGCGGATTTCTACCCGGTCAAGGTTCGCGGCAGCAAACTGGCTTGGTTCTATCTGGCCTTTCCCGTCGGCAGTGCCTTGGGGTACGCCTTGGGCGGGATGTCGGTGACGTGGTTGAGCTGGCGCTGGGCGTTTTTCCTCGTGGTGCCGCCGGGGCTGGCCCTGGGGATCTGGTGCTATCTGCTGCGGGAGCCGCCGCGTGGCCAAGTCGAGGCCGGCCCGGTCGCGCCCCAACGCACCTTGCGCCTGGCCGACTACACAATCTTGCTTCAGACGCCGTCCTATGTGCTCAATTGCCTGGCGATGACGGCCATGTCGTTTTCCCTGGGTGGCATGGCCGCCTGGATGCCTGCCTATGTCCAGCAACGCCCCGAGCACGCCCTCGGGGCAACCCGCCTTTTCGGCATTGAGCCGGTGACGGCGTTCGGCCTGGTGACGGTCGTGGCTGGGTTCCTGGCCACCTTGGCTGGTGGCGTGGCAGGTGATTGGCTTCGGCCGCGTGTCGCCGGTTCCTACTTCCTGGTTTCCGGAACAGCGATGTTGGCTGCCTTCCCGTTCGTCCTTCTGACGCTGGCGACGCCTTTTCCCCTCGCCTGGGTCTGGATCTTCCTGGCCGAGTTCGGCCTGTTTTTCAACACTGGGCCGACGAACACGGCCTTGGCCAACGTCACCCATCCCGCGATGCGAGCCACCGCCTTCGCGCTCAACATCTTCTTCATCCACGCCCTGGGCGACGTCATCTCACCCCCGATCATCGGCCACATCGCCGACCGCACGAACCTCGACGACGGTTTCCGCCTGGTATCAGTGGCCATTCTTCTCGGCGGGCTTCTCTGGCTGTGGGGCACGCGCTACTTGGCCTACGACACCGAACGCGCCCCTAGCCGCCTGGGTCCGTAACAGACCGGATCGCGTCCAACGCGGCCCCCTGCCGGGCCGCGGCCGATGGGCCCGCGGCGGCTGGAGCCCGTGGCCATCCGTCGGTTCCTGGGGACCGCGACCGGGGTACACCTGTCGTTTCGGGTGGGGCTTAGCGCTCCGGGCGGCGGTTTTTTCTTCCCCACCACCTGCCGATCCCGTGTTTCATGCTCATGCTGGATCGTTTTGCGCCCCCTGCGTGCCCAGCGTGCGTCTCCTCTTCTCTCGCGAGCGCAAACCGATGGATCCTTATCTTGCCGCTGCACCTCGCCTCGCTGCCATCCAGGGGGACACCTGGCGACCGGTCTGCATTGTGACGCCGGGTTGTCTTGGGTAGAATGAGGCTCAAGGTGGGCCTTGCCGCGGCTTGGTCTGCAGCGGTGGCCATAGTCGGGAAGCTGGCAATTGCCCGGAAGCGGGGGCATGGCGGGAAAAAATCCGAAGACGGCGGTGGTTGCCTTCAAAGTCGAGGCAGCCTTGGCCGAGTTGCTGAACAAGCTGCCGAACAAGAGCGCCTTTATCCGTAAGGCGATCGCGGCCCAGTTGGGGATGGCCTGTCCGCTGTGCAACGGCACGGGGATTGTGCCGCGGGGTGTGCACGACCATTATGCCCGGGTCATCGCCGAGCACAGTCAGCGCCGCTGTGAAGGGTGTGGCGACGCTCAGGTCGTGCCGCGTGACCCTGGCGACCTTTCTCCCGAGGATTTCGCTCGCCTGGAACAGTTCTTCCACGGCGGGCCCTTCTATTGCGACGATTGCTACGAGAAGGCCCCTAGCTGCAACGAATGCGGCTGGCACATTGCTGCGGATCGGGTCGCGGAGCATCAGCGCCTGGCCCATGAGCACTGACGATGCCCGACGACGTTTCCCGGGCCCCTGAGCCCGATCGGCTGGACGCCCTTCGCCGTCGGCTGGCGACCCCGCTGCCGCACCCGGATGCCGCCGAGGTTAGGGGGTTGGGTCGGCTCACCGCCGAGTGGGCCCTGCGCTACTTTGAGACCGTCCCCGAGCAGTCGGTGGGTCGGACCGCGAGCCGGACCGCCCTGGAGGCGATGCTGCGGCAGGCGCCGCCCGAGTCTGGCCGGCCCTTCGCGGATGTTTTGGCCGATTTCGCCGACAAGGTCGTTCCTCACGCATTTCGCGTCAATCATCCGCGCTTTCTTGCCTTCATCCCGGGAGCACCGTCGGTGTTTTCCGTGCTGGGGGAATGGCTCTGCGCCAGCACCAATTTCTTCAACGGCGTCTGGCTCGCCGCCGCCGGTCCAGCGGAAGTCGAACTGGTTGTTCTCGATTGGTTCAAGGCGTGGGTGGGCTACCCCCCAACGGCCCGCGGATTATTGACCAGCGGGGGTTCCGAAGCGAACCTCCTGGCCCTGGTGGCCGCGCGGCATCTCCTCTCCCCTGGGGAGCGGAGCCGTGCCGTGCTGTACGTCACCGAGCAGCGCCACAAATCGGTGGATCGGGCCGCCAGCATCATGGGGCTGCGGCCCGAGCAGGTGCGGCCGGTGCCCGCCGATGGCCAGTTCCGCCTGACCGGCGAGAGCCTGGAGCGGGCCATCCGCCAAGACGAAGCGGCCGGTCGGCTCCCCTGGGCGGTGGTCGCCAACGCCGGGGCCACCAACACCGGCACGGTCGACCCGCTCCGGGAACTGGCCGAGGTGTGTCACCGCCGTCCCAGGCCGCTCTGGCTGCACGTGGACGCGGCGTACGGTTGGCCCGCGGTGTTGGTCCCCGAGGGGCGAGCGGCGCTCGATGGCCTGGCGGAGGCCGATTCGATTACCCTCGATCCGCATAAGTGGTTTGCGCAGACCTTCGACGCCGGTGGTCTGCTGGTGCGCGAAGGCCACCGCCTGGCGGCGGCCTTCGCCCAACGCCCTGATTACATGCAAGACGTCTTCCCTGGCGAGGACGAGATCAATTTCTCTGATCATGGCCTGGCGCTGACGCGGCGCTTCCGCGCGCTGAAAATCTGGTTGTCGGTCCAGGTTTTGGGCTTGGACTGGTTCCGCCAGCTCATCGACCATTGCTGCCGCCTGGCCGAGTTCGCGCAGCTCCTGCTGGAACAGACGCCCGGCTTCGAAATTCTCTCGCCGCGGCAGCTGAGCGTCCTCTGCTTCCGACACCGCCCCCCATCGGACGACCCGAGCGTCATTGATCGCCATAACCGCACCTTGGCTTTCCGCCTCCGCGAGAGCGGCCATGCGTTCCTGGCGACGACCCGGCTGCTTGGCCGGGTCGCCTTGCGGATGTGCTTCGTCAACTGGCGGACGACCTCGGGCGACGTGGAAGTGATCGTCGAGCAGCTGGCCAGCCTGGCGGCGGAAATGAGCGAGTCCGCTCCCGCTGGCCGGGAGTTAGCGCGGCCGCCCGCATAGCCCCCGGAGCAACTAAGGAGGGGACGCCGCGGTTTTTCTGGGAGTGACCTTGCCTCGCACTCCGCCGCTGTCCCCGCGGAAAATTCGGGTGGAACCAGCTGTTGGACCTCAGGCGCTTGCCTTGACGACGGGATTGCGGAGCGGGAGAATCGGACAATGTTGTCCGCAATCGCGCTCGCAGCGTGTCGGCACGGTGGTGTCGCGGTCTGGTCCGGGATGGTCTAGAGGCGATCATGCTGTCACAAACGGTGGAGTATGCCTTGCGGGCGGTGGTGCATCTGGCGGCGGAGGCCCCGTCTCCGCGGACGACCGACCAGATTGCGGAGGCGACGCTAGTCCCCAAGGCGTACTTGGCGAAGGTCCTTCAGGGGTTGAATCGCGCCGGTATCGTGCATTCGCAACGCGGCATCGGCGGTGGCATGACGCTGGCCAAGGACCCGGCGGAACTCACGATCCTGGAAGTGGTCAACGCCGTGGAACCCCTGCGTCGGATTCGCGAATGCCCGCTCGGGCTGGCGGCCCACGGCGCCCGCTTGTGCCCGTTACACCGCCGGCTCGACAACGCGTTGGCGGTCATGGAAGCCGCCTTCGCCCAAACGACCTTGGCCGAGATCCTGGCGGAGCCGACGCGAAGCGCGCCGCTGTGCGAAGTGCCGCGGCGGCTCCGCCGCTGACACCCACTCTTCGGCCCCAGCGATGTGGCGTCAGAATCGCGCGGCGGGATTGGCCTGGGAAGGACTATCCGCTGTCACATCAGTGTCAGTGGATGTTGTCGTGTCTTGAGAGGCAGTTCCACCGGCTTGCTCTGGCGATACGATTCGTAGACGGCGAGGATCATTTCCAGCGCGGCCCGGCCATCATACATGCTGCCAAGCGGTTGGCGGTCCTTTTCGATTGCCTCGATCAAGTCGCGAACGATCCAGGTATTCCCCAATCCCAGAGGATCGCCCCGCAGCGGCTCCGGCTTGCCGACGCCGGCGCTGGTGATCTCCTGCCAGGTGCTCGTCGTCCGGCCTGAGAACCAGGCGGGATCCTCGAGAAGGTACGCCGCCGGCAAACTTCCGGTGGTCAGGTGGATGATCCCTTTGCTGCCGAAAATTTGCAGGCCGAACCGGCTACCAACCCCGGCACGGGCCCGATGCGTCCCGAAGCTGCCCAAGATACCACCGGCAAAGCCGTAGGTCGCTGTGATCCAGTCCCCAAGCACCGGTCCCATGTTCTCGCCGCCTTGGCGGATGTCGGCTTTGACGGCCGGCCGACCGTCTTTCCAGACCCGGGCATGGCACCAGTGGGGATCGCCGACCAGGAAGCGCATCAGGTCGAAGATGTGCGTCCCGAGCACCATCAGGTCTTCACCGCCGCCTCGCTGGTCTTCCTTGCCTCGGCCGCGCACTTCGAGGATGTCGCCAAGGCGACCGTCCCCAAGCAGGTCGCGGATGACCTTGACCCGGGGACTGTAGCGCGTCTGGTGGGCGATCGCCAATTTCACGTGGTGCCGCTCACAGGCGGCGACCATCTCGTCGGCCTCGGCGAGCGTGCGGGCCATCGGCTTTTCCAGGAAGACGTGGGCCCCGAAATGGGCGCAGGCCAACACCATGTCGCGGTGGCAGTCGGGGAACCGCGGGGCCACGCTGACGATGTGCGGCCGTTCCTTCTCGAGCATGTGCCGATAGTCAGCGTACGCGTTTGGGGCCTTCAGCCGGGCCGCGGCGGCGGCCCGGCCTTTCGGGTCTTCGTCGGCCACCGCAACCACCTCGACGTTCTCCACCGTGAGCCAGACCACGTCCAGCCCGTGGCCGTAGTTGCCCTTGCCGGTTCGGCCGATGACGGCCACTTTGTATTTCTCAGGCACGTGTTACTCCCCAAGAGGGCAAGTCGCGTCGGCGCCACTAACGCCGCCGACCGACACCTCACGAGTTGCTTGACAAACTGAATCCCTCCAGTTTGGCCAAAGGGCTGCCGTCGGGCTTCCACACCCAGGCCGACAGGTCGCGGCCAGTCGTGACGAGGTGGCCCTGGCGGGCGTAAGCGAGCGAGAGCACGCCGGGCGCCGCGCTACCACGCGGCGACGCACCACCCCCGACTGCGCGGGCATCGGCGGCGTGGGCGTTGAGCAAGCGCACCGGGAAGCCGTCCTCCGCGGACCACAAAATGACTCGGCCATCCTCGCTGGCACTGGCCAAGACCTGCGAATCGGCCCACCAGCTAAGGCCGGTGATGCAATCCTTATGGCCGCCCAGGGTAAAGAGGATGCCGCCACTCTCCGCCTCCCACACGTCAATGCCGCCGTTCCGGTCACCGCTGGCCAGGAGGCTCCCATCGGGGCTCAACTCTAGGGCGGTGATGCAGTCGGTATAGCACTTGATACGGTGTTTTAGCTTGCCGGTGGAGGTGCCGCAGATTTTGACGAGTTTGTTCTGGCCGCACAAGGCGACGAGCTTGTGGTTCGTGCTGATGTCGGCCGCCAGGAAGGCGTCGGCTCGTCCCCAATTTCAGCCAACCGTTTTCCGCTGGTCACGTCGAAAAGGACGACCTTGCCGGAGTGAGCGCCCCGGCCTCCCGCGGCGAGGAGGATTTTCCCGTTGCGGCTGAGCTTGAGCACGAAGGGGATTCGCTCCGGTAACTGCAGCAGTCCGGGCAGTTTCAAGCTCTCCGCGTGATACAGGAGGATGCGCTCATGGCCCGAGACCGCCAACA
>JANWYO010000339.1 GCA_025055215.1 Gemmataceae bacterium
CCCCTTCCCATTTTTTTTGCGGGGCGGGGGGGGGGGGGGGGGGGGGCGGGGGCCGGCTCGGGCCCCCCGGCCCCCCCACACACTGCCGCCCGCAGGCCGCGATGGCTGGCTACCATTCGCCCACGCCTGGATGCCGCCGCCGGGGTCGCCGTGCTCCTTGGCATGCTGGTTGGGGCCGTCGGCGCCGGCGCGGTCCAATGGTGCCGGCTGCATCCCGAGGTCTTCGGCGATTTTCCCTTGAACCCTGAATGGGCCTCCTCTAACTTCGAGGGAAATGGCACACCGGCAGCCGAAGCAACGGTGGCGCCGCCGACCGGCGCCACCAACGTGCCCGCGGCTCAGCCAAATCTGGTGCTGGCGGCGGCCCCGGAGTTGGTGCCGGCCACCGAGAAGATACCCGGACTCAGGCAGGCGCCAGAGGCGCCGATGGCGCCCCCCGAAGCGGTGGTGCTGCTGCTGAGACACCGAGGAGACAGCCCCATGATGCGCACCTGGAAACTGGTTGGTTGGCCAGCGATACTGAGCTACGCCTTAAGCAGTCCGGCCCCCGCACTCGCTACGGAAGGCCCTCCCACCACCGAGCAGCGGCTGGAAGCCGTCGAAAAAGCCCTCCGCGAGCTTCAGAAATCGCTGGACGCCCTGGGGCTTGCCGAGCTGCGCAAAGACGTCGCCGACATGAAGAAGGAAACCGCCGAACTCAAGAAAGAGGTTGCCGATGCCCGCAACGATAGCCGCACCGCCAAGACCATTGCCGACCAGGCGGCGGCCGACATCCTTAAGCTCGCCGAATCCCTCACCACTGTCCGTAGCCAGCTCGAGGGTCTAAGCAAGCTGTCCTCCGACATCACTGCCCTTCGGCAACAGCTCGGTGACGTGACGCGCGTGCAGAACGACCTCGCCGGGTTGCGGCAACAGGTGGACGCCCTGCAACGGGACGTGCAGGCCCTGAAGGCCCAACCGCCGACTCGCGAATCGCTCTACCCCTCGGGTTCGTCGACCCGCGAAAGCCCCCGAAGCGGCGTCCTGGTGCTGGTTAATGAATACCCCGAGGAAATCGAGGTCTTGGTCAACCAGAACGTCTATCGGCTGCGGCCCAACGAGCGCCGGGAAATCGTGCTGGCGGCTGGACCGTTCACTTATTGGGTGCCGCGAGCGAGCAACCAGGCCAATGTGCAGAGCCGCGTTCTGGAACCGGCCGGGACGTTCACGGTGACGGTGCGCTGAGGGAGCGACCAGCGGAGTACTGAACTCGGCGCCGGCACGGTGTCACATTATAAGGCAGAGACCGCGCGACTCCCCGCACGCGATTCTTCGTTTCGCGCTCGTTTCGCGTTTCCATCACTCATAGCGCCGCGTCACCAGAACCGCCCTCGCACGTCCGGATCGCGGTCGGTATAATTCCTGTGCCGTGGCCACCCTGTCCATGTGGCCACGGCTGGAATCACCGCACGAGTGGGGCTCCCTCGACCGATCCGTGCCCGTCGATCACTCCGGGAGGATTATCCGTGTCGCGATGGAACCTGGCTTGGCTGCTCGGCGTGCCCGCCGTCGCCATCCTCGGCTTGGCCCTGTCCTACAGCGCTCCCATCCGTCAGAAAGATCAGGATTACGAACTGGTCCGCCTGATCGTGGATGTGCTCGACGAGGTTGAGCACAACTACGTCCGAGAACTGACTCCCGAGGCCAAGCGGAAGCTGGTCGAAGATATGATCAATGGCGGTCTGGAGCAGCTGGACCCGCACTCCAGCTACATCAATCCGAAAGAATACCGCCAATTCACCCGCAACAGCAAAGGGGAGTTCGGCGGCGTCGGCATTCAGATCAGCACCGACCGTGCCTCCGGGCAAATCACCGTCATCAGCCCCATGGTCGGCACTCCCGCCTACGAGGCGGGTATCCTCGCCGGCGACTTGATCGTGAAGATCGACGGCCAATCGACGGAAAACATGCGCCTGAGCGAGGCCGTCGATCGCATACAGGGCGAGCCGGGCACCAAAGTGACGCTGACCATCCTTCACGAGGGGTCGAAGGAGCCGGTCGATATTGAGCTGACCCGGGCCAAGATTGTCGTGCAAAGCGTCCTGGGCGATGTTCGGAAACCGGACCAGCCGAGCGAGTGGGACTTTTTCATCGACAAGACAAACAAGATCGCCTACGTCCGTCTGGTGACGTTCAATGAAAACACCGCCCAGGATCTGGAAAAGGTAGTGCGCCAGCTTCAGGCCGAGGGGGTGCGCGGCCTCATCCTCGACCTGCGCAACAATCCAGGTGGCCTGCTCCGGTCGGCAGTCCAGGTCGCCGACCTCTTCCTCCTGCATGGCCGAATTGTCAGCACCCGAGGCCGCAACCATCAGGGACAGACCTACGATGCCCGGGGGGAGGGGACCCTGCTGGAGCCTGCCGCGCGTTATCCGATGGTGGTGCTCATCAACAAGTACAGCGCCAGCGCCAGCGAGATCGTGGCCGCGGCCCTCCAGGACCACGGCCGAGCCGTCGTGATCGGGGAACGGAGCTACGGCAAAGGGAGCGTGCAGAACATCCTGGAACTCGAGAATCACCAGAGTGCCCTGAAGTTGACCACCGCGAGCTACTGGCGGCCGAGCGGCCAAAACATCCATCGTTTCCCCGACAGTAAGGACAGCGACGAGTGGGGGGTGAAGCCCAACCCGGGGTTTGAAGTACCGCTAAGTGACGAAGAACGGCTGGATTACATGATTTACCGTCGCGATCGGGACATTGTGCACGGCAAACCCGGGGTGGCCCCGCCGCCAAAGCCCAAGGCGGAAAAGGAAGGCGAAAAGGACAAGAAGAAGGAGCCGTTCGTCGACCGCGTGCTGGAGAAGGCCCTGGAGCACTTGCGGGCCGAAGTGCGGAAGCTCCGTTGACAGGCGGGCTTGAGGCTGAGGCCGTGTCCTGGCGGTGGGGGGGGGGGGGG
>JANWYO010000011.1 GCA_025055215.1 Gemmataceae bacterium
CTGTGGCGGCAGCCCCTGCGCCCGAAAGCGGCGGGCGAAGGAGGACCGCATTGGCGCGCTCCTGGGGCTGACGCCAATGTCGTGGGCCACGTCGTTCGTGTCGGCGCTGACGAGTACCTGGCCACCGATGGCAGTCGGGGGATCATTCCGTTCCGTTGGCCGGCCGACCAGGCGTGGACGCAGCGGCCGACGGTGATGCTTCCTGGCCGGGTGGTGGCGCCGCCGGTGCTGGTGCCTGGGGCGGGGCCGGCGCGGGTGCTGGTGGCCGATGCCACTGGCGGCGTGAGCCTGCTGCAAGGGCCGAGCTGGGAGCCGCTGCGGCGTTGGGAGTGTGGCGGCAAGATCACCGCCGGGCCGTTCCGCCGCGGATCGGGCTACGGCTGCGTCGTTGACCGCCGCGAGCTGCTCTGGCTGGAGCCAGACCGCGAGGAGATCGTGTGGCGCTACACGGCTGCCGGGCCGATTGTCGGCCAGCCACCGCTGGTGGCTGGCCGCCTGATCGTTGCGGACCAGGCCGGCCGAATCGTCGCCCTTGACCCCGCCACGGGACTGATGGCCGGCTCCGGTTACGTCCTTTCGGATCAGTTGGTGCCCGCCGCCGCTCCAGTGGAGTTCGGCACGGAACGGCTGCTGGTGCCGATGTCCGATGGTACCGCCCTGCTCCTGCCGCTGGAGAAGTTGGCCCCTTCGCCGCCGCGCCCCAACCCCGCATCGGGCAATTCGTGAGGCCCGTCGATGGACCTGGAGCTTCAAGGCCAAGTCGCGGTCATTGTGGGGGCGGCCCGCGGTCTGGGGAAGGCCATCGCCGAGGCCTTCGTCGCCGAAGGGGCCGACGTGGCCTTGCTCGACATCGCTCCCGAGGTTTCCGAACTGGCTCGTGCCTTGACCGCCGCCGGTGCCCGGGCGACGGCGGCGGTCG
Source organism: Gemmataceae bacterium (assembly GCA_025055215.1). Classification (GTDB taxonomy): domain Bacteria; phylum Planctomycetota; class Planctomycetia; order Gemmatales; family Gemmataceae; genus JANWYO01. The sequence goes on from JANWYO010000011.1 coordinate 920, forward strand.
TGGACGTCGCCGACCTGGCAGCGGTCCAGCGAGCCGCGGAGCTGGTTTGGACCGATTTTCGCCGGGTCGATCATCTCGTGTATGCGGTCGGCATTGGCTCCGGCGGTTATGGCTTTCCGTTCTGGAACGTCCCGCCGACCGCCTGGGAGAGGGTCTTGCGCGTCAACCTGATCGGGGCCGCAGCCGTGGCTCACGCGTTCGCCCCGACGATGGCTCGGGCCCGCCGGGGCACGATCCTCTTCCTTGCCTCCGTCGCTGGGCAAATCGGCTCGCAGACCGATCCGCCCTACAGCGCGTCGAAGGCGGGCCTGATCAACTTCGCCCAGTGCGCAGCCAAGGACTTGGCTCCCTATGGGGTCCGGGTCAACACACTCTGCCCGGGCATGGTGCGGACGGTACTCAACCGCGCGGTCTGGCAAGCGTGGGCGGAGCAACAGCCGCCCGAGGCGCGGCTTTCCTACGAGGAATGGGCCGCCGACAAAATTCGGCGGCTCGTGCCGCTGAACCGCTGGCAAACGCCGGAGGACATCGCAGCCATGGCCGTCTTTTTGGCGTCGCCCCGCGCCCAGAACATCACGGGTCAGACCATCAACGTCGATGGCGGATATGTGATGCACTGGTGAGGGTCTGGGCCACCCGGCGGCCGCCGGCCGCCGAAAATTTCACCGACGCGCCCGGCCCCCAAGACCCAATTTTAAAGGGAACGACAGCAGCGGCCCCGGGACTTCCCTCATGCCCGCCATCTGGTCCAGACTCGTCGAGAAACTGCGACGGTCCGCCCTGGGATCCCCGGGGCCGGACGCCTCCGACGCCCAGCTCCTCCAGGCCTTCGTCGCCACCGGTGACGAACTCGCTTTCGAGGCCCTCGTCCGCCGCTATGGGCCGATGGTCCTGGGCGTCTGCCGGCGAGTGGTCGGCCACGTCCACGATGCGGAAGACGCCTTCCAAGCCACCTTCCTGGTCCTTGCGCGCCGGGCGGCGTCGGTTCGGCCACCGGAGCTGGTCGGCCATTGGCTTTATGGCGTTGCCTATCGTTCGGCCCTGGAAGCTCGGACCGCCCGTCTCCGACGCGCGTCGCGGGAAAAACAGGTGAACACCATGCCCGAACCGGAACCGCCCGCTCCCGAGTTGTGGGACGATCTCCAGCCGCTCCTCGACCAGGAATTGATGCGCCTGCCGGAGAAGTATCGGCTGCCGATTGTGTTGTGCGAACTCAACGGTGGCAGCCGCAAGGAGGTCGCGCGGCGCCTCGGCATCCCGGAAGGGACGTTATCCAGCCGATTGGCCACGGCGCGAAAAATGTTGGCCGACCGGCTTAGCCGCCGAGGGATCCCGCTCTCCGTCGGCCTCCTGACCACGCTGCTGACCGAGCACGCGGCGTCGGCCCACGTGCCGACGCCGCTCATTCTCTCGACTGTCAAGGCCGCGACGCTGGTCGCGGCAGGAGAGGCCGCGGCGGCCGGCCTTATCTCGGCACAAGCCGCCGCCATCGCTCAAGGAGTCTTGCACACCATGTACCTCACGAAGTTGAAAATCGCCGCTGTCGTCGCCGTCACCATCGGAACCATCGCCACTGGCGCCGGTCTGATGCTGCATCAGGCCCTGGCGGCCGACCCGGATGGCAGCGCCATTGCGGCCGCCGACGACCGGGAGCAGCCGCAAGCCACCAAGCCTAAAGGCGACGGCGACAAGCCGAAGCCTGGCCCTCGCGACGGCGACAAGCCCGTCTCCGACACGCCCAAAGGCGACGGCGACAAGCCCAAGGCTGGCCCTCGCGACGGCGACAAGCCCAAGGCTGGCCCTCGCGACGGCGACAAGCCGAAGCCCGGCCCTCGCGACGGCGACAAGCCCGTCTCCAACACGCCCAAAGGCGACGGCGACAAGCCCCGCGACGGCGACAAGCCGAACGACGGCACTCGAGGCGGAAATAACCCCTTCGCCGGTGTCAATGACGGGGAAGAGCCGCTCACCTTGACGGGCACCATTTCCGCAACGGAGGTCAAACGCAAGACCGACGCGGGTGACGAGGTCGGCGAAACGATTTACGTCCTCACCGACGCTCAGGGGCGCCAGATTCGTTTGCCGTCTCCCCGCGTCGCCGAAGACGGCCGACGACTCGACCCATTCAACCCCGCCGACTTCGTCGGCAAGGTGGTTGTGGTTAAGGGCCAGGGTTTACGTACTGTCCGAGGCGAGAACCGCTTGGGCAGCATCAAGTCGATCGAATTGAAGAAGTAAGCACACGTTCCGCCGGGGAAGCGCACGGCGTCAGGTGGCGGTCAGATGCCCCGTCAGGGCTTCGCGGCGTGGGGGCGCCCCCAACCGGGGGCCCCCCCCCCCGGGGGAAGGCCAGGCCGGGGGGATGGGTGTGGGGGGGGGGGGG
>JANWYO010000046.1 GCA_025055215.1 Gemmataceae bacterium
GGGCGGCCGCCGTGGCGGGGGGGGCGGCCCGATCGGCCCGCCCACCCCGCTGCCGCACCAACGTTACCCCCGCCAGGATCACCACCATCCCCGCGATCATCCAGCCAGTGATCGTCTCGCCCCCCAACAGCCAGCCCACCAGCAACGCCACCACCGGGTTCACATACGCATACGTTCCCGCCAAGGTGGCCGACACCCGGCCCAACAGCCAACTGTAGGCCACAAACCCGATAAGCGAACCGACGATCAGCAAGTGGAAGAAGGCATACACCGTCGGAAGGGTGAAGTCCGCCCATGAGACCTCCTCCCCCTCCCCCAACAACAGGCCGAGGAGCGTCATGGTCCCGCCGCCGATAACCATCTGGAGGGCGGCGGCCGACAAGTGCGGCAGCCGCCGCGGCAGGTAGCGAAACAGGACGGAGCCCGCCGACCAACAGAGGGTCGAGCCGAGGATCAGCCACGGGCCGGCGTTGACCAACAGCTGCTGCGGCTGGCCCAGCTGCGGCGCCCACAGCACCACCACGCCCCCCAGGCCGACGCACAGGCCGAACCAGCCGCGCACGCTGAGGCGGTCTCCCCACGGATACAGCGCCTCGATCAGGGCGGTGCACAAGGGAGTGGTGGCCACCAGGATGGCGGCCACGCCGCTGTCCACGCTTCGTTGGCCGAGGGTAATCAGGCCGTTGCCGCCGAGGAACATCAGCCAGCTGCACGCGGCGGTGCCGAGGAGTTCGCGGCCAGCCGCCGTCAGCGGCTGGCCGCGCCAGGCCAGATAAGCGGCCAGCACCAGCCCCGCCAGCAGGATGCGGACGCCGCCGAACAACAGCGGCGGAAACGATTGCACGCCGACTTTGATCGCCAGATAGGTCGTACCCCAAGCGATGTAGACCAGGGCAAAGGCCAGGGCCAAGGCCCAGGCCGGTGTGCGAGGGGCGGTTGGTTCGTCCATCCGCGTCACGGTCCTCGAGCCACGCGGGGCCGGCGCCGCCGCCGGCCACCGGCCGGCGGCGGGTCAGAGTTTCTTGACCAGCACCTGGGAGCGTCGGCCGCTCCGCTCATAACGCTCCCGCCGCTCCGGCGGCAGGTCGTCGGGCGTGCCCAGGCGAAAGCCCCCCTTCTGCACGAAGTAATTCACTGCCTGGGTCGAAAGGCAGAACAACTCCCGCGCCCCCCGAAGACGCGCCTGGCTCTCGGCGTACTGAATCAGCTTCATGCCGATTCCCTGGTTCTCGTACCGGGTATCGACACACACGCAGGCCAACTCCGCCTTTCCCTCCCCCGGGTACGAATGCACCGCCATGCAGGCCACAGGGTTGCGATCCACCTCCAGCACAAAAAAATCCCCAATCTGCCGTTCCAGCTCGGCCCGCGTCCGCCGCAGCAACTCGTCGTTGGCCACCCCTGTCTCAATCAGCCCGGCGATGGCCCGCACGTCCTTCTTCTGGGCGGGGCGGATCGCCTGGTACTCGTTGGTGTGGATCAGCGTGCCGATTCCCTCGTTGGAAAAGACCTCCGCCAGCAGGCCCTCTTCGACCCGGCCATCGATGATGTGCACGCGCGGCACGCCCTCCCGGGCGGCCCGCAACGCCTGTGTGAACTTCGACAGCACCGCCGACGGTCCCAGCTCCGCCCGATGCTTTTTCAACAGCACCTCCGCCTCCTCGACCGACACCTGTCGCAACAACTCGCCATGGCGGCGCACCCCGTCGCACGTCGTCAAGTACACCAGCTTGACCGCCTTCAAGGCGCGGGCCACGTCCACAGCCACGGCGTCGGAATTCAGGCGGTAGGTCTGCCCTTCTCCGTCGCAACCCAGCGGCGGCACCACCGGCACGATGTCGCGCTCCAACAGCGCCTGAAGGAGCACCGTGTCTACCCGTTCAACCCGGCCAGTGTACAGGTGATTGACTCCCTGAAGGATGCCCGCCGGATGGGCCACCACGGCGTTCCCGCAGGCGCCCCGCAAGTCCGTGGCCGACAACCCCTCCAGGATCTCGTGCGTCACCCGGTTGGCCGCCGTGATCGCCAGTTGGAGCGTGGCCGCATCCGTGATGCCGGTGCCATCCAGGTTACTCGGCGTCTGGCCGGTCTGCTCGGCCAGCCGCCGGATCTGCTGCCCGGCCCCGTGGACCAGCACCACCCCGATCCGCAGGCTGCGCAACAGGGCGATGTCCAGCAGCAGGTTGCCGAAGTTCTCATCCTCGACGATCGCCCCATCCACGGCGATGATAAAAAGCTTGTCACGAAAGTGCGGTACGTAGCGGAGAATTTCCCGCAGGTCGGTGAGGCGGAGCATGGCCAGCTCGATTGGCAACCGCGGAAGAGTCCCGCCCATGGATGGCCGTCCGGTCGCTTTTCTTACCGAAAGGCCATGCGGGGAAAACTCTGTTCCACAAGGCCAGCATACACGACAAACGCGCCGCGGACAGGCAATTATCACCGAGCGCCGCCGCGTTGACGCGGCGACGCATGCGACCCCTCGGCGAGCGAGGTCACGCCAGCATCCCGTGCAACCCCGTTTCGGTCGCGGGACGATCCCGCGACCCCGCCCGTGTGACGGGCGGGGTCGCTTCCGCGAACGCACTACTCAACCGCGCGGCTAGGCTCACTCCTGTTCTGAGACCTCATGTCTCGGCCCCCACCCTTCCTTCTTCCTGCATCCGCGCAAGGGCAGCCCGGGCCCCGGCATGGCCTTTCTCCGCAGCCTTCCGGAACCACTTCACGGCTTCGACATCATTCTGCTCCACCCCGCGGCCGTCGCGGTACATCTCGCCCAGAGCATGCTGCGCCGGTTCGTGATCTTTCTCCGCAGCCTTCCGGAACCACTTCACGGCTTCGGCGTCATTCTGCTCCAACCCGCGGCCGTCGCGGTACATCTCGCCCAGAGCATGCTGCGCCGGTTCGTGATCTGACGAGCACACGTCTCAACTCCAGTCACATCGGTCGAGCGCGTAGTCCGGCT
>JANWYO010000093.1 GCA_025055215.1 Gemmataceae bacterium
CCGACTTGCTGTCACCGGCCTTGGCATCGCCGGCCTTGGGGTCGCCCGACTTGCTGTCGCCCGCCTTGGCATCGCCGGCCTTGGGGTTGCCCGACTTGCTGTCACCGGCCTTGGCATCGCCGGCCTTGGGGTCGCACGACTTGCTGTCGCCCGCCTTGGCATCACCGGCCTTGGGGTCGCCCGACTTGCTGTCGCCCGCCTTGGCATCACCGGCCTTCGAGTCGCCGCCCTTTGGATCAGCACCTCCCTTACCGTTCTGGTCCGATGCCTTAGCGTCGCCTTTCGGGTCCTTGCTGTCGCTCTTGCTCTCGCCCTTGGGCTCGCCCGACTTGGCGTCGCCGGGCTTGGCCTCGCCCTTAGCGGACTCGCCCGCCTTGCCGGACTTCCCTTGCCCGCCCATGGCCCGCGCCAGCTCCCGAGTCGCCTCGGTCACGCGCTGCTGCGCCTTGGCCAACTCTTCCGGCGCCACCTTCCCCGACTCGTTCTGGGCGCGAATGGTTTTCTCGTCACGGATGATCCGATTGATCTCCTTGATCAGATCGGAAATGCGTTTTTCCTCGGCCTTGAGGGCGGCCACGCGGTTATCGCTCAACAGCAGCGCCAGCATGGCCCGCAGGCTCTGGGCCAGCTGCTCACTGTCGTTGATGAGGGTCTGTACCTCCTGGAGATTGGCCGCCGACGACCCCTTCAGCAACGCGATGAGCTTATCGAACCGGGTGTCGATCTGCTCTCGACTGGCCAATTCGATGGCCTGCTTCAGGACCGCCGCCTTATCTCGATCTTCCTGCTTGCTGCTGCGCTCCATCCGCTGCGCCAGCCGCAGCAACGACTGCTCAAACTCCCGGAATTGCCGCGCCAGGATCTCCTGCTGGAGAGCGGCCATGTCCTTGATCGAAGCAACAGGCTTGTCGGCCGACGGACTTCTCGGCTCGGCCGCCCGCAGCGTCAGGCAGGCGAATCCGATTCCCAGGGCCAGGACGGCCAATAAACGACGCATCATGGAAACTTCCCTCCCACGGCAGGGTCCGCGCCATTGAGGATGCCGGGGAGTCGAGCACACCAGGTGCCGACTCCGCTTTAATCAGACGACCGCCCGCTTACTGACTAACAGATTTTACCCACGGTACTACGATCCTGTCACGCCGCGTTTCGCCAGGACGACCGATCAGCGGCTGAGGCTCTTCACCCAAGAACGTCGGCCAGACGACATCATCGCTCCGACCGCCACCAAGCGGCCCGACCGATCCAGGCCCGGCGTCCCGCACGCGCCTCACTTCTTGTCCTTGGGATCGATCAGGTCCTTGAGCAGATCGTCCTCCAGCCGCTTCTTGATTTCCTTGTACAAGTCCGACTGGTTCCGCTGGCCTTCTTCCAGGTTGCGGAGCGTGACGATCAATTTGTTGATCGTGGTCAAATCGCCCATCTGGTCGAGGACGGCGACCAGGCGGTCGATCAATTGCTCCAGGCGTTGGTCCGCCAACTGGGTGACCTGCTCGTCGGGCTTGCGCGCTTCCAGGGTCCGCCGGAAATCCCGCTGCGCTTCCTCCGCGCGGATGAATTCCAACCCCAGGGCGCTGTCCAACGGCTTACAGATGTTGTCCTCCACCCGCGTGACCATCCCCGCCTGCACCCGGTTGGCCTTCAGCTCCTTCAGGATGCGGCTGTAGTCGGTGAAGACCTCGCGGGTCAGGTCCATGCTCTTGACGATGGTGTCCTCCACGTCCTGGGCCCGCAGCGCCAGCGGCCGCAGCTGCGCCTCGGCCACGCCGGCCCGCAACTCCTGGGCGATCTGCTCCAGCTTGATCTTCCCCTCCTTCAGACGATTGACCGCCTCCTCGAGTTTGACGTGCAGGTTCTCTTCTTCCTTGGCCACCTCCGCCAGCAACTCGGTCTCGGAAACGACGATGAAGTTGAACCGCTCCTTGGCGGGGCTGGAACGCGGGCCGGTTTCGATGTTGTTGTCGGTAGCCGTCACCCACAGCCGGAGGCGGTAACGTGGTTGGATGGTCTTGTCGTCGCTGACGCGGAGTTCGGGCAAAACGCGCTGGAGGTCGAACCCCTCCGAGTCGGGGTCGAGCCGCACGTCGCGGATGAGGTTCGAGGCGACCACCGGCTGCTCCAGCCGCCGCCGCAAGGTGTCGAAGGTCACGTCGGTCTGGGCACGCTCGCGCACCAGGCGCGTGAAGGTGCCGACCGGCGCGAAGTCGGGTGGCCGGTCTTCCGCGCCAGGGTCGGCGATCTTGCTCAGTAGCCGCAGATAGCCCGGGGCCAGCAAGGGCCCCCCGCTGAGCGACGGCCCGACAAAGTGGAACGCGCCGGCCACCAGCGCCAGCTTGCTGCTCACCACCGACGCTGATTCCAAGGGAAACCAAACGTAGCCGTAATCCACCTTGTCCAGGCCGTGGTCGTCGCGGACGCCCCCGCTAAACGGGATCAGGGCGATGGGCGTTACCATGAACCCCTGGGGAGTCTTGCGGATGACCTCCACCTGCACGTTGACCTCGGGCGAGGCATCCTCCGTGGCCCGGATGATGACGTGCCGGCGCGACATGACCCCATCGGTATCGGTGAACTCGATGTCAAAGTCGAGGATACCGCTGAGGTTCGCGAAGCGGGCGCGGAACGTGTGACCGTCCGGCGCCAGCTGGACGGCGGGCAACGGCACTTGGGCGGAGACTTCGGCTGCCGGGGTACCAGGGCGGCGTTCGCGCGGCCGCAGCTCGACGTGCTTCAGCTCTTTGTCGGTGACACCGGTCAGCAGCAGGTCGGTGCCCCAGGGGACCTCGATCCGCGACGTCTCGCCCGAAAGCGACACCGGCAGGTCGCGGAAGCGCTGCTTCAGCCCTTTCAGGTCCTCCAGCGTACCGCCCAGGGGCGGCCGATGGTACAGGTACGCGGGCCGGTCTTCGTCCCGGCTCAGGCTGACGACTGACGGCGGGGGGACGACGGTGATTGTCTTCCAGGGCGTGTAATAGTCGAGGCCGCGAACCGTAAAACGGACGGACTCCTTGAGGTCGCTGAGGGTGCCGCTGAACTCGTTGTCGCCCCCGCGGGAAAGCGTCATGTCGTCGCGGATCGTCGAGCCGCGGTAATAGACCACGACCTCGCCGGGAATTTTCAGCTCGCGCAGCCGGCGGCTCATCCGCGGGTCGGCGGCCAGCTCGTGGAGGCGGTCAAGCACGGCCCCGAGGCGTTGGTGGCTGTCCGCATCCAACGATTGGCGGGCCTCATCGTTGGCGTAACGCAAATCAACCTGGTCGACCGTCCAGAAAGGCTGCCGTTGGAGCCAGTCGCGCGGCAGGGGCGGCACGGGGAAGCCGAGAAGTTCTTCTGACAGATCGGCCCAAGTCAAGGCCCGCCAGCCTTCGGCGGCGGTTTCGTCGGCGATGACCCATTTCAAGGCCCGTACCCGCACCGGGGCGGAAGGACTGTTCCGCCCCACTTTCAAGTCGCCGCTCTCGGGAAAGCCGACCAGTTCCAAGTAGGCCTGCCGCGGCCAGATGGTGTTCGACAGAAGGATGTTCCGTTCGAGCCAGATGACGGCCACGTCGTTGAACCGGCTCACGAAGGTGCCGATGGCCGGCCCCTCCGCCAGGCAATACCCAGCTCCTACCACGAAGTAGATGCCCAAAGTAACGGCTAACACCACCCAGCCGTAATGTTTCAGCCGGTCCCAGTTGAATGCGTCCCGCACGGGAACCTGGGCCACTCGCTCGGCCGCTTGTTGGATGGTCAGTTCGACCATCGGCTGGGAGTAGCCATATCGCTGGGCCAGTCTGGGATCGGCCAGTTCGACGGCGGTGATCAGCCGGTCGCCCAGCAGGGAAGGAAAGCGGCGTTCGAGCACCAGGGCGAGCGGAGCATCGCGGAAGTCGCGGGCCACGCGAAGGACGACTTTGAGCGTCACCAGGGCCAGCAGCCCCGTCAGCAGGGCGATCAGGATGCCTGCCCGGACCTCGCGGGGAAGCTCTTGCACCCAGTCGATGTCGAATGCTTTAAAGAACCCGTAATCGAGCACCAGGCCGATCCAGAACCACAGGGCGAGGTAGATGGCGACGATGGCCGCCCCTTCCAGGCTGACATAGGAGCGGATGTAACCACGGAGCCGGTCGAGCGGGTGCTGGACCCGTCGGCGGGTTTCTTCGGGGGTCGTCGGAGCGAGAACGGGTGGTGCAGTAGCCATAATCAGCTCGATGTTCAAAGCGGGCCGACCGCCGGCTGGGGCCGGCGGCCACCGACAAGCGACCTCGTCTTTTGCGGCTCAGGCCAGCCGCAACAGCTTCCGCGTTAGCCACTCGATCGACAGCAGACCCACGACCACGAGCAGGACCGTCGGCAGGAGCATCGGCTTTTCCGCCGCCAAAAGCTCGCTGGCCACCTGGTTAAGCACGACATCCCCCAGGAACATCGCGCCGCTGCCGACCAGCGAAACGATCGCCCACATCGTCTGCCGCTGGGTGAAAAGGTAGATGGCCACGCCGATCAATCCCAGGCCCAGCAGCTTCAGCAGCCAGCGGCTGAAGGCCACGGTAGTGCTGGTACCGGAAAGCGACAATTCCGGTCCACTCGCCCACAGGTCGTCGACCGGCCCGCGGCTGCGCTGGATCTTCAGGTCGGTGGTCAACACCGGCGGGATGGCGTCGGCCGATTTCAGGTCGAAGAAAAGGCGATGGCTCTCCCGATCGGCACCAGCGGCGGGGGCCTCGGGGCGATAGCTCTTCAAGCGGCGCTTCAGCTGGTTTTTTTCCTCGTCCCCGGCGCGGAGATCCCCGAGGTCGCCGGCCAATTGCCACATGGCGGCGAAGTCGGGGCGGGTGTTGTCCAGCTCGGGGTTGGCCTCCTTGACCAGGAACTTCGACGTCAGGGTATCGCCGCTGCCCGGAATGTGCACGTCGATGCGGTATTCCCCGGGCACCGTCACCAGGTAGCGCCCTTGGAACCAGCCGGTCCATTCCCCTTGGCTCGGCTTGGGCTGGAGGGTGAACTTCGGCGCCGCCAAGGTGACGCCCGCGGGGGGCGTCAGCGTCGCCTCCGGGCGGGCCGTCGGCGGCAGGGCCTCCAGCGTCGGACCGAACAGCTGCGCTTCCAGGCGCACATACGAGCCGGCGGTGAACTGTCGTCCCATGACCAACACGCCGCGCCGGGTCACGCGCGTCGCCGTCCCGGAGGCGGCATACCGGCCCAGCTTGGTCCAGAAGCGCTCGAAGAAGACTTCCCGCGGCTGGCGGAGCCGGCGGGTCTCCGGCGAGCCGATGTAAATCACCTTCCCCTTGCCAAACGGCTGCATGACGAGGAACGGCTGTTCCCGGCCGTCGGTCAGGCGGGCCCTCGGGTCGCTGAACGTGGCGATGACGGTCGCCCCCGGCTTGACGGTCTTGACTGGGTAGAAGTTGTAGAAGCCCCGCCGCGTCCCCCCTTTCTGGCCGAAAAACTCATCCCAGCCCGCCAGGGGTTCGGCGCGTTCGTCGTCCAATTTGAGAAACTCCATGTCGGCCGTGGCCCCGGGGAAATTCAGCCGCCACGGCTCCGCGGTGCTGCGGTCGATGCCCAGCCCCTGAAGTCGGCTATCTTCCAACACCACCGGATACAGGTCGACGATGGGCTTAAGCTTTTCCAGGTTGACGCCCCGGGCGAGTTGGTAAGTGTGGATCGGGCCGGCCGCCACGATCAGCCCCCCGGCCTGGGTCTCCACCCAGCGCTGCAACAACGCCAAGTGCTCGGTGGGCACCTGCGTCCAATCGAGGTCGATCGCGATGATGAGGTCGTACTGGGCGAGGTTGTAGTACTTCTCCTCCGGCTTTTCGGTGGGGTCGTCTTCGACGCGGAGGTGGTCGGGAAAATGGGTCAAGAGCCGGTGAGGGTCCACGTCTTGGACGCGCTCCCCCTCACGGATGCCGGTCTGGAGGTAGACGCTCAGCTCGGCACGCTTGCGATCGACCTCGCGGACGAGCATGGTGCGGAGGAACTGGTAGTCGTGGCCGCCGCCTGACGCCAGCAGGATGCGCAAAGGTTTCTTGACGATGCTGACCGTGGCCGGGTCGCTGACGTGTTCTTTGCCTACGAACGCCTCGCGCTTGTCCCGGGGCACGCGGGCTACGAACCGCCATTCCCCTTCCTCCAGCTCCGGCTTGGGTGCGTCCGGGTTGCGGAACGGGGCAAACTGGTCGCTGGCGGGATCGATTTGGAACTCCACCTGGGCATGGGGCGGCTCCCCCGGAACGAACTTCCCCACCGCCTGAAGGACGACGCTCGGCTTCTCCGCCTTGGGGCGGTAGACATCGAGGAACACCGTCACTTGCTCCTCGGGGAGCCCTTCCCCGTCCACCTCGACGCGCACCGGAAACTTTTCATCCGGTGGCGTCTGCTCCGGCACTTGCAGGTCGGTAATGCGGATCTGGATCGGTGGCCGGTCCTCGCCGACGATCACGGCGAACAACGGCACCCGGGCTTTGCTCAGTCGGGCCCGGAGTTCTTCAAATGCCTGCGTGGAGCCTTGGTTACTTCGCCCGTCGCTCAGGACGATGACGCCGGCCAGCATGTTATTGATTTCCCGATTCACGGCTGCCAGCACCGAGTCGCCGACGTTGGTGGCGTTGAGCACCTGGGCACGCAGCTCGAGTTTCTTCGGGAGCCGGGCCCGCTTGGCCAGGAGCCGGGCCTTGTCTTCCTCGCCCAGGCCGGCAGGGATGGCGTCACCATCCGGCTGGGCCAACCAGGCCGACGCCCACTCGGTGGGCGTCTGGCCCGCCTCTCCTTGGAAGGCAGCAGTCGAGCGCACCAGGTCCTGACCGGCGGGGCTGAGTCCCGCGAGCAGCCACGACTTGGGGTCCAGCTTGAGCCAGGCATTCCACTCTTCTGCCGTCCAGGGGCGGTCGCCTTTCTGGAAGGTCACCGGGTCGTCGTCGAGGCTGCCGCCGAATCCATAGAGCACGACGGGGTTCTTCTCGAGCAACCCGGGTAGGAACTTCCGCTCGCTGTCGGTCAGGAATTCCGCGACCTTGTTGAGGCGCGTCGGCAGCTTCTCGGGCGGCGTCGACTCGCTCGGCTGCTCGTCGGTGACATTCATGCTGCCGGAAAGATCCACCAGCAGCAGCACCCGCGACCGGGCCTCGTACTTCTCCCACGTTTGCAGCGCCGGCAACAGGAACACCAGCGCCAGGATGACGTAAACAATGGCGCGCAGCACCCCGAGGAAGGTCGCCCACCAAGGGCCGACGGTTCGGCTGTCGCGAATGTACATCCAGACGACGTACACCAGGCCAAGGATCAGCGTCGGGACCAGGATGGGCAGCCAAAACCAGTAGGGGTCAAACTCCCGCCCGAAGAGTTTGACCGGCATTTCGAAGCGGCGAAAGACGAAGTAGGTGTCCTGACCGGCGGCGGCCGTCGCCGTCACATGGGCGTAAGCCCAAAACCCTCCGCCGGCCAGCACCAGGATCAACAGCCCCAACAGACCGAGGGGAACCCACGGATTGGCCGGCCGATCGACCTCCAGCAGCGGCGTCGGGCGCGAGGGAGTGGTTGCACTGGCCATGTCAGTATCCTGATGCGGACTTCAGACTCCGCGTGCGACGTTGTCCATCCCCGCCTCGCCCATCGCGGCATCAGGGCCGAAGCAGGGTTCGATTCCTCTTCGGGATCAAGCCGCCAAGGGCCGAGCCGCGGGAGGAGCGGCCGCTTCCCCTTTCACATGAAAGCTCAGGTGGACGGCCAAGGCTTGCTCGGCCACCAAGGTCACGAGGAACAGCAGGTACAGCCACGGCTTTTCCGACAGGTCCGCCTGGCGCTGGCTGTCGTCTTCAAACCCCGACTCGGCGCTTTGGATCAGGGCACCCGGCGCGGTCCGTTCCAGCTCGTCGCGGCTTGTTCGCCGCAGGTCCCCTTCGGCCGCCG
>JANWYO010000101.1 GCA_025055215.1 Gemmataceae bacterium
GGCCACGCGGCCACCGCCGGGCCGAACGGCCCGGCGGCGCCGCCGGCCGGGGCCGGCTGCTATCGCTGGCCATGGTGCGGGCCCGAGGCCCGGCAGCCGCGGCGCTCCTCACTCGCGACTCACGACCCCAGCCGACGCCAGCCCTTGCCTCGGCGGTGGCGCCGGGTTACGGTAGCGGCTGTGCCCCCCGGCTCGTCGCCACCTCCGAGGTCGTCGCCATGCTTCGCACACTGGTCGTGTTGGGCTGTTGTCTGGTCAGCTCCGCCCTTCAGGCCGCCGAGTTGGCCAAGGTGACGTCCGTCGAACGTCAACCGCTCGCCTCCCAGGCCCTGCGGGTGGCCGACGCCCTGGAATTCCTCGGTGTCCCGTTGACCCCCGGCGAGAAAGAGAAGCTCAAGGCCGCCATCTCGGCTGCCGACGAGGCCCGGGCTGTCGCGTCGATCCAGGAGGTGCTCGATCGTCACTGCCTGCTGGGGGTCCACATTCACGGCGCCGACAGGTTGGAAGCCGTCCCCGGCCCGGCCAAGCCGGAGTTGGCCGAGCAGGGGTGGCGCGTGTTCCTCATCAAGGTGTTCAATCCGAGTGGGGTGAAGGACCGCGAGCTGGTCGCTGTGAGCCCGAATGCCTTGCCGATGGTGTCGCGCTCGACGCGCAAACCGGACCCCACGGTGATGTCGTTGGGCGAGGTACAGAAGCGGTTCCTGGAACTCGAGATGTTCAACCAGCAACCACTGGTCCGCGACCTGTCGGGCTTGGAGGTGGAATACCGCATCCTCCAGGCGTATTGCCGCGACGCCGGACGCAAGCAGGCCGAGATCGGCTTCCGGCTCGGTCCCGACAAGCCGAAGTCGGGACCGACGAGTAGCCTGGTATCGATCCTCTTCGAGAGCGCGCCCGCGGTGCGCGTCGTGCTCCGAGTGCGTGATCACAACGGCCAGCCAACAATGGCGTCGTTCGTGTTTCGGGACAACCGCGACCGTGTCTATCCGGCCCAAAGCCGACGGTTGGCCCCGGACTTCGGCTTCCATCCGCAAGTCTACCGGGCCGATGGCGAAGCGGTGCTCCTTCAGCCAGGCACCTACACCGTCCGCTACACGCGCGGCCCTGAGTATCTGGTCCTGGAGAGGACGATCACGGTGCCCTCGGCGGCAAGCCACACCGAGGAATTTCGGCTGAAACGGTGGATCCACCCGGCAGCCCGCAAGTGGTTTTCCGGCGACCATCACATCCACGCCGCCGGCTGCGCCCATTATGAAAGCCCGACGGAGGGAGTGACGCCCGAGGACATGATGCGACACATCTTGGGCGAAGACCTGAACGTTGGCTGCTGCCTGAGCTGGGGGCCGTGCTGGTATCACCAGAAGCGCTACTTCGAAGGAAAGGTCAACGCCCTGTCCACGCCCCGGCACCTGTTACGCTACGATGTCGAGGTATCGGGGTTCCCGTCAAGCCACTGCGGCCACTTGTGCCTGCTCCGCCTGCGGGAGCAGGACTATCCGGGGACGAAGCTCATCAACGATTGGCCCAGCTGGGACCTCCCGATCCTCCGCTGGGCCAGGGCCCAGGGGGGTGTCGTCGGCTTCGCCCACAGCGGCTGGGGGCTGGAGCCGTCAAACCCCGACGATCCCACCGCCGTCGAGCTTCCCAACTACGTCATCCCCAAGATGGACGGCATCGGCGCCAATGAGTACCTGGTCGATGTGGCCCACGGCATGTGCGACTTCATTTCCACCGTCGATACCCCCGCCGTGTGGGAGTTGAACATCTGGTACCACACCTTGAACTGTGGCTATCGCTGCCGCATCAGTGGCGAAACCGACTTTCCGTGCATCTACGGGGAGCGAGTCGGCTTGGGCCGCAGCTATGTCCATCTTGATGGCGGCCTCGACTTTGACCGCTGGGTGGAAGGGATCAAGAATGGCCGGTGCTATGTCAGCGACGGTTTGAGCCACCTGATGGATTTCGCGGTCAACGGCCAAGGGGTGGGGCTGAGGGGGAGTGAAATCCGCTTGTCGCAACCCGGCACGGTGCGGGTGACGGCCCTCGTCGCCGCTTACCTGCAACCGACGCCGACGCCCGAAACGGAACGGATTCGGCGAGCCCCTACCCCGACGCGGGGCAACTCCAGCGCCGCGACGCTCTTGTCCCGGCCCTACTGGCACGTCGAGAAGGCCCGCATCGGCGACACCCGCACCGTGCCGGTAGAGGTGGTGGTCAATGGCCGGGCCGTGGACCGGAAAGCAATCGTCGCCGACGGGAGCCAGCAGGAAGTCTCCTTCGATGTACCACTCGAACGGAGCAGCTGGATTTGCTTGCGAATCCTCCCATCCAGTCACACCAACCCGGTCTTTGTGCTCGTGGGCGATCGGCCGATCCGCGCCAGCCGCCGCTCGGCCGAGTGGTGCCTCAAGAGCATCGAGCAGTGCTGGACGCAGAAGGTCAAGAACATTCGGCCCGGCGAACGGGCCGAGGCCCGGGCAGCTTACGACAAGGCCCTCGAGGAATATCGGCGGATCCTGGCGGAATCGGTGGCCGATTGAACTCCCGGAGCGATGGTTGGCGGGGGCGGCGTAGGCCACGCCGTCCCCCGCGCGGACGGCCAGCGGCATCGGGAGGTCAATCCGGCAAGCGCCGCTGAGGCGCGGTTACTTGTCGTCGCGCTCGCGGGGCCACCACCAGTCGCGGAGCATCTGCTGCATGGAAATGATCTGCTCCTTCACCTTCTGGCTTAAGCCGAGCTTGCCGGCCTCTTCAGAAGACAGTGGCAGCTGATATTCCGGACCGAGCAAATTCTTTTCTTCCCAGGGTCGGAGGCGACGTTGAAGAAGCCACCCCGCCCTTTCGGAACGTTGGGCGCATACGGCACAATCAGCCGCCAGTCGCCCGAAACCACCCGTTGGTACTGAAGGCTGCTCCTGGGGTCGTCCAGGTCCGCGGCATCGTGCGTGAACGTGGCACCGAAGACGGCTTTCCGACGGGCCAAGGCGGCGGCGTCGCGGAGATCAACCCCGTGATGTCCGGCGCGGGGGGCAGGCCCGCGATGCGCAGCAACGTCGGGGCGATGTCGATGGCGCTGGCCAGGTGGGGCGACCTGCCTGGCTCAATCTTGCCCAGCCAGCGGATCATGATCGGCGTGCGATGGCCCGCGTCGTACGGAATGAATTTCGATCGCTTGGGCCGATCGCTTTCTGGGTCTTGGATCCAGCCGTTATCGGTGAGGTAGGCGACCACGGTATGCTCCGCACCCCCTTTTTCTCCAGGCCAGCCAATAGCTGACCGACCGTCTCGTCAAACCATTCGATCATAACCCAATGGCGGGCCAGATGGATCGAAGGCGTCTTGTTCCGGTAATGATCCAATAGCCGCTCGGGTGGGTTGTGCGGCACATGCGGCATCATGGGGCCGTACCAAACGAAGAACGGCCGTCGCTTGGCCCGGGCCTCGTCGATGAAATCGAAGATCGACTGAAGGGTCTCCCGACCGATGGCCAGGCCCGCATTGCCGTGTCGGCCACCCTTTTTTCGGTTCGCCGTGGCTCATGCCGTGGCTGAAACCGCCGCTGTGGTAGCTGCCGTGCCACCACTTGCCCGTCTGGAGACTCAGATAGTCCCGCAGTCGAAGCATCCGGGGAAGAGTCGGCCCGCGGCGGATCTGCTCGTGTTTCTGCTGGAGGAGGCGCAGGAAGTCCTCATCGTACCTGAGCTCAGCCAGTTCCTTGCCCTGCGGCTTGGCAGGATCGTTGCGGGTGATCTTCGACTGGTGCGGGTACAACCCCGTCAGGATCGAAGCCGGGCTGGGGCAGCAGAGGCTCGAGGTGACATACCCCCGCGGGAAGACCCGGCTTTGCGCCGCTCGCCGGTCGAGGTGCGGCGTGCGGACACATGCGGATGGCCCATGAAGCCATAGTCACTCCGGCCGTGGTCGTCGGAGATGATGAGGACGATGTTGGGCGGCCCGCTCGACTGGGCCGCCGAGGCTGGCCCTGGGGGCAGACAGGCCCCCAGGGCCAGGGCTGCGACGAAACCAGAGCGAATCATGACAACACCCTTTATTTTGACGGGAAACGCCAACCCTCGGGCCGCGCACCCCGTTAACGATCCACACCTGCGCGAACCTGAACCACTTCCGGGCCGGCGTTGGGAACGCGGGTGTTGTCTTACGGCTTACGGGCGGCACGGTCTCCTTTCTTCGCTTCCTCCGCGCTGATCAATCCGTCGCCGTCGGTATCCAGCCGGCGGAAATCCTCGGCGGTGCCGAGAAATTCCCGCGGCGACAGGTCGCCATCGCTGTTGCGATCCATCTTGCGGAACCACAAGGGCGCATCAGCTGCCCCCCTGGGGGTCAGCGGCGCGGGCACAATAGGCCGGATGTTCAAGCCACCAGGACCCACGCCGAACGGGTCGATCGGAACCGATCCCCAGCCGACGGACACCCCGAACTGCCGGGGAATGTCCGACCGCCTGACGCCAGACGTCTCGGTTCCCCGGTACGCCGCCAACCTGGACCAGACATGCAACAACTCGCGTTGAGTCAGTCGCCCGTCGCGCTCGGCGTCGAGGATGTCAAATAACCCCTGCGCCCGGGAGCTGAACTGTATCGCGACAAAACACGACGCCAACCCGGTCTGCAAGTCGATGTATTCGTTCAGTTCGGTCAGTGTCATTTGGCCGTCACCGTTCCGGTCGGCCAAGGCGAACTGGATCAAAAGCTGCTGCGTGCGGAATTGCTGCTTCGACAGGTCTTCTCGGGTGACGAAGCCGCGTTTCTGAGTGTCGCCCACCCGAAACTGTTCCAGCAACAGCTGGCGGATTGAGGTGTTGGGGCGGGTCGTCCTGTCTCGCGGTACCAGCGTCAGTACGCTCGGGCCAACGCGAACGACCAAGCCATTGTCCCGGTGGTCCGACCCTTTGGCAAGCGGCCCGCCCGTCGCCGTCACGCGCACGTTCGCATCCGGGGCCGAGCTGAAACGGATGGCGCACTCAAGGTCGGACGGCCCATCCAGCAGCCGCGGCATCTCCCGATCGTTTAGTATGCCGTCACCGTCGGCATCGGCCCGCGCGAAGGCCACGTCGCCCAGCGCGGCTTCCTCCGGGCTCAGCTTGCCATCGCGGTTGCGATCGTAACGCCGCAGCAACTGCCGCGCGAAGCGCTCGGGCACTGAACTGCCCGCCGCCACGAAAAAGGGACTCTCGCTTTCTTCGGTCGGTGGGCCGTACGGATTCGCGAACATCATGGCCCCAGCGCCTCGGCCAGAATTGGCCAGGTAGCCCGGCACGACTTCGCTGACGCCGATCAGGTCATCGTCGTCCAGGTCGGCTTTTTTCAAGGAAACAAACGCCCGGGCTGCCTCGGTCTCGGTCACTTTGCCGTCGCCGTCGGCGTCCAGGAGGCGGAACAAGGCCTCGTCCAACTTTTCCCCCATCGCCGCGTTGTCGCTGGTAACGGCGATCTGGATGGGACCGGCCACCGTCGGGCGGTAGAACTTGGCAAAGTCCTCGAAGGTCACTTCGCCGATCGACTTGTCGCCGACCATCTCGTCCATCCAGACCCGTCCTCCGAGAAAGAGGGTCGTAGGGCCAAAGTTCATTTGCCTGCGCAAGGCGTCGGGTTCGGGGGAGCGGCGGAGTTCCGGCCGGCTCAGCACGCCGTCGGCGTCGGTGTCGAGGTAATCGAACAACCGCGCCATGTGCGCCGTCCAGGCCGCGACGAATGGCCGGTCGTTGATCAGTACTTGCAGCCTCAGGAAGATGGGCCGATCCGGGGCGAAGAACACCAAGTTCACAGTGTCGTCGGCCGGCGGTGCCGCCGACGCCACCGGCAGCCACCCAGCCACCGCCAAGACGTTGAGCCAGTTCATGCCAACACCTCCTCGATGGCAACGGCCTTCTTGTCCACAATGGGGATGGGCCGGCCGACGTTCGACATGTTCGTCTTGTGGGGATCGATGCCCAGGGCCTTGCAGATGGTCGCCAGGAAATCGGGGACGGTCACGGGCCGTTCTTCCACCGTGGTGCCATCGGCGCTCGTCTTGCCGATGACTTGGCCGCCTTTGATGCCGCCGCCCGCCAGGACCGCGCTGAAGGCGTTGGGGTAGTGGTCCCGCCCCTGAGACTGGTTGATGCGCGGCGTGCGGCCAAACTCGCCCATCCAGACGATCAGGGTCGAGTTCAGCAAGCCGCGCTCCTTCAGGTCGCTCATCAAGGCACTCCAGGCGGTGTCGAGCACGGGGCAGAGCTGTTGTCTCAGGGTCGTGAAATTCTGGGCGTGGGTGTCCCAGCCGAGCACTTGCCCGTTCAGGCCGCCCAAGGTCACTTCCACAAACGGCACGCCGCGCTCAATCAGCCGACGGGCGAGGAGGCACCCTTGGCCGAAGAGATTGCGGCCATAACGGTCACGTACGGCATCGGGTTCTTCGCTG
>JANWYO010000130.1 GCA_025055215.1 Gemmataceae bacterium
GAGCCTTCGCCCACCTCCGCGACGACGAGGCCGATGCCGACCACCCAGCCCGGCCCGAACCCTGACCGGACGCGGCGCGCTGTCTAAGGCACCCGTTCCCAAAGTCGCGCCGGCCCTTGCTCGGCCACCAACCGCCAGCGCGGTGACCGCCTCACCACCGGAGCGAGGCCGTACTCGAGGTCCGGGTCGTCGCTGTCGAGGACCAGGAAATCGACTTGGTAGTGGTCCAACTTGGCTTGCCAGTCTGCATGACCGAAGCGGATCCGCTGGTAATCGTCCCACACCTCGGAGGGGTAGATTTCAAGTCGGCCGTCCATGAAGATGCGGTACCCCGCCGGGGCCAGCGCCCAACCGAGATACTCCCCCCACTCGAAGCGGCTGAAGAGGTGGCCAGAACGGCGCGGTCGGCTAAGCAGCTGGTCGGCCACGACCTGCAGATCGTCTTCCAGCCGGTGATCGCGCTGGAGCCAGCGGGCGATCGGCAAGCGCGGCTCGAGGGAAAGCGCGGCCAGGAGTCCCAGGAGGCCGACGAGGGCGAGAAACGAGGCCGCCACCCACGAGGGTTGATCGTCGGCGGGGTCGTGCAGCCAGCGGGGCGGAAGGGCGGCGGCCAGCTGGGCGCCCGCCACTGGCAACGCCACCATCAGCCACCACGGCACCATGCGAATCGCCCCGCTCGCCAGCGGCAAAAATACCAGCACCAACACCAGTTCCCGCGCGCTCGGCCGTCGCGGCGACCAGGCAAACGTCGCCAGCACCAACATCACCGACAGCACGAAAAACTTGCCGACAATCAAGCCGACGCCCGGCGGCGCCCACTCCATGATCGGCCGACCCGCAGCCATGACCGACACCGTCCAGACGTACTCGTAGACCCGCCAGCCATAAGGATTGACGAGCGTCGCCAATAGGCACAGGCCCAGACACCCGCCCAGATCACGGACCCGATGGTCGCCCGGGACGGCCCGCCAGCCGGCGCTGCGGCCGGCGTCGATCGCCGCTGCCAGCAGGTGGCCTCCCACCGGTAACAGGCCGATGGGAAAACCGCCGTGCATGTTCGCCCACAAGGCCAAAATCAGCGGCGGAAGCAGCAGCCAGCGGCGGTGCTGCTCCGCCCGATCGAGCACGAGCAACAGGAGCACGAAGAGCAGGAGCGAGAAGGTCTGGGGGCGGATGATGAGGAGCTGCCAGAGGGTCAGAAAAGCAAAAACCCCGAGAAAGCCGGCGAGCCGCCATGAACCGCATCGCCGCGCACATAGCCCCACCAGGAGCGCGAACGCCGCCGTCAATGTCACCGCGTTGACCACTTGGACCAGCATCAGGCCCCCACGACGGAACAGCTCGAAGTAGAGCACCTGAGTCAACCAGTTGGCATCGCGTAGGGGGCTGCCGGCGACGGTGTAGCTGAAGATGTCTTCATCGACGAGCTGACCCTGCTCGACGATGGCCCGGCCGCGGGCCAGGTGATGCCAGAAATCGGTCTGGTAGTTCCGCTGGAGGGCCATGGCCACGAAGACCAGGGCCGACGCCATCACCGGCAACACCCAAGACCCGCGGGGGACCCAGCGGCCGATCGGTGAGGAAACAGCGGTAGAGTCCATGCGAAGTGCTCAGGGGCGGAAGCTCTGAGGCGGCCAAAGCCGTCCGGTGCCACGAGCGACGTCGCGTCCTGGGCTCGGGTCAGGCAGTACAAAGCATGGTCGTAGCGACCGCGCCTCCGCCCTTTGATTTCCAGACCGCGGGACGAAACCGCTCCACCGAGGGTCATGACTGACCGGCATTCGCGGTCGTGTCGCACCGGCCCGGTTTGGGGCGGGGCGTTTGCGGAACAGAGAAGGGAGCAGGCGTTCGTCGCTCGTCACGATCTTATGCCTCGGCGATGGGTTCGGCTCTTTTCGGCTTCGTAGGCCGGCGAGGCCACCATGCCGCGGTGCCGCTTGGATCGCCGGCCATGCCGGCGACCCAGGCTAGCCCCGCACGTCGAGCGGGGCCACGCTGGGACATATCTGCTTCAGCTTGCGCGTGAGGTAGCCGCGGATCTGCCCCATGCTGGTCATCCCCAGGACGTGCTCTGCAACTTCGCGTGCCTCGTCGCTTCGCGTATGACGGGCCAATTCCTTAATCGACGGGATGAACGCCGGGCTCATGCTGAAGCGGCGCAGTCCCAGGCCGAACAACGGCAGAAAGCAGCGCGGCCGCGCCGCCATCTCGCCGCAGAGCGTCACCGGCTTGCCGCGCTCCTGGCACGTCTTCAACACGTGCGCCAGCAAGCGGAAGAGGGCCGGATTGAACGGCTCGCACAGGTGGGCGACTTTCGGATTGTCGCGGTCGGCCGCCATCAGGTACTGGATCAAGTCGTTGGAGCCGATGCTCACGAAGTCGACCTCGTCCAGCACGGCATCCAGGCACAACGCCGCGGCCGGCACCTCGATCATCGCCCCGAGCGGCACGTCGCCGGGTGGCAGGAGGCCTTCGCGCTTCAAGGCAAGCCGCGTCCGTTCCACGAGGCGCTTGACCCGTCGCAGCTCTTCGACGGTGCTGATCATAGGGAAGAGCAACTGCACGAGGCCGAAGCGGCGGGCCCGCAGGATGGCCCGCAGCTGCGTTTGGAAAAACTCGGGATGTTCCCAGCTGAGGCGGATGCTCCGCCAGCCCATGAACGGGTTGGCCTCGCCCGCCTGCCCCAGGTACGGAACCTGCTTGTCGCCTCCCAAGTCCAGGGTCCGAATCGTCACCTGTCGGTTCGGGGCCGCCTCGATCACGCTGCGGTACACCGCCAGCTGCTCCTCTTCGCTGGGCACGCTGGGATGAGTCAAGAACAGGTACTCCGTCCGATACAACCCCACGCCGCTGGCGCCGGCCCGGACGGCCGCCCGGGCGTCGTCCACGCCGTTGACGTTGGCCAACAGCTCCAACCGGATGCCATCGGCCGACACCGCCTCGTCGTCCCGATTGGTAATCAGCTGCTCCTGGAGGTTGCCATATTCCCGCGCCAGCTTTCGGTAGGCGGCCTCCACCTCATGCCCAGGCCGCAGGTAAACGCAGCCTTCGCGACCGTCAAGGGCAACCAGGTCTCCGGTCCGGGCCTCCTGCAAAATGCCGCGCAAGCCCGAGACCGCCGGGATTCCGAGGGAGCGAGCCAGAATCGCCGCGTGACCCATGGCCCCTCCGGTCTCGGTGATGATGCCGGCGACGCGAAGTTTCTGGAAGGCAGCTGCCTGGGACGGCAAGAGTTCGGGCGCGATCAGGATGACGGGCTCTTCCAGCTGGCTATCTAACTCCCGGT
Organism: Gemmataceae bacterium; assembly: GCA_025055215.1. Classification (GTDB taxonomy): domain Bacteria; phylum Planctomycetota; class Planctomycetia; order Gemmatales; family Gemmataceae; genus JANWYO01. Next base: position 3,287 of record JANWYO010000130.1, read on the forward strand.
GGGTATGGGACAGCTGCGCCAACAGCCGGCCGAAAACGTCGCGGATGTCGCTGAGGCGCTCCCGCAGGTAATCATCGCGAATGCGCTCAAACAGATGCTCGTATTCGCTCAAGGTCACGCGGATGGCCGACGGAGCATCGAACCGGCGTTGCGTGATCGCCGTCTGGAGTTTGGCCATCACCGCCGGGTCGTGCAACAACAGCTGCTGGGCGCGGAAGATGGCGGCATCACGCGGGCCGACGTCTTTGACCACCCGGTGAACGATGTGCTCCAGTTCCTGGACGACCGCGGCACAGGCCTGCTCCAAACGCCGCAGCTCCACCGACACCGCGGCCGCGTCGATGATCGTCGGCTCGCGCCGGGACAGGATCGTGTCCAGGCAATAAGCCGGGGCCACGGCCACGCCCGGCGAAACAGGCACACCTCGCTTCATGCCTTCACTGTAAGGCGGCCGTGAAATCGGGTCAACGAATGCTTGCCGCCGTGAGCGAAGCCGATTGATGCGGGTCGGGGAAGGCCAGGCGTCCACGCCGGAGCGCTGAGGTGGCTGGTCAGCTGCGCCGCGACGCTCACTTGAGCCGGGCCGTCATCTCCGGCGGCGCCTGCGTCCGCTCCAGCTCCGCCAGCAGGACTCGCCTCATCTCCGCCAGTTTGCCCGCGTGTTTCGGGTCGGCTGCCAGGTTGTTCAGTTCTTCCGGGTCGTTGTCGAGGTGGTAGAGTTCATCCGGCGTACCCGGCGGCAGATAGTGGATGTACTTCCAACCTCCGTGAACGACCGCCGCGTACCACGGCACCCGCGAATGCACCGCCTCCTTCGGATGGTCGCGCAGGACTCGAGCCACCTCGTCGCCATAGTCATGTCCGGTGTGTTCGTAAAGGACCGGGTGGGGCCAGGGCGCAGACGGATCCTTGAGTAATGGCGTCAAGTCGCGGCCATGCATCGGCCACGCCGGCTTGATGCCGGCAAGCGCGTGAAAAGTCACCACCAGGTCGGGAGCATTGGGAAGGTAACGGCACACCTTGCCCGCCGCGACCGTGCCCGGCAGGGACACGATCAACGGGGCCCGATAGGCAGCATCGTACGGCGCCACCTTCTGCCGCATGCCGTGCTCGCCCATCGCGAATCCCTGATCGGCCGTGTAGACCACCAGAGTGTGCTCCAACTGGCCGGTTTCCTTCAGGGCCCTCACCAACTCGCCCACGCCCTCATCAACCGACGGGACGCACTCGTTCACCTGCCGAACCCATTCGTGAAAGCCGACGGCCTTGACCCCGGCCTCGTCGCCGATCTTGGCGTCGGTCTTGCCGGCGACGATGCGGCCTTCTTTGGTCCTTCGCCATGCCTGGGTCAGGTTCAGGTACTCCGGCTTCCCAGGCCGCGGGCCCAAAATGTCGATTGGGTTGGGGACAGGGGCGTCCTTATACATGCCTTTGTGCCGGTCGGCAGGCCGGGACGGTCCGTGGATATTGCCGTAGCAAAGCCACAAGAACCACGGCTTGGCCGCATCGCGGTGCGCCCCCCGGATGCATTCAACGGCCCACTTGGTGTAGTTGTCGGCTGGATAGCCGTCTTGCCAGCGTTCCTCGCCGTTGAAAGCCAGCAGCTGCCGGGCGTAGTACGCCCCGGCATTTTCCGGATGTTTCGGGCGGTTCCAAACGATCTGGAAGTCCCAGTCGCGGCCGAAGCCGGCGTCAGTCCCGGTGTGCCACTTGCCAATCTGGGCCGTGTGATAGCCGTGCTGCCGGAAGACGGCCGGCCAGAAGGGGCATTGCTGCGGATCGTAGGTGCTGCCCGGGTAAGTTCCCTCCATGCGCATCGACTGGATGGCGTGCGGCTGCTTGCCAGTGAGGATGGAAGCGCGCGACGGCATGCACCAACTCCCCAGGTACGACCCATGAAAGCGCACGCCGCTGCGGGCCAGAGCATCGAGGTGGGGTGTTTTCACCCAAGGCCACGATTCAGGATAACAGCCGACCGTCTTGTACGATTGGTCGTCGGCATAGATCAGAAGGATGTTCGGCCGGCGGGCCCCCTCGGCCGCCGAAGCGGTTGAGAGGCACAGCCCCAGCGCCAGGGTTCCGAGCATCAAGCGGGTCATGACTGGGCTCCCGATCAATCGCGGGCCTCGGGCAGTACGGTCTCGGAGGTCGAACGGCTCGACCATCCCTCGGTCGCCGCCCCTTTGTTGCCGACTTACGCCGAAACCCCCGCGGCGGCAACCGGTTCGCCCGAGACTGGCCGAGCCGGATAACAGCTGCTATCATGCAGAAAGTCGAGGCATCCGGGGCCTCTGCCCGTCCTGTTTTCCGTCCTTCGCATGAAGAAGGTGCTCGTGACCGGGGCCAGCGGTTTCGTGGGCCGACAGTGCCTCAAGCCCTTGGTCCAGCGGGGGTTCGAGGTCTGTGCGGTGTCGCGGGGACTTGGCCTGGACATTGAGCCGGACGTTCACTGGTACCGGGCGGACTTGCTCGAGATGCATTCGGGGGCGGAACTCATCCGTCGCCTCCAACCCAGCCATTGGCTCCATCTTGCCTGGATTACCACCCACGGCGTCTACTGGAACTCGCCCGAAAACCTGACCTGGGTGCAGGCAACCTTGCGGATGCTCGAGGCTTTTGTCGAGCACGGCGGCCAGCGGCTCGTCATGGTCGGCACTTGTGCCGAGTATGACTGGAACCACGGCTACTGCCGCGAGGAGGGGACGCCGTTGGCACCGGCCACGTTTTACGGCACCTGCAAACACGCCACGCGTCTGCTCGTCGAGGCCGTGGCGCGGCAACGGGGCTTGTCCGCCGCTTGGGCAAGGCTCTTTTTCATGTACGGACCCTACGAGCATCCCGACCGTCTGGTACCCGCGGTCATCCGCGCCTTGTTGCGCGGCGAGCCGGCACGGTGCACGCACGGCCGGCAGGTCCGGGACTTCCTTCACATTGCCGACGTGGGCGACGCTCTGGGCCAGCTACTCGACAGCACCTTGTGCGGTCCGATCAACGTGGCTTCGGGGCAGCCGGTGGCCGTCAAAGACATTGCCCTGGAAATTGGCCGACAGATCGGTCGGCCCGAGCTGGTACAGCTTGGCGCTCAAGCCGCGCGCCCTGATGACCCGCCGTTGTTGCTCGCCGACGTTCGTCGCCTGGAACGGGAACTCGGTTGGACGCCGCGCTGGGACTTGGCCTCTGGTTTGCGACAGACCATCAGCTGGTGGCGGCGTGCCGGAGGTCCGACATGAAATTCAACGTCGCCGTCGTTGATCCCCAGGGCTATCCGTACACTCACTTTCTTTACTATTTCTGCAAATTGCTCTGCTATGGTCTGGAGTCACTGGGCCACGATTGCGTCATCAGCCGAAACTCGCTCGAGCCGGGCCGCATGACCATCATCGTGGGCGGGCACTTATTGCAGTCCGCGGACCAGGTCGATGCCATCGCCCGTGCCGGACCGTATATCGTGCTGCAAACGGAAGTCATCAAGCACGGCATGATCGGTGAGTGGAACAACCAGAACCAGTTCCGCGCCACCTACGTCCCGCTCCTCCAGCGGGCCTACCGCGTCTGGGAAGTAATTCCCCACCAGGTGCCGCTGCTGGCGCAGATCGGCGTGGACGCCCAACTGTTGCTCGGCGGCTATCATCCAGCCCTGGAGGAGGTCCGGCACAAGAAGGAGAAGGACATCGACTTTCTGTTCTTCGGCAGCGTCACGCCGCACCGTCGGGAACAGCTTCAAAGGCTTCAGCAGCGAGGCCACCGCCTAGTAGTCGTCTTCGACGAGGACCTGATCTTCCGCAACGACCTCATCGCCCGCACCAAGGTCAACCTCTGCCTGCGAACGAGCACCGCATTGAACCATTTGCCCTGGGGGCGGATTTGCGACCTGCTGAACAATCGCTCCCTCGTGGTAGCCGAGCAATGCCTGGAGCAGGACTGGCTGCAACATTGTTTCGCGTGGGCACCGACCGAAAGCTGGGTCGATCTGTGTGAACAGACCCTTTTGCGTCCGGACCGTGAGCACGTCGCCGCGGAGTATTGCGAGCGATTCCGCCAAATGCCGTTTACCGACCGGTTAGCGAGTGTGTTGGAGGGAATTTGATGGCCGACAAGACCATCGCCGTGGTCATTCCGGTCTACAACCGGGAGGACTGCGTGGCCGATGCCCTGAAAAGCGCCTGCGAGCAAGAGCCGCCACCGGATGAAGTCTTGGTGCTGGATGATTGCTCCACCGATCGCACGCCGGATATCGTTCGGCAGTTTGCCCTGCGGTATCCGTTCGTTCGGTCCGTTCGTTATCCGGAGAAGTCGGCCGATTGGCAACTGGCGATGGTCGAGCATGTAGCCACTAGCTCAGTGCAATATGTGGTGATCTTGTCGTCCGACGACCTTTTACTGCCCGGTTGGTGCGCCGCCGTACGGCGAGCGATTGCTGACCCGGCCGAGCCGTCGATCGTCTTCGTCAATTACCGCTTTACGGATGAGTACCGTCAGCCGCGGGGCGTGTGTCTGTCCGGTGTACGATGCGCCAGTTTCCTCCCGGCCGAGCAAGTTTGGGACCTTTTTCGTCAACCACGCATTTTTGAAACAGGGGTTGGCACCTTGGTGGCGAGGTCGCTGTGGGTCCAAATTCAAAAGGATGCCGCGGCTCTTGGTCCTTGGTCGGATTCAGTCGGCCTGTCCGCGGCCGCTTTGCGTCTCGGGGCCTACTACTGTCCGGAAATCCTTGCGGTGTTTTGCCACGCCCGTAAGCGCATAGGCTATGCAGATCGTGTTTGTCACGACGAGCAAGCCGCTGGGGAATCGTTTTGGCAAGTGACGCAGTATCTGCGACGCCCTGAACTCAAACTGACGCCCGAGCAAATTAACACCTTGGAATATAAAATTCTTACCTGCATTGACAACGAGGTATTGCGTTCGGCTTGGGTTTATTACAAGATCGCTCATGCACTCGACATGCTCCGGGCGGGCCGAGGTGACTACGCGGAACAGGTCTTAGCCTATCGCCAACCGCGGTTACGCGCGTGACACAGCCAAAAAGAAGCTACTGCATTTACATTATTGGTTAAGTTGTCATCTTAAGTTTTGGCATCCTCGAGAAATGCTATGACATACCAAGAAGCCCAGATCATTCGTGCCTTTCACGAGCTGTACTACTATAAGGGCATTTACGAGCGAGGAACGATCACGAATACCTACTGGATGGGGGTTGGCACGGAGAAGTGCCCACTGGATCTTTGGATCTATCAGGAAATCCTTCACGAGGTCAAACCACAACTCATCATCGAAACCGGCACCAAACATGGCGGTAGTGCGCTGTTCCTGTGCCACATGTGCGACCTCCTAGGCATCGGGGAAGTTGTCACCATCGATATAGCCTCCCCTACCAAGCCGCCTGAGCATTCACGCCTAACCTACATTCGCGGCTCGTCCACTGCACCCGACATTGTCCAGAGCGTGTATGATAGGGCCGAGGGAAAAAGTCCGGTGATGGTCATCCTGGACTCGGACCACAGCATGAGCCACGTCCTTGGGGAGATGCGAGCCTACCACCGCTTGGTGACTCCCGGGAGTTACATGATCGTCGAGGATACCAACGTCAACGGACACCCGGTCATGCCACAACACGGCCCGGGTCCGTTGGAGGCGGTCCAAGCGTTCTTCCGCGAGAATCAGGATTTCGAAGTCGATTACAGCCGTGAAAAGTTCCTGATGACGTGTAATCCGTGTGGCTACCTGCGTAAGCGAACTTGACAATTCGCGCGAGGACTGGTCACGTCATCAGCGGCCGAAGAGGTCTTGCCGTAGTAACGAGTCCTTAGACTTTTTGCCGATGAGGAAGTATCGCGTTCTTGTTATTCCTCACGACATCGGCGGCTGCGGCTGCTATCGGCTAATCATGCCCCTGCGCACGTTTCGCAGCGAAGTTATCGAGATGGTTCTGCATCAGGGCGGAACTATTGATCTGTCGGCCTACGATGCTTTCCTCCTCCAGCGCACCACCTCACCCGAAGAACTGGCGCTGATTCGACACGTCAAGGCACTGGGAAAAAAAGTCATCATCGACATCGATGACAAGTTTCCCATCACGGAACATTCTCACGTCGAACAGCCACTCTTTAACCTGCAATCGGCTTGGTGGCAGGTGATGCACGAGTGTATCCTTCTGGCTGATGGCATCATTGCCGCAGGTGACCTGGGAGCTGCTCATTATAGGCACTTCAACGGCCGAGTCGTTTCCGCGCCAAACGCTTTCAGCCTCGATTGGCCGTGTTACCACGAGGGGCCTTTACGGCGCCTGTATGACCGCATTGTCATGTTCTGGTCCGGATCGCACACTCACCAAACCGCCTTGAGCATCATTGCCCCGGCGGTCGAGCAGGCCGTGGCAGAGAATCCGGAACTCGTTCTTGCGATTTCAGGGCCACCGTGGTACGCGGAGATCTTTCGCATTCCTGCGGAGCGCAAGTATTATGCCGACCCAAGCCGCGGGATCGCGCCGTATCGACCAGGCTACCCCCGTTGGGCCGTCACGGATCCTGGGGCCTTTTTGCAATTCCTGCGCACCGCAAGTGTAGCTGATTTCTCCCTGTCGCCGCTCGAATTTCACGAATTCAATGACTACAAGAGCGAAATTCGCATCCTGGAAAGCGCCGCCTGGGCGGTGCCGACCATTGCCACGCCGGTCGTGCCATATCGCCGTTTCTATGAGGTGTCGCGCGGGGCGTGTGTGCTCGTTGAAAATAACGACCCCGCTGGGTGGTATGACGCCATCACCCGCTTCACGCGAGATGCCGCATACCGCCGGGACATGGGCCGGCGGGCACGCCAGGCCGTGGTTGAGCACTACGACGTGGCCGATGCCAATCGTATCCGCGAGGCATTTCTTTTGAATATTCTCGAAGACCGACCCCACAACGTGGCCCTTCGGTCCTGTCGAGCCGAGATTCGGCAAAGCGACGTGAAGCCAAGAACGGCGGAGCACGTGCCGCTGATCGGCGAGACGGAACGACCGTTCTGGTCGGTCCTTGTATTGGTGCCGCCCGGCGCTGCTCCACCCGAAGCGGTCGGCGAAGCCGAGTGCATCCCCATCGCGGCTGATCCGGAAACGGTTTTCGCTGAATTGAACCGTCGATTGACGACGGCGCGCGGGGAGTGGATTCACATCATCAGGGCAGGGGATCGGCTGTCACCCAACTTTCATGCCTTGCTCCGGGCAGCTGTCGAGCATTGGCCCGACGTCGGCGCCGCCTTGTGTCGAGTGCTGCCGCCACGGACGGACCCAAACGCCAACCACCCAGTGCTGGCGGACCAGGCCACCGGCGGGATTCTGAAGGATGCTTTAGAGAAACTGGCGACCCGCGGCCCACTGCCGCTCAGCGCCTTCGTTCTTCGTCGTTCGGCCCTGGAACAACTGGGCGGATTTTGCCTGGATGCGGGGATGGCGGCTGATTGGGAACTCCAACAGCGCGTCGCCATGTTTTTTTCAATTTACTACGATCCCCGTCTCGTGGTGCAGCTCGGGTCAATTTCCGACACCTCGCGGAGACCCGATCTTGTGCCCACGGTGCCGGACCTGTTCCGGGCCGTGGCAGTGGCCCGGAAGTATCTGCCGGCCGACTTGGTGCCGCGGGCGCGCGACTGGGCCGGGCTTCGCGGGTTGGAGGCAGCGCGGCAATCGCTGGCCGAAGGCAACTGGATTAGGTCCCGGAACGAAGTGCGCGCCGTGCTTCAGGCCCAGCCTTCGCCGGTGGTGCTCCGCTCGCTGGAAGAGGGAATTTCGCGGCATTTCGAGCCATATCTAGCTGAGATCAATCACCTCGTTGAGCAATATCGCTCTGACCGAAACGCCACTGCGGCCTGCGAGCGGCTGCTGCTTGCTCGGCGGCAAGTGGCGGAGCAATGGGCCCAAGTGCCGCCGGCCGAGTTGGAGTTTGACTACCAAGGCGGCCCAGGGAAACTTCATGCGGCGATCCGTGGCAGCGGTCTGGTGAATGAGCCTTTGGCGGAGTCGGACTTGGCGGAGGCCAACCGCTTGGCGAAGGTGGTGGCTGAACGCGGGGCCATGTCCTGTGACATGGCCCCCTTGTTGGCCGCCGCACTTTATTGGCCGGCTCATCGGTTGGCTCTGCCGCTCGATCTGCCGCGCGTGCCCTCATGGCTGCGGTCGGAGGTTGTCAGGTACGTATTCGGACCGCCGACGCTACCTCAATCGGATGATGAGGTGTCCTCCGCGGCCGACCATCTTCGCCGCTGGCTCAAGTACCTTCACGAGCGGTTGTTTGGCGATCGGGCGGAGAAACTCTGGCACGATGCGGCCTTTGTTTTTGCGCAGTCGGCCTACATCACTGCGTTGGCCCGTGACCGCGGTGCCGTTCGAGTGTCAGCAATCCAGCGGGCCGAGATCATCGAATTCGCGCTCAAGCATCTCGGTCATCGGGTCGACCACATTTTTCCACCCCGGGCCTCTCAGCGGACGAAAGCGCGCGTTGGCATTCTCGCGCCCCACTTTGGTCCGAGTCCGGAGACTTTCGCGGCATTGCCCTTTTTCGAGCACCTTGACCGGGACCGATTCGAAATCGGCCTATACGCGCTGAGCCGGCTGGGCCATCCGCTCGAGGCTTATTGCGCCAGCCGTGCCGACGTCATGCTCCAACTCCCCGCCGACCTGGCGCAGCAAGTTCAAGCGATCCGCAAGGACGACTTGGACGTGCTGGTCATCGTCGGGAACGTCACGGAACTGCCGAATCCCTTGACTTGGCTGGCCCTGCACCGCCTGGGGCGCGTGCAGCTTGCCGGGGCCGGGACGCCCTGCTCCACTGGCCTGCGGAACGTCGATGCATACTTGAGCGGCCGACTGATGGAAGGGAACAGCGACCCGCGAGGCGAGTATTCCGAGGAATTGCTGCTGCTCGACGGGGCTGGCCTTTGCTGGAGCTTCGGCACCGAGGCGAACCCGGCAGCGTCAGGAGCGGCCGTGTCGCGGGCCAGCCTCGGGCTGGCCCGCGACACCGTGGTGTACGTCGCGGCCGTGGAGCCTG
>JANWYO010000141.1 GCA_025055215.1 Gemmataceae bacterium
TGCTCTTGAAACCAACTTGGTCAGATGGCAGAGTCAGTGAGGCTGAACCTGCCACTTTGCCAATGGGGTAAATGGTTTCGCCGAAGGTAATAAGAATATCGTATTGGGGTTGTTCTGGGTCTGACTTGGAAGCAATGCCCTTTGCCTTCGAGGGATTAGGGACTCCCTGAGGTCGGATCGGTTTTATGGGTGGGATCCGTCGGGCAGATATGTCCGGAGTGAAGGCAAGAAGGGCGAGCGTTGCGCTGACCGACGTCAGGAAGAAGGTCACTCGTCGCATCGGTGGTAACCTCGCCGAGACAAGTGTATCGCGACCAGCGTGCAGGAAGTATTACCGGTGCACCAATATCCTTCTTGACGGGCAAGAGAAGTCGGCAACACGGGGACAGACCTCAAGTATCGAGAGGGCCTACAAGAATCGGATTCCGGGAACGGCAGTCGCCAAGGAGAAGGCGCCCTCACAGGGCAAAGGCGTTAAACACGGGGCGTGGTTGGCGAGGCCGATCACGCCGAAAGGAAGAGCAGGCGGCGTTACCGAGGGAAATAGAAATGGTAGCCACCAAGGACATTCGGTGTCGTGAATGCGCCATTACTAAAGTTGAATCCGCCGAAAGAATTGGGCCTAGTGGAGAACAGGCGGCCGCTAGGTGCGACAAAATCCATCCCACCAAAGGAGTTGGGTCGGCTGCTCCAGCCATTGCTGAAGTTGTGCCCGCCGAATACATTCGGGTAGCTGAAAGTAGCTCCTCGGTCGGGCATGTAGAGGTTGTAGCCGCCTAAGGCATTCCGAGTGCTGAACGCACCGTTGCTGTAGTTCCAGCCGCCGAAGGAATTTGGGGTAGACCAGTACGAGGGATGTTGGGCAGTTGCCACGCTACAGAGGAACGTCCAGAAAACGAACACCAGCGGAATCCTGCACATGATGAAGCTCCTTTCGTGCGAGCAAGCCGGGGACCTATGATTCGACACTAGCCACAATTCCCACGTCTGAGGGATTGCATGACTCATGGCACGGGGGCTCGGATCTCGAAGGCCCCGATGCAGGGAACCTACCCTCCGATGGTTGGGTTCCGCGCCGCGGGGAGCGGCGGCGGCTTGGGGTCGGTAACGGCAGCGCGGCGAAGCTCGTCGAGAAAGCTTTCGTCGGCTTGGGCCTGGGCCAAACGCAGTCGGCAGGCAGGGCACCGGCTCAGATGGCGTCGCCACAACCAGCCCCGCCACCGGGCTTGGCGCTGTCGAGCCAGCAATTCGAGCTGCGCCTGACTCAAGCAGCCGTTCATGCCGCAACCGACCCCCGCGCCACGAAAGATAGACACCGTCGAGCCAGCGAGTCCAGGATGGCGCTGACTCCTAGGCCCCTTCAGTCCGCAGTCAGCTCCTGGACGATGGCGCGCAACCTTTCGACGACGCGGGCCTTGTAGGTGTAAACCGCTGCCTTCGAGATTCCCAAGAAGCGGGCGACTTTTCCGGGCTTCACCCCTTGCAAGGCGTAAAGGTCAAATGCCTGGTAGGTCTTCGGTTCCACCTCTTGACGGACCCTCGCCAGTGCCTCGCGGAGGATGTGCTGCCGATATTCTGCCTCCCAGACACGCTCATAGTCGTCCACGGTTCGTTCGGGAGGGTCCTTCGTGAGGTTCCCGGCCCGCCGGGCCGCGCGCAGCCATTTGGCCAACCTGGCAATCGCTGCCTTTTTCAGGTAGTGACGAAACCGCCCTGTGGCGCGGTCGTACCGAAACTCCGCGCGGCACTGATACAGATCGACGAGGACGCCTTGTACCATGTCGTCAACGTCCTGCCCTCGCAGACCCAGCCGCCCTGCGACACGAATCAGGTACGGCGTGTAGAAGCGACAGAACTCGCTCCAGACTTCCTCGTCGTCTTCCCGCAGTTGCCCGAGCAAACTGCTTCGCGTCGTCAGAGTCATCTCATCTCCTCACCCTGTAATAGCGATGCTGTCCGCCATTTCTTACAGTCCAGGGGAGGATTTTTTCAAAATCGCCATAAGGGATGGTTAGGGCCTCAGTTAGGGCGATGTTGTTTCGACTGCTCCGCCCAGAAGACTTCGGCGCGCTGGTCATTGATGTGGGTAAGCGTCTTCAGCGAACGCAGCGGTCGAAGGTCGATCTCTGGACGAACGGTCAGGTAAATCCGTCGTAAGGGCATGCCGTGAAGAGGGCTTAGATCAGTGACCTTGGTCCCGGTCAGGGACAACTCCAGAAGCTCTTTGCCCCGCAGGGGTTCCAAACTGTCGACCAGCGTGTTCCAGATCCATAACGCTTCGAGGGGCGATTTACGTAAGGGTTCGAGGTTGGTAATGGCGTTGCCGCCGCAGTTCAACAAGCGGATTGGCAGGCCGCGCAGCGGGCTCAGGTCGGTTACCTTGCTTCGTTGGCAGAACAATTCCTCCAGTGGCATGTGCTGGATGAAAGACAAGTCACTGATTGAGGTTTCAAACACCGAAAGCGATTGCAGGCGCAAGTTGCGCAATACCGACCAGTCGTCAACGGGATTGGAACCACAGTTCAGGTGAACAAGCGCCATACCGACCAGAGGAGCGAGGTCGCGGATCTGATTCGTGTGGCAGTAAAGCTCCTGGATCGGCAAGCCTTGCAACGGCTTAAGGTCACTCACGCCATTGCCACTGAGATCGAGGTATTCCAGCGGCATGCCGGCCAGCGGCGAGAGGTCTGTCACGCGGTTCCACGCGAAACGCAACCTCTTGAGGCGTAATCCACGCAGCGGGGAGAGGTCGGCAATCTGGCCATGTTGCCCAGCCATGTTGGAGCCACAGTCCAGCGAAGTGAGGTCGGCCAGAGCCCGCAGCGGCGACACGTCCCTGACGAGATGGGGTGCAAAAGACAACCCTCGGACTTTGTTGTCTTGCAAGTTCACGGCGAGCCGACCGTTGAAGCCGGGATTGAGCCGCTGCAATTTGGCTGTCACCACACGCACTTGGTCGCCGGCCGGGAGGGCGGCGACAGTCCGCACGAAGGCATCATCCACCGGGGCATCTGTGAGTGACTCCAGGATTTCCTCCACCCTGGGCTGAGGGACCGACGCAGCCGGTGTCGTTGGTTCGGGGATGGGGTCGGGCAGGGCATGGGGCCGACGCCAAGTCCAGAAGCCCAGGGCCGCGGCCAAGCACAGAAACAGGCAGGCTCCGCCCACCAAGCAACGGCGCGGCCAGAGGGCGCGAGGGACGAGGACGCTGGTGAGCGCCTCGCGGAGTTCGTCTGCCGAGGCGAAGCGCTCGGCCTTCGTCATCGCACAGGCCCGCAACAGCACGCGGTTGAGTCGCCGCATCAGATGGCGCTCGGGTGCGCAGAGGACGTCTGCGGGAACGATGGGGAAGTCGCTAGGTGGCAAGCCGGTCACGGCTTGATACAGCACTTTCCCCAGCGCATACAGATCCGCATCGGGACCGACGCTGCCATCCGGCGGCAGAAATCCGGGGGTGCCCACGGCGCTGAGGTCTGTGTGGACGACGGCGGCCAGGCCGATGTCCGCCAGCTTGGGGATGCCGTTGACGAAGATGACGTTGGCCGGCTTGACGTCGCGGTGCACCAGTTCGGCGCGGTGCAGGGCCGCCAACGCCGAGAGTAGGTCGAGGCCGAGACGAACGGCCTCACGCACCGACAGGCGACCGCGGGATGCGATCCGCCAAGCGAGCGTGTCGGGTCGATAGTCGTCGGTCTCTGGGGGCGAACCGGTGGCGGGGTCAGCCAGCTCCATCGCGTAGATCAGGTGGCGATCATCGTGGGCTATGTCAAGAATCTCAACCAGATGGGGATCCCGATTCACGCGCTGCTGCACGGCCCAGAGAGCGCGCTCTTCGCGCTCGCCGGGATTGCCGGGGAAACGTTCCACCACTTTGACGGCCCGCAGCGTGCCGCTGCGGTGCCGGCCTACCCAGACGGTGCCGTAGGCACCCCGGCCGATGATGCGGATCAAGTCGTAATCCGCCAAACGGGCCACCTTGACCTGATCCGGCTTTCCCGCAGCGCTCGACATGGGCGACTCCTTGTCGATGCGTCTAACCGAGGTGACTTCGCCGAGCGGCGCCCAGGCACCCTGCTCGGCCACTAGAATACGCTGCCCTGACGGCTCCCACAAGGGCCGGACCTGTTTATCCCTTCAACACTTTCAGGACCGACAAGGGCCGACGGTTCCCGGCGAGGCATTTGATTGCCGCCTCGACTCATAATCGAAGCGCCATGGTGTGGCTGGTCTGTCGCTATCCGCTTTTCCTTCTGGGGAATGATGGGACTGGTTGCGGGTGATTGTGGCCGCAAAGGCGAGGAGGAATCAGGGGCCGTCCCCCGGCCTGCGGGCGTGGGGGTCGGCCCAACAAGGTTGGAGCGGCCCCGGAGGGAGCGAGGAGTCAGAAGCGCTCCCCCGCTGTCGCGGCCGCGCAGTCGGCCTGACCCGAGTAGCTGTTGAGTGGCTGCCAACTAAGCATGGCGGCGCCTTTGCGGCGCGGCCGGGCGCCGCTGCGATGCCTCTTAGACTCGCGAGAAAGTGAGCTGTCGCCGCAGGCGGTCGAGGACACGACGCCACAACGGCGTTCGAGCGCTGCGATGGATTTCTATCTCCTCACGCAAACGGGCCAACTCCGCCAACGGCTCGAAAAGCGGCGGCACACCGCCCGACCTGACCGTTTGGGGAGGCGGGATTTGCCCGCGGCGCGAGCCGGTCTTGATGCTGGCGATCACGCCTGGGTCATCGGGCACCGTGACCGGCAGCGGCTTCCAGGTAGCGCCACAAACGTACTCCGCTCCTTCTGGGCCGAGGGGAAAGCGGTCTTGGTCGCCGGGCTGCCGCCGCGCCAGCCAGACCTCCCACTGATGCCCGGGCACCTGGGGCGGTTTCGTTTCCCGCACCGCTAAGCCTTGCTGCCGCACCGCCTCGATAAACCAGTGGCGGTCGTAGATCACCGCGGCGGAGAAATGCTTTTCGTCGGCATACAGGGCATACGGCCCTTCCGACCAGAAAGGGAGCGAGGCATTGTCGAAGAAAAACCAGGAGGTGAACGCCACGCCATCCGGCGCCAGTACTCGAGCCAGTTCGGAGAGGTAAAACAGGGTCTGGTCCAGCGTGAGATGGGTGAAAACCGAATGGGCAATGAACAGGCTGACGCAACCGTCGTCCGCGGGGAAGTGGTCGGCGAGTCGCAGCCGATTGGTGGGGGCGTAGCCCGGGGAGTAGACGTCATGGTGGTGGAATTCAAAGCCAGGAGCGGCTGGGGCGAGGTGGCGGTTGGCCCAGTCGATCATGCCGCGGTGGGGGTCGATGCCGACGTAGCGCTTGGGGCGGGGGCGCTGCTGGATGAGCCGACGCGCCAATCGGCCGCAGCCGCAGCCGAAGTCGAAGACGAAGCGATAGGCCGACTCTGGCAGGTGCGGATAAATCGGGGCACCGGTCGGGTTGTCGAAGTCTTCGTCGTCGCGAGGGCCGACCAGGGCGCGTAACTCCATGGGGGGCAGCGGTAGGAGAGTCGTTGGGGTCGCATCCTGCGGAGCGGGTGCTGTTCGCGGCGCGACTTCGCAAACGGCAGTCATGAGCGCCTCCCTGGCTTGGTTTTTCCGCGGGTCGGACGAGGCCCCACGACCCGCGCCTGGGTCGCAATGTTTAACAGAAACAGCCTCGATCAGCAAGGGGAGTATCGAAGGGGGCTCCCACTGGATTGCGGTGCAGCGATGGTGCAGCAGGGGAGAGGGATCGATCGGTTCGCGCTCGCGCGAGGAGGGCAGGCGTATGGTGCGCACGCAGCGAGCACGAAACGATCATCGTAAGCGCGAAACGAGGAACCGGCGAGTGGTGGTGGAAAACCGCTGCCTGGGGCGTGCAAACCCGCCCCGAACGAAACGACGGGTGCCCCTTGAAGGGCTGCCCAGCCGTGCGACCGCGCGAAGAATCGGGGCGTGGCCGAGGAGACGATCCGGGCCACGCCCCGAGAGTTTCTTCAGCTGAATGGCGCCGCCTAGCCGTCCAATCCCGGAAGCCGCCCCGTGCTGTCGCCGAACGAATCGACGTGGATGTCGAGCCGGTCGAGCATGGAGAGATAGAGGTTCATCAAGGGCGTTTCCTTGGGATAGCGGAGGTGCCGACCCGGGCGGATGGAGCCACCTCCCTTGCCGGCGAGGAGGATGGGCAGGTCGTCGTGGTTATGGCGGTTGCCGTCGCCGATGCCGCTGCCGTAGACGATCATGCACTGGTCGAGGAGCGTGCTGTCGCCTTCGCGGATGGCTTTGAGTTTATCCAGGAGGTAAGCGAACTGGGTGAGGTGGAAGCGGTTGATTTTCTTGAGCTTTTCGTGCTTGGCCTTGCTGCCGCCGTGGTGCGACAGGTCGTGATGGCCTTCGGAGACGCCGATGAACGGGTAAGAGCGGTTGCTGCCGTCGTTGGCGTAGACGAAGGTGCAGATGCGGGTCAGGTCGGCTTGGAAGGCCAGGACCAGCAAGTCGGTGAGCAGGCGGATGTGCTCCTGGTAGTCTTTGGGGATACCGGTCGGCGGAGCCATGTCGGGCTTCGGCGGCTCCTTGACGGAGCCCGCCGCCGCTCGTTGGATGCGCAGCTCCAACTCGCGAATCGACGTCAGGTATTCGTCCATCTTCCGCTGATCGGTGGCGCCCAGGCGGGCCTTGAGCCGTGCGGCGTCATCGGCCACCAGGTCGAGGATGCTCTGGCGGTAGCGGTCGCGGCGGGCCCGGCTTTCGGCCAATTCGCCGCGGCGCTCGTTGGAGAAGAGGCGCTCGAAGACCAGCCGCGGATCGACTTCCTTGGGCACGGGCGTCGATTCCGTCCGCCAGGAAAGGTTGGCCGAATAGGCACAGCTGTAACCCGAGTCACAGTTGCCCGACTGGAGGCCGCGGTCGCAGCCAATCTCCAGCGACGGCAGGTTGGTCTGGTCACCGATCTTCTGAGCGGCGAGCTGATCGACCGAGATACCGGCGCGGATGTCGGCGCCGGCGGTTTTCCGCGGCTGCCGACCGGTGAGGAACGCGGCCATGGCGCGGGCATGGTCGCCCGGGCCGTCGCCGTTGGGACGGGCCTTGTCCAACGTCAGCCCTGAGAGTATCAGGATGTCATTCTTGAACGGGGCCAACGGCTCGAGGAGGTACGGCAGCTCGTAATTGGGCCCCACCGCTGCCGGGGTGAAATCCGGCATGTGGACGCCATTGGGGACGTAGACGAACGCCATGCGCCTGGGCGGGCGAGAATCGCCCGCCCCAGCCCGAAGCGGTGCCATGGCTTCCAACCAAGGCAGCGCCAGGGCCGTGCCGATTCCCCGAAGCACCGTCCGCCTCGAAATTGGTCGGAACATTCGTAAGCCCCCCTTTTTCAATTGTCAGACTGTGGGTTTCGATGAGGGGTGGTTTTCGTCCCCTGCTCAACCCATTGGCGAAGAAAACCGCTGCCCCCCGCGGTGTGCCGAACGCCGGTCAGGCCATTTCAGGGTCGTTTGCTTCGCCGGTACTGGAACGGGTCGCTCTTGACCACCTCCAGCACCAGGGCGGTGAAGCGATAGTCCTGCTCTTTAAGCCGTCGCACGATGTCATCGACGGCGCAACGGTCGTAGTATTCCAGTCCCCGCCCCAGGGCGAAGGTCAACATTTTCTCGGCCAGGCAACGGGCAAAGGCATCGGCGTTTTTCTTCAGGATGGCCTTCAGCTCGGCGGGGCCGCGAAAGCTTTCGCCGCTGGGTAGTTGGCCGGCGGGGTCGATGTCGAATTTGCCGTCTTTCGTGCGCCAAGCGCCGATGGCGTCGAAGTTCTCGAAAGCAAAGCCTAACGCATCCATGCGGGCGTGGCAAGACGCACAGATGGCGTTTTGCCGGTGCTGCTCCATGCGTTGCCGAAGGGAGCCGGACAGGGCCACATTCTGGTCTTCCTTCAGCTCGGGGGCATCTGGCGGCGGCGGGGGCGGCGGGGAGTTTAAGATGTTCTCCAGGATCCACTTGCCCCGTTTCACGGGCGACGTCCGCGTCGGGTTCGATGTTACCGTCAGGATACTGGCATGCGTCAGGATGCCGCCCCGCGGCGTACCGGCCAGCGACACCCGGCGAAATTCCTTTCCTCGGACGTTCGGGATCTTGTAATGCCGCGCCAACCGCTCGTTCACAAACGTGAAGTCCGCATCGAGAAAATCGAGAATACTGCGGTCTTCGTTCATAATCGCTTCGAAGAACAGCTCCGTCTCGCGGATCATGGCCGCCCGAAGCGGTTCATCGAAGTCCGGAAAATGATCGGCGGCTGGGGTGAACGTCTTGAGGTTGCGAACCTGGAGCCATTGCCCCGCGAAATTCTCGACCAAGGCCGAAATTTTAGGATCACGCAGCATCCGCCGGACCTGCGGCTCCAGGTTCTTTCGCAGCTCACCGCGCTCCGCCAAGGCGAACAACTCATCGTCCGGCATGCTGCTCCACAAGAAGTACGACAGCCGGGTCGCCAGCTCAAACTCGCTGATCGGATGGACAGCGTTGGAGTTGTTCGGCTCCCGGTCTACCTCGACCCGGAAGAGGAAGTGGGGTGAGACCAGGATGGCCTGGATGGCCACGCCGATGCTTTTCTCAAAGGTTTCGCCTTCGCGGCGTGCCAGCCGTACCAGCCCCAGGTAGCGCTCGACCTCGGCATCATCAACCAGCCGCCGAAACGCCCGGCGAGCAAACTGGGCGATGATCCGTCGGGCACAATCCTCTTCGCTCAGGCCATTGCCCGGCTGACAGACGAAGACCCGGCGATAGCCTTCGGGCGGCTGCCGGACTTCGGGTGAGCCGACCACCGTCAGCTCTTGGATGAAGACTGCCCGTTCCCGCTTGGGGTCGTTGGCGTCGCGCCCCTCGTTGACGAAGGCCGCCGATACTCGCCGTTCGCCGGCTTTGACCTGGACCTTGACCTCGTAAGTCTTCGGTGCCTTGGCATCCGCATCGATGTTCACGGCCCCCACGTCTTTGCCGTCGATGCGGAAGGCCACGCGGGCCGGCTCGTGGCCGGCCTGCTGGGCGTAGGCCCGCACCCCCAGGGTGTATTCGCCGTCTTTGGGGAACCGGAACGAGCCGTAGACCTCGCCAGCCCGGTCCAACTTCTGGAATTGGCCCCGCTCCACCCGCCGACCCAGGGTTGACGGCAGCTGTGGGCCGCTGAAGCGGATCGACGGAGACGCCGGTGTTCCCGGTCGCGGATCGTCAAACGCCAGCGACACGATCCGCTCGGCCGCGGCCAGGTATTTCTCCATGAGGACCGGCGGCAGTGACAGCACGTCGCCGATGTTGTCGAAGCCGTAACCCACGTCGTCGGCGGGAAAATCGTCCGCCGGCTGGAACGGCACCCCGAGCAGATCGCGAATCGTGTTGTTGTACTCGGCCCGATTGAGCCGACGGATCGTCACCCGACCGGGATCGCGCTGCTTGGTGCAGTCCACGGCGGTCAGCTGCTGATCGAGATAAGTCATCAGCACGTCGCGTTCCGCGGGGGCCAGCGGCGGCTTATTGGGCGGCGGCATCTCGTGGTTCTGCAAGACGCGCACCACCTTTTCCCACGTGGCCCGATCGCGGTGAGCATCCTGGTCCGTCTTGTAGCGGTCCAAGGCCAGACCGGCTCGGGGCTTGGGGCCGCCGTGGCAGCCGCTGCAGTGCTTGGTCAACACCGGCCCGACCTGCTTGGTGAAGGAGATGGCGGGCGGCGCGGCCGCCGGCGGGGCCGGCGATGCCGCCGGACCAGCCGAGACGCTGACCCACGCCAAGGTCCCGAGCAGCAGCAACGCGCGCAATCGCATGACGAACATTCCCGAAGAGAAATCGTCGCGGTCGGGTCGACGACCCGGCTCTCACTGGCGGGAGCGGCTGACGCCCCATCGGCGAGGATATCCGACAGCATAGCAACCCCGACCACCACCCGCAAGCCGCAAGCGCAACAGGTTGCTGCTTAGCCGCTCATCGGGTCGGGCGTTTCAGGAAGACCAGCGGCTTTGAGCGCTTCATTGCTAATGACGGTCCCTTCTGGCGGCCCACAGGTTAAGGCCGTCGGGTGGACGGAAACTGCCCCCACACACGCAGGGCTGTCGACCGAGGGTTTGTCTTTAAACCGAGGTTGACGGGTGATCATCGGCAGTTACTTTGGCCCCGCCGAGCCGGCAACACCACGGTCATCGGCGAGAACAACAGGACAATCCTGAGACGCCAGTTCCAGGGGTAAGAAGTCGGCTTCGGTCTTACCCAACGCGAAGATGCGCCAACGGCAGTCACGCGGGCGTCTCGTCGGATGAGGAATTATCTACTTCGTGGTCGTCGTTGTAATCATACGGGGGAGAGCTAACTACAAGAAACCGCAAGGGTATGGCTCCTGTGTTCTCCAATGAATGCTTTGTATTACGTGGAATGACAATGGTCGTACCGGGGCCAACTTCCTCGACCTCGGCCTCGATGTACATGCGCCCCTGTCCCTCGAGGATGTGGTACACCTCCTCCGTTTGACAATGGTAATGTCTAGGCGAGCGTTTCTTCACGTCGACCACTGCCAGGGCGACGTCCAGATTCTTCAGTCGGGCTCGCTCGGAGACATCGAATATGAAAACCGAGCCGTAGCGCTCGTCGCGAAGCTCCCGACCGTCCTCGGGCCGAAAGATGTAGGTCATCGTTCAACCCATTTCCATGATTTCATTAAACTTCTCTTCAATCTCCAGCTCTTCGACAATTTGGTCGATGCAGGAAGTGTTTTGGGTGTAGACCAGGCCGTGTCCGGAGATTTCTCGGCAGGCGAGCTTATAAGCGCCTGCCAGCATCAAGGACATGATGTAGTCCGCGGCCGGGTCTTTCATGCCACCCAGTCCCATGAAATTGATCGGCAACCCATCGCCAAGCAAAACGACATTGGCAAGGGGCAGTTCATACTTCGTTCCGAGACGAAGAAAGCAGCCTTCGACCATCAAATAGTCGTGGACGACTTCGGAAGTTTTTCGCGACATTCGCCGGAGCGCTTCGACATTTATTTCCACTTTTTCGGACGATCCGCTGGCCAGATAGACCTCACGACGGTCGTCGCGGATCATGTCAATGACCCGATCATCAATAGACGCATTGCCCGAGCAGCCGATAATGAGCCGCTTTCGCTCCACCGCGGCGTCCTCGTTCGGGGCGAAGTTCACATGCGAATGACCACTTTGCCGCACCCGGGAGGTATAGCCCGGATCGTATACTGTTACACGAGCACCCATGTCAACGAGCGCGCTGGCAACCGCCTTTCCGATCGTTCCGTAACCGAATAAGCCGACCTCCATGCTGTCGAGATAATCGGGAATCATCTGGTCGATGGCGCGGACGATGCCTCGCCCGATGTGCGGAGGCTCGAATTCCCTCTTGTGCCGGCTGTGGGGAAGAAGCAGAATCGGAAACAACTGAGACTGGGCCTTAACTGGAAAGACCTTGAGGCTTTCTTGTATCCGCCAAAGCCCCCTCGTCGTCTGCTCGATGGCGCCGACCACGCGCTCCAGTAACGGAGATTGTCCCTGCTCGATAATCCCCTTGGTGATCCAGCCGCCGTCTTCAATGATGAGAAATGTGTCAGTCGCGGAGCGCCACTTGGCAAGCTCCTGGCGCAAGTTGTCTTCGTTGAGATCAAATACGTCGTAGTTCTGACTCTTAAGCCACTCACGAATCTGCCTCTTCTGCGGATAAGGATACTCTTTAATGAAATAGGTTGCCTTCTCAAGCCCGAGCTGTTGTAAGGCCCAGGTGAATGAGACGAGATTGGTCAGACAGTGCAGCACCATTAAGACATGCAGACCGCTCAAAGGCTTAGGGCCCGTGGTGTGCCTCGCTCTGAGCTTATCCTTCCCCAGCCACTTGAGGAGCGGCGTCTTGCTCAAGCAATCCTCGACATCAATGGGTCGGTTGAAAAGCCGTTGCGTCACGGCCTCCTCGGTGCCGCGGCGGATGAAGTGGGGCACGGTCTCCAAGGAAAGTTGGCGACGTTGAGCGTCGGGCACGAATTCCAACAATTCACTGAACGAGGGGATCGGAATCTCGGCAAGTTCAACGCGGGCTTGATCAGCCGGAACTACCTGCGTCTGACCTTTATCTTCGAGCGTGTAATACGGGACGGCGGGATCGGGAAAGAAAAAGGGAAGATTCAGCCGGGGATTGTCAAAAGGTTCATTGACAAGCACATGAAAGACGCGGTCCTGAGACTTGGCACAAATCGTCATGGCCGAGAGGAGGAGAGAGCTCATCGTCTTCCTGCCCCCCGCTAACGAAGCGTAGACCGTCCGGTTTGGATTGGCGCGCAGCTCCATCAGGAGAGCAAGAATCTGATCAGCCACGGCCCGATTATCGTCCGTCGTGCGGATGTCGTCCAGCTCTTGGCCGTCGGCCACAATGGTATGAATGTCGCTCGGATCAAGGCGGAGTTTATCCTGATTGGTCTGGGTGTTCAAGCCAAGGACGTGGCGCAGCCGCTGCCACGGTGAGCGATCACCCGTCAGGAGGCGCGAGCATAGGTCTGCTTTGCCTTTCCGGGTGGTGATTACAACAACTCGATCGACAAGGACCGAGGGCGTGCGGTTCGCCAACGCCCAGACAGTCTCGGTCAATACGGCCGGGCTTGTGCCAATGGTGGCAACCAGCACAGTTTCCTGTCGGTCGCCTAGCGCGCCGTGCCCGGCAGAAACTTGGGGAAGCGAAGTGTCAAGAGACATCACAAGGACTCCTCGGCGAAAATACTCGGGTGTTCCAACGCCGCCGGATTCGGCAGCGAATCAAAAAGGTCGCGCAGCGGCAACAGGTGATCGGCGAAACGGAGAAACCGCTCAGCCTGGTTGCGGAGACGGCGTGCGATCCGGGGATCCAGTATCTCTCCGTTGGGGGAGACCACGTCTTCGCAAGCCCGGATAAAGACACGCTCCGGGAAGAGGAAGGCTTTCCGGTACAAGAAGACAGTTTCAAGCTGTTCGATTGGTCGCAACCCACCCCACTCCCCCGCCGCCACACCGATAAAACACACGGGACGAGCAACCAGGTTCGTGTCGCGATTCGGCAACAGGTCGATGAAAAGTTTCAGCGCTCCGGGAATTCCCCCATTATATTCGGGGCTGACAATCACCAAAGCCTTGGCTTCTTCAACCGCGCAGACAAAGGGATGAAATTCCAATGGCTTCGCGTTCAGTTCATCGCTGTAGTATTCAGAACTCCAACAGTGTTGCGGAACATCGGCCAGGTCCAGAAGCTGGCAGTCCCGGTTTAATTCCCGATAAATCTCCACCACTCGGCGCGCCACCTTGCCCGAGGTACTGTTACTCCGATTGGTCCCCGCAATGACAAGGATCATGGGCCGTTCCTGGTCTTGTGGAAAATTTTCGTGACCGGAGGTTTCGTGGCACGCGTAGAATTCCGGCTCTTACGCTGGCAATCCACAATGCACGCCTGGGCGTCGATTGTCCACACCGGGCACATGGTGCTGCGTTTGGCAAAGAATTTCAGCTCACGCCGTGGCCGAACACCGGCCCCTGATCAGATTGCGGGTACTTTAGCCCGCTGAACATAAATCTTCAAGTCGGCCGCTCCGACGACACGGAGATGGCCCACCTTTTTTCGTATGTCTCTCACCGGGCAGGCAAACCCACGAGTTGTCTCCAGTTGGCCCTCACGCGAGGTTGGCAACCGGACTGGCTTGGGGCTGCCGTGGCAGCCGGTGCAATGCTTGGTCAACACCGGCCCGACCTGCTTGTGAAGGAGATGGCGGGCAGCGCGGCCGGCGATGCCGTCGGACCAGCCGGGACGCTGGCCCACGCCAAGGTCCCGAGCAGCAGCGACGCACGCAATCGCATGACGAACATTCCCGAAGAGAAATCGTCGCGGTCGGGTCGACGACCCGGCTCTCACTGGCGGGAGGGGCTGACGCCCCATCGGCGAGGATGTCCCACAGCATAGCATCCCTGACCACCACCCGCAAGCCGCAACCGCAACAGGTTGCCGCTTAGCCGCTTATCGGGTCGGGCGTTTCAGAAGGACCAGCGGCTTTGAGCGCTTCATTGCTATAACCAGTTTCACGACGTGGGTTGACCTAAGTTTCTGATGTTGGTTTGTTTCCTGGCGAAAACAGTCGCCGTTATGATCCATGCCCCAGCTGTACCCACTGATGAATTGTGGGCCCGCGTCGCCCCCTTGTTACCTAAGGTCCCTCCCTCTCCAAAGGGAGGCCGACCGCGGGTCAACGATCGAGAATGGCTTTGAAGCCATCGTTTGGGTTCTACCCAGCGGCGCCCGCTGGCGTGACATGCCCGACCACTTTCCTTCGCCCGCTACCTGCTGGCGGCGGCATCGAGATTGGACGGCGGCCGGTGTCCGGCAGATAGTGTGGGATCTGCTCCTTAGGGAACTCCAGGAACGCGGTCGTCTGAAGGTGGACCAACTCGTCATCCACGCCTCCTTCACCCCAACGAAAAAAGGGGATGCAATCGGCAAGACCTAACCCGGCAAAGGCCTGAAAATCGAATTGGCCACCGATCGTTCGGGCCCACCGTTGGCAGCGATCCCGGCCGCGGCTCATGTGCCTGAGGTAGACTTGCCGGAACCGGTGCTGAAGCGGGTGTCGGTCGACCTTCCCGAGTCGGTGCCAGTAATTGCGGACAAGGGCTATGGCAGTGATCTGCTGCGGGATCGGTTGGCAGCCAGGGGATTTGACCTCATCACTCCACATCGGGCAAATCGTGTGAGGCCGCCTCCTGTGGACGGACGCAAGCTGCGTCGTTGCCGACGTCGTTGCATCATCGAACGGACGACTGCATGGCTGCCTAGTTCTCGTCGCATGGTAACACGATGGGAGTATCATCGTTTCATCTGCGGTGGTTTTGTCCAATTGGCCTGCGCCTTCGTTGCCCTACATCGGTTCTGAAACTGGTTCTAGGACAACGCGGCCTGATTTCAGCAGTTTAACATCCCGTTAGCAGTGCTCAAGAGGCGCCGCGAGCGGTTGATGATCTGTGATGAGCGACCCAAACCGGCGCTCCAGCGCTAATCACTTAGCGCTTCGGAAGTTTTTCCGAACCGAGGTCCGGCGGGTCTGGGCTGGGGCTGGCCGGCGTTGGGCCACGGTCAAGCGGAGAACGCCCACACCTGGACGGCACCGGCCATGTCGGCGGTGGCGAGCCAACGGCCGTCGGCCGAAAAGGCGATGGCGTGGATCCAGTCTTTGAACTGGCTGCCGCGAGGTTTGCCGATTTCCTGAACCACCTTGGCGGCGGCGGTGTCCCAAAGACGGACGACGGTGTCTCGGCCGCTGGAAGCGAGGTGCCGGCCGTCGGGATGAAACGCGAGGTCCGTGATGCCGTACTGGTGGCCGGGTGAGAGTTCGCGGGGCTTGCCGGGGGAGGCGGGGTCGAGGAGGAACACTTTGCCGTTGAAGCCATCGACTTCGCCACCGCGTCCCAGAGCGAGGAGTTTTCCGTCGGGGGAGTAGTCGGCCGCCGAGATGTAGATTCCTTTGAAGTCGCTGCTGAGATCACGCTGCACGGTGCCCGACGTCACGTCCCACAGGCGGACGCCGGCATGCCGACTGGAATCGAAGACCAGGGGACGACGTTCCGACACCAGGGCTTGGCGATTGTCCGGGGAGAGGGCCACGGCATAGGCCCAGGCGGGGAGTTGCCAACGGCGTTGTTCCTTGGCCGCCGGGCGATCCCAAAGGACCACCCAGCCGTCGTCGCCACCGCTAAGGAGGAGCTGTTCATCGCGGCTGAGGGCCAAGTCCGAGACCCAATCGCGGTGGCCGCGGAGGACTTGGGTTGCTGGTTGAACGTTTACAGTGGCTTCGACGGCCGGCGGCACCTTGCCGCCACGTCGGCCAGCCTCTTCCCGGGCGCGGGCGTTGAGCGTGAGCGTTTCCTGGCCCTGGGGTGACGCTTGGGTGTCCCAGTAGCGGATGGTGTGGTCGTAGCTGGCGGAGATGAGCCAACGGCCGTCGGCGGTGGCGACCAGCCGGCTGATGGCGTTGGTGTGGCCGTCGAGCCGCCGCCGCGGCAGCGGCGGCGGCGCGTCGGGCTGCTCCGGCAAGTCCCAGATCAGGACCTGGCCCAGATTATTGCCCGCTGCCAGCCGCCGGGTTGAGCCGAGGAAGCAAACGGCCGTCACCCAGTCCGCGTCGAAGGGCAGGGTCCAGAGCAGTTTAGCCTGGCCGAGCGCAGCCGGTTCGGGCATGGAATGGTCTCCTAAGCGAGGAGTTCCCGGATGGGCCGGGAACCTTCGGGAGTGGCCCAGACGGGGCGAGTGCCGACGTAGTGCTTGGTGCGGGGGTTAATGCCCAAGGCGGTGTAAATGGTGGCGAACAGGTCGCCTTCCGAGACGGGGTTGTCCTTGACTTCCTTGCCGTCGGCGTCGGTGGCGCCATAGACTTGGCCCCCCTTGATGCCGCCGCCGGCCAAGACGATGGTCCAGGCACGGATGTAGTGGTCGCGGCCCGCGCGGTTGTTGATGTACGGCGTCCGGCCAACCTCTCCCATCCAGATGACCAGCGTGTCTTGTAACAGGCCGCGGGCATCCAGGTCTTCCAGCAGCGCCGACCAGGCCGGGTCAAGAACCTGCATGTTGGCCTTGTGGCAGACGAAGTTATCGGCGTGACTGTCGTAGTTATCCTGGCCCACTTCGACGAAGGCGACGCCGGCTTCGACCAGCTTGCGGGCCAGGAAGCAGCAGCGGCCGAAATCGGTATTGCCGTAGCGCTCGCACACTTCGGGCCAATCCTTGCTGGTGTCGAAGATCGACTTGGCGCGTAACAGCCGCCAAGCCCGTTCCTTCGCCAGCCGATGGCTGGCGAAGGGTTCGGCGTGGTGATCCCGGGCGAACTCCGTTTCCAGAAGGCGCCAGAGATCGCCGCGGCGTTGCTCCGCCGCGGCATCGACATAAGGGGTGGTAAAGTAGGACAGTTTCCCGTCGCGACCGAGACTGAACGGCTCGTACTGCGGTCCGAGATAGCCGGCCCCTGCGTTGCCGGTTGGCCCCATGCGCACAAAACTGGGGAGATCGGCATCGATCCGCCCCAGATACTTGGCGACCATGGCGCCGATTTCGGGGTGCGGTGTCCGCTCCGCCATCTTGTAACAGGTGTGCATGTGGTAGATGCCGTCGGGGTGGTCCGGCGACTCCGTTCGCATGCTGCGGATGACGGCCAGTTTGTCGGTGTGCTGGGCCAGCCGCGGCAGGTACTCACAAATCTGGATACCGGGCACCCGGGTGGCGATCGGCCGGAACGGACCGCCCGTGGGCCGGCCCGGCTTGAGGTCGAAGGTGTCGATTTGGCTGGCGCCGCCATTCATCCACAGCAGGATGCACCGCTTGCCGCGCCGCTCGACATCGGCGGCGATGGTCGGCGAATGAACCAGGCCGCCCCAATTGGCCACGACCAAGCCGCCGGCCGTGCACAGGCTCCCCTTGAGAAACGCCCGCCGACTGATGTGTTCCCGTTTGGAGCAAAATGGGTTCATACCAAGCCCCCCAAGTATCGCAACCGACCGATGGTTCCGCGGCCGCGCTCAGTGGTTGAACCGAAACTCGGAACTATTGATCAAGGCCCAGATAGCCTCCGCGACCCTCGCCTCGGCTTTGCCGTCCGCGGAGTTGAGGTGCGCCACGAAGGCTTGCCGTTCTTTCGCGCTGGGCAACCGGCTGAGGATCGACAAAAAGAGTCGGTCGACGCGCTGCTCCCAGGGTTCCGTCGAGCTGAGGAGGACGTCGGCCAAGTTCCCTTTCCTCCGCTGGACAAACTGCCATACCTGGCCGCTGTTGTTAAGGAAAAGATGCTCGGAAAGGCTCCCTTGGAATTCGCCCAGACCGTTGGTCGGCTCCCCGAAGAAAATGAGGAAATACTCTTCGGTGGCGTTGGGGAGCCGGCCGTCGGGCCGATTCGGGTTGGCGTTGTCGTAGCCGGTGGCTTGGCGGAAGGAAGCCAACAGTTCCTCGGCGGACAACGGACGGACCCGGGCCCGCTCATACCAGCGAGGCAAGGCCTCGGTGCTCGGACCCGTGGAAGCCAGCTGGTAAGTTTGACTGTTCACCAACTCGCGGATCAGCCATTTCAGGTCGAAACCGTGCGCCAACAACTCGTCGGTCAGCGTCTGGAGCAGTTCCGGATGGCTGGGGAGATTGTGTTCGCCAAGGTCATCCACGGGATGGACCAGCCCCCGGCCCAAAAACTGGGCCCAAACCCGATTGGCGACGGCCCGCGCAAAAAAGGGATTGTCCCGAGCCGTGACCCATTCCGCCAACTTCTCTTTCCGTGAAAACGGCGGCTTCGGGAGTGTCTTGGCCGTCCGGGCGTCCGGTTCTTTGTAGCCGGCCGGCAACGGCGGCTCGTCCAGCACCGGGCCGAGGAGGAATTTCGGCTTCACCGGTTCGCCCTTTTGCCCCGGCTTCTGGTCCTTGACCGCACCGGTAAACAGGACCTCGCCGGTGGCTTTCTCGCCGATGGTGTACCGGCGCTGATTGCCGGAGCCACCGTTGTCCAACACCACCAAACGCACAAAGAAGCCGGCCATGCCGTAAAAATCCCGTTGCGTCCAATTCTCAAACGGGTGATCGTGACACCGGGCGCACTGAAGCTGCGTCCCGAGGAAAATCCGGCTCACCGCCACGGTCGCTTCTTCCGGCTGGTTGCGGAACTGGACGTAGAACAACTCCGAACCTTCTTCCTCGGCCCGGAGAAGTTCCCGGACCCAACGGTCGTAGGGCTCGTTGCGGGTGAATTTGCCGCTGAGCCATTTCTTGAAGCTGTCGCGCTTGCGCGTCGCCTCGGGATTAAGTGGATGGCGACCGAAGAGGACCTGGTCCCAGACGTTGGCTTGGTGGTCGGCGAAGCGCGGGTCGTCGAGCAGCCGATCGATTACCTTGGCCCGTTTCTGGGGGTCGTTGTCCTGGAGGAACTGGCGGACTTCGTCGTACGACGGAACACAGCCGACGAGGTCGAGATAGACGCGCCGCAGGAAGGCGGCGTCATCGGCCAGTCCCGCGGGGGTGATTTGCTCCCGCTCCCAAGCAGCGCGGACCTCAGCGTCGATGCGTTGGCGCAGCGGCCGTTCTTCGCCCCAGAGAACACTTGGCAAAGCGATCCAGGCGCAGCAGAACGTGAATACCCACAGTTGAGTCGGCAGCCGGGTCATCTCGGTCGCACCCCCCGTTTTGGCGATCGGGCGTTGCCGGCGATCCTCGGGCATCCCCGGTAAATCGGCACACCGACATCCTACGCCAGTTGCCCGCGGTCGTGCCAGGGGTTTGCAGTTAAGGCCGAGCGATTGTAAAAGTGTAAATGCGGGTGACCAGCGGCCACATTTTGGGCACGAGAGAGACAACCGGAGTCATGGCGACATCGCGGCGGCGCGGGCGGTGGACGACAGACTCGGAACAAACACGCTTCTCCCGGTTGGAGCGCCCGCCCAGCCTCACCGCGCGGGTCGAGCAGCTGCTGCGCGAGGCCATCAGTCGAGGCGAATTCGCCGACGGCCGGTTGCCAACCGAAATGGAACTGGCCGAGCAACTCGGCGTCAGCCGGGAAACCGTCCGCCTGGCTGCCGAGGCGTTGCAGCGCGACGGACTGCTGGTCAAGATTCGCCGCATAGGGACATTCCTGCGAGCGCCGACCCTGCCAGAGCGGATTGAGCGGACGCCCAGCACCGTGCTGGGCTACTTGCAAGCCGGCTATCAGGCCTCCCGCGGCCAAGAGGAGGAGGCGGTCACGCGGCTGGTCAGTGGCCTGATGTTGCAAGGTGCCTTGGAGGAAGCCGGCCGTGCCGGCTTCCGCCTGATCGTCCAGCACACGATGCAGACGCAGGTAAGCCAGGTGTTCCGCGCCCTGCACCGCGACTATCGGCTCCGGGGAGTGATTTTCAGCTCGTATGGGGAGGAGAAATTATTGCGGCGTGTCGCCGGGTTGGGATTGCCGACCGTGCTGCTGGACCATGACCTGTACCTGCCGGGGGTCCATTCGGTGCGGGACGATTCCTTCCAAGGCGCCCGCGACGCCGTCCGTTTCCTCGCCGAGCTGGGCCACCGGCGCATCGGCTTCATCAACTGGCGGCAAACGGAACTGAACCCGTGGCGACTGCGAGGTTATCGCCAAGGGTTGCGCGAATTGGGCTTGCCACGCCGCCGCGCCTGGGAGTTGGCCGTGGAGGTCACCAAGGTCGGGGCCAGCCAGGCCGTTGACCAGTTCCTGTGCCTGGAGCCTCGGCCGACCGCGTTGTACTGCTTCAACAACTCGTTGGCGAAACTGGTGATCGAGGAGTTGGACCGCCGCGGACTAAAGGTGCCGGGGGACGTGAGCATCGTGGGAGGCGGCGGGGAGGAAGCAGCGGGGCTGACGTGTCATCAGGCCGACTGGTTCGACATGGGCCGAACGGCGGTGCAACTTCTGGTGCGGGCTTCCGCCGATCGGGCGCCCCAGATCTCGCAACACATCGTGGCGCCGCACGTGCTCCGCCCGGGACTCACGACGGCACCGGTTTGCTCAACCGGGCAACGAGAGCGTGAGCCTCCGACGGTTTGAACCGTTCGGTGGCCGGCGTCAGTCCCGCGCGGTGGGCAGACCGTGGCTGTCAACATGGCACGACGGATTTCTTACACAAGGTGGTTGCGTTCGGTCGGCGCGAGGATTAAAGTCGTGAGAGAGGGTCCGCAGGACGGGTTGGGGTCCTTCGGTGGCGCGGTCGCGGAATTGGGAACTTCCCGGTGCGGGGATCATCCAAAAAAGATGAGCGCCGTCTCTGGGAGTGGACGGAGCGCGCCGGGGGTTGCGGCGACGAAAACTAGTGTTCCGCGGGTAGCGGCTCGTGAGGGAGTGGCGGCCAAAAAAAGTATCATCCGCCTGTTGCCAGCTCAGCAGTGGTGTGTTAGAAAAAGCTTCTACTCAGGGGGTGACGTCCGAGGCCCGTCTCAGGAAGAGACCGTTTTCTCCGGCGGTTCTCGTCCGCCTTGCACATTCGGCCCATTTAGAACGAGGGTTTCGGCGTCGTCCGCTGGAGTGGTGTGTTCTCCAGTCTCATCAACCAGGCTCCGTGTGAAGAAGGTCACAGACAATGCCGGCGAAAATCCACATTGAACGCATGATGCACCGCAGCAGCATCGCGGTGCTGGGCGAGTCCGCAGCGAGCTATGCGCTCATCAAGCTCATCCCCGCAGGCGACGGCGGCGGGAGGGCGCTGGGACTGAATCTCGCCCTGGTGCTCGACGTCAGCGGCTCGATGTACGAAGAGGATGGCACAGGCATCAGCCGCCTGAAGCGCATCCAGGATGCGGCGATCTCCGCGATCAGCAAGCTGAAGCCGGACGACACGTTGGCCATCGTTGCCTTCGCTTATAACGCTCAGGTTCTGCTGCCGCCGACCAAGATCGCCGAACGGGAGAAGATCGAGGACGTCATCCGCAAGGTTGACATGTTTGACGTCGATCCGGGCGGGACAGCGATGGATCAGGGGATGGACTTGGCCCTGGCTGAGGTCGAGAAGGCTGCCAGCCCCGGCAAACTCTCCCAAGTCTTGGTCTTGACCGACGGTGAAACCTCCGGGGAGGCCACCTGTCGGGAATTGGCCAAGAAGGCCGCCCAAAAGAAGATTCACCTCTCCATGATGGGCGTCGGCACCGACTGGAACTCGAGCCTCATCAAGGACTTGGCCAAGCTGAGCGAAGGCAAGTGGTACTACATCGACGTCAACCAGAAGGAGTCGGCCGAGCAGATCTTCGCCGAGGAATTCGAGAGCCTGGCCTCGGCAGCGTTCCTGGACGTGGAGATGCACATCCGGCCGACCAAGGACGTGAAAGTCAAGCGTGTCCGCATGGTGGTGCCGGAGATCAAGGAGTTGAAGACGTCCGAACCGGAGGAGCGGCACCTGGTGGCCCAGCTGGGGACGCTGGAGCGGGACAAGACGTCGAAATACATCATCGACCTGAGCCTGCCCAAGCGGCCGGACGGCAAGTTCATGATCGCCAACCTGGAGGTCAGTTGGAACCCCGGGACGGGCAAGCGTGAGAGCACGTCGGCTCCGCTGGAGATGGTGTACACCTCGGCGGGCCACGGTTACATCAATGCGGAGGTGGCCCGGCACATCGACGAGGTCCAGATCGCTGAGCTGAATCAGAATCTGCAGCAAGCCATCGCGGCGAACAATACCGAACAGGCCAAGGCGGTGGCCGAGCAGATCGTCAAGAAGGGCGAGCTGATGGGGCCGCGAGCGGCCAAGAAGACGATGTTGGCGAAATCGGTGGTCGAAGAGCTGAACGCCGGCGGTCGGGTGTCCAAGAAAACCCAACTGGCGATGGACGACGCCGCTCGCGAGGCAGCCGAGATGCCGGTGCCCGGTTGATGGTCTTTCGATTCGGTTCCTGGAGATACCCCCTGGGCGGAGGTTGCCAGACCGCAACCTCCGCCGGTTAGGTGAATGACTTGATTTGAGACAGAGGCACTCAGCCGCCTGTGGCTTGCATCCCTTGGAGGAATCTGCACCAATGTTGAAATGTCCATTTTGCGGGTTTGAGAACGAAGACGGGGCCCTTTTTTGCGAACAGTGCAAGTCAGATTTGTCGTCGGTAGCACCGGCGGCGGCCCCTGGGGTGGCCCAAGCGGCGGTGGCCGTTGCTGAGCCGGCGATCGCCCTGGCGGAACCGGCGGTGGCCGTGGCAGAAGCCGCCCCGGCGGCTCCGGCGGTGGCCGTGCCACCGGCGGCCCCCGCGGCGGCTCCGGCTGCCCCGGCGGTGGCGGTACCACCGGCAGCCCCGGCAGCCCCCGCGGCGGCGGCTCCGGCTGCCCCAGCAGCGCCTGCCGCCGCGGCTCCCGCAGCTGCTCCGGCCGCCCCCGCCGCGCCAACGCTCCCGCCCGGCGCTCAACCCAAGCTCGTCGTCATCCGCGGCCAGAAGATCAACATGGAATTCCCCATTTACGAAGGTCATAACTTCATCGGCCGCGCTGACGAAAAGCCGGTGGACATCGACCTCGAAGACCAAGAGCCACCCGATCGCGTCTGGTCCTCGCGCCAGCACGCCCTCATCACCTTCGAAAACAACACCTTGGTCATCGAGGACCTCAACAGCTCCAACGGCACCTACGTCAACCGAACGCGAGTTTATCCCGGGACCAAGCGCCCCTTGGCGGTCGGCGACGTCATCCAAATCGGCACGGTGCAGTTGAAAGTCAAAGTTTGAACTCAGGCCCCGGGCCCTGCGCGGGCGTTGGCCGGCGCAGGGCCCCGGTTGTCCTGACCGCGGCCGGTGGAACCACCAGCACCCGCGCGGGAACCGGCCGGTCTCGTCCGACCGATTCCCTCGTGGCCTGGCCTTGCGGCAGTGATGGCTCGCCCCGGGATACCGACTGCAACGGGGGCAACGGGATCCCAAGGTGAGACGACGAAGCGCGGCCGGTGATCCGCCCACGGGCCGAGGCAAGGAACGAGCCAATGGTTCAGACGTGCAGTCGTTGTTCCCGCGCCAATCCGCCGGAGGCCTCCTATTGCTGGTTCGACGGAGCGCTGCTGGCCGGCCATGTCGCGGGCGACGGCGTCATTAGGTCCGGGAAGCAGCCCTTTCCCAGTCCCTTCGTTTTTCCCTCGGGCCAACAGTGCCAGAACTTCGATCAACTCGCCTTGGCCTTACACGCCAACTGGGCTGAAGCGACGGAGCTACTCAAGAAAGGCTTCCTTGAGGCCTTCCTGGGAGGGCTCGGCCGCGCTGACTTGGCCCAAGCTGCCAAGGAAGCGGCCCGCTTTCCTGACCCCGATCGCGGTCTGGACCAGCTCCTCGGGCGACTTCCAACCGACGTCTTGGAGCCGGCCAGGCTGAAGGTCGAGCCGCAGGAGTTTAACCTCGGCCAGGTTCGCATCGCGGAAAACCGGACCCTCCACTTCACCATCAACAACGAAGGGAAGCGGCTGCTGTATGGGACCGTCACTTGCGAGAACTCTCCCTGGTTGGCGCTAGGAGACGGTGAGACCCAGGAGAAGGTCTTCGAGACCACCGATACCATTCCTGTCCCGTTGCGCATTCGGGGCAAGTATCTCCGGGCCAGCAGTCGGCCCATCGAGGGCCGGCTGACGATCGAGTCGAACGGGGGAACGGCCACGATCGTGGTGCGGGCGGAGGTGCCGGCGAAGCCGTTTCCCGATGGGGTACTTGCGGGGGCCCGCAGTCCGCGGCAGTTGGCAGAGAAGGCGCGTGCTTTTCCGAAAGAGGCCGCCGTCTTCTTTGAAAACGGGGCCGTCGAACGCTGGTACAAGGACAACGGCTGGGTTTATCCGGTGCGGACGCCGTCGGCCTCGGGGCTGGCGGCGGTGCAACAGTTCTTCGAGGCCCTCGGGCTGGTGAAGCCTCCCAAGGTGGACATCGACGTCAAGGTCATCAATTTCATCGGCAACGCCGGGGACCAGCTGGAGTACACCCTGAAGGTCGAGACCCCCGAAAAACGGCCGGTCTACGCCCACGCCGTCAGCGACTGCGAGTGGCTGAAGCCGGAAAAACCGCAACTGGCTGGGCGGGTGGCGACCATCCCGGTGCGAGTCCCCGCGGTGCCGAGCCGCTACGGCGAGACGTTGAGGGGGAAGTTGACCGTGGTGGCCAACGGCAACCAGCGTTTTGTGGTGCCGGTGGCCTTGTCGATCAGCGAGACCGGTCGACCGCCGGCGCCGGCAGTCGGCCGGAGCGGCAGCTTGGCCGCCATTCGTCCGCAGACACCGTGGGCCCAGCGGATCCCCTTGCCGAAAGACCTCGGAACCTGGGTCCATGCTACTCCGGTTGCCCTGCTCCTGCTGGTGTTGTTGGCCTTCTTGCTGCGCGACGCGCTGTTCTCCCCCGAGGACTACGTCCTGCCCGGCGGGGGGGCGATGAGCAACCCAGGCATCGCGATTCACTTCCACGACCGCGGCGACCCGCATGTGAAGTTCGACACCATGACCTTCGGTCTTGAGGCCTTGGGGGAGCGGGATCCCACCGACCCGCGGCGCTTCAAGCGGTTGACATACGATGCCCGGGGCCGCAGCAACAACACCGTTCTCAAGATCGACGGTCAAGAGTTCATCTTTGGTCGCCCCCCGGGGCGATGGCTGATCCAGAAAGAGCCGCTGCCGCCTGCTCCGACCCATCGGCGTGATGGTTATCGGTCGGTTTGGAGTTACGACGCCCAAAAGATCGTCGTCAGTCAGATCGTGGAGCGTGTCCTGAACGAACAGACTCAATCGCTGGACACCTGCCTGGCTCGGTATTTGATCGAGAACAAGGACAGTCAACCTCACATCGTTGGTCTGCGATTTCTACTGGATACGTATATCGGGGCCAACGATGGGGTGCCCTTCACTATTCCGGGGCAATCCAACCTGTGCAGCACGTCGCACGATTTCAAGAACCCGGAGGAGGTGCCGGACTTCATCCAGGCGCTGGAGTTCGACAACCTGGAGAGGCCGGGGACCGTGGCGCACCTGCAACTGCGACTGGGCGGCCGGCTGGAGCCGCCCAGCCGGGTCACCCTGGGCGCTTGGCCGAACGACAAACTTCCGGAGATGGCGAACGCGGCCAAGCCGAGGGGGCAGAACACCCTGTGGGAAGTGCCGGTCCTCGACATCCGGGCCATTCAGAACGTCCGAGCCGGTGAGCCGGCCGATTCCGCCGTGGTCATTTATTGGGCCGAGCGCTCCATGAATCCGGGCGAGGCCCGCGAGATGGGGTTCAAATATGGCCTGGGGAACCTCGCCGGCTCAGGAGGGAAGCTCGGCCTGACGGCCGGCGGCTCGTTTGCCCCGGGAGGGGTGTTTACCCTGACGGCCCTGGTACGCGAGCCGAACGCCGGCGAGACCGTGACCCTCACCGTGCCTGAGGGACTTCAGCTGGTCAAAGGCGAGGCGACGCAAAAGGTACCGGCGCTGCCGGAAGTGACCAATAGCCGGAATAGCCCGGTGACTTGGCGGTTGAAATCGAGCAAACAGGGGAAGTTCGTGGTACGGGTGCAGTCCAGCACTGGTGCCACCCAATCACTGACGGTGACGATTCGGACCAGCCGCATCTTCGACTGACGCCACCGCCGGAGGCACTGATGTCGTTCCGCCTGTTCGTTTACTACTGTGCCTTTTGCGGTGCCTGGGCCGCACTGATGGGCTGGATCTTCGGTCGGCTCATCGCCAGCGACTCGGGCAGCGACATCGCCAATGCGGGCGTCAAGGGGATGCTTCTGGGGCTTCTTCTGGCCCTGGGCTTAGGCGCGGTGGACGCTTTGCTCAATCACCCGATCCAGCAACTCGGCCGTATTGCTGCCCGGGTCGGCCTCTCGGTCGTCGTGGGAGGTTTCGGCGGGTTGATCGGCGGCGTCGTCGGCCAAGTCTTTTATGGATTGACTGAATGGAACGCTTTCCTGGTCTTCGGCTGGACGATCACCGGGTTGCTGATCGGCGCATCACTGGGCGTTTATGACATTCTGGCCCGGATCCTGCAATCCGAAGATCTGAGCGGGGCGCTGAAAAAGATTCTCCACGGCGCCGTCGGGGGGACCGTCGGTGGCGTCTTGGGCGGCATCGTCTCGCTGTTGCTGAAAGGGGTCTTCGGCGGGCTGTTCAGCGACAAACCCGTGGAACTTTTGTGGAGTCCCAGCGCCACCGGCTTCGTCGCCCTCGGCTTGTGCATCGGACTGTTGATCGGCCTCGCCCAGGTCATCCTCAAGGAGGCCTGGGTCCGCGTGGAGCAAGGCTTCCGCGCCGGCCGACAATTGATCCTCTCCAAGCCGAGCGTCACCATCGGTCGGGCCGAATCGTGCGACATCGGCCTGTTCGGCGACTCCGGCGTCGAAAAGCTGCACGCCCGGATTGTCCAGCAGCCCGATGGCTATTACCTGACCGACGACAACACGCCCGGCGGGACGTTCCTCAACGGAGAGCGCATCCGCCAGCCGACGTTGCTGCACAACGGCGACCTGATCAAGCTGGGCAGCAGCGTCCTGCGCTTCGGCGAGCGACGCAAAAAAGCGGGCTGAGTGAGCCCACGTGGGGTCCCGGCCCGCGGGCCGGGACCCCACGCCGGACAAGGGCAGAGGCACCCGTTGGCCGGCATGGAACCCATACAATAAACTGGCAATACGCCATTCGCCGCGAGTGATTCTTAAAAAAGTCGAGTGGATTTCCGACCGGCGATTCCGTCGGACCTTTCCTGGAGGCGCCCGTCCCGGTGACCAGCACACCCAGAACTGGACCGGGCCTCATTCACGGGAGGACCGACTGACGCGGGCTGGCGGCAACTCGACATCATTGTAAGGATTCAGCCATGGTCAAGACCTGTTCCCGGTGCTCCCGCGTCAATCCGCCCGAGGCCCTGTATTGCTACTACGACGGCTACGCGCTCGGCGGCAACGGCCAAAGCCCGCAGAGCGGACCGCTTAACGTCGCGGCCCAGGAGTTCGTCCGCCCGTTTGTCTTTCCCAACGGCCAACGCTGTCAGACCTTCGACCAGCTGGCCTTGGCGTGTCAGAAAGACTGGGCCACAGCCGCCAACCTCCTCCGTTCTGGAGCGCTCGAAACTTTCTTCTCCGGCATGGGTCGGGCGGACCTCGGCTTGGCCGCCCGGCAGGCGGCGCGCTTCCCCGACCTCGACCAAGCGCTGGACGACTTTCTCGCTCAGCTGCCGACGAGTGTCCTCCAGCCGCCGGAACTCCGCGTGGAACCGACGGAGATCAATCTCGGACAAATCCGTGTCGGCGAAGACCGCAAGCTGGAAATCCACCTGGAAAACAAGGGGATGCGCCTGGTCCGCGGGGTCGTCACGGTCGAGAACGCCCCGTGGTTGGCCCTGGGCAAGCCGGGTACGACGAAAAAACACTTCCAGTTCGGCGCCGAGCAGTCCATTCCGGTGCTGGTCATCGGCAAGATGCTCCGCGCCAGCAGCAAGCCGCTCGAAGGTCAACTGATCGTGGAGTCGAATGGCGGCAATGTTATCGTCAACGTCCGGGCGGAGGTTCCGGCCAAGCCGTTCCCCAATGGTTGTCTGGCGGGGGCCCGCAGCCCCCGGCAGCTGGCGGAGAAGGCCAAGGCCAATCCGAAGGACGCCGCCGTCTACTTCGAGAAAGGCGCCGTATTGGAATGGTACAAGGAAAACGGCTGGGTCTACCCGGTGCGCGGGCCATCGGCGTCCGGCCTCGGGGCGGTGCAGCAGTTTTTCGAGGCCCTGGGCCTGACACCGCCGCCCAAGGTGGAGGTCAGCGAGAAGTCGATCACCTTGCAGGCGAACCCGGGTGACGAGGTTCGGCATGCCTTTGAAGTCCGCACCCAGGAGAAACGGCCCGTCTACGCCCACGCCGTCAGCGACTCCCCTTGGCTGGAGGTCGGCCGGGCCCGCCTCGCGGGCCGCGTTGCCACCATCCCCCTGGCGGTGCCCAGCGTCCCCAATCGGCCGGGCTCCACCCTGACCGCCAAGGTCACGGTGACGAGCAACGGCAACCAGCGGTTTGTCATCCCGGTGACATTGACGATCGGCAACTCGTTCGATTTCACGGCCAGCGCGCCTGTGTCGGCCGCGGCCGGCCGTGCGGCGTCGGTGGCCAATGCCGAGCCGTTGATTCAGTCCGAAAGCTACGCCCGAGTCAAGCAGCAGCAAGGGGGCTGGATCCATCTGCTCCCTCTGGTGCTCCTGCTGATATCGCTGGGCGGCGTCGTCATCTGGGAAATCCTTCGCCCCGCTCAGAGTATCGCCGACGGCAGCGTGGTCACGGTCCCGGGCACGCCGGGCGACCTCGACAAAAACAAGCTCACCGGTGATGAAGACCTGCTCGACCCCCGGCCCCGGATCCTCATCGAGTTTCAACGCGAAAAGCGGCGCTTCGGCATCGCCCTCGCCGATGAACAGGATCCGTTCAACCCGGCCAGGAAAAAGCGGTTGACCTACCACGAAAACGGCCAAAACAACAACACCTGCTTGGTGGTCGATAACCACGAGTACCTCTTCGGCAACCAGCGCTCCGGCTCGAGTTGGTGGGTGCGCGACGAGCGCAAGCGCGAGCAAGACCTGGTCGAGGTCCGCAAGGGGCGCATCTGGAAGTCGATTATGGAATGGGCGGACGGCATTCGCGTGACTCAGACAGTGCGCATCATTCAGGGAGAATCGACCCGGCTTTTGGATACCTGCCTGTGTGTCTACGAAGTCGAAAACCGCTCTCAATTGACGCGGAATGTCGGTTTGCGCGTCATGCTGGACACTTACATCGGAAGCAACGACGGCGTTCCGTTCGCCATCCCGGGTCAGCCCGGCTTGCTCGACACGATGAGGGAATTTCCGCAGAAGGACATCCCGGACTTTATCCAGGCGTTCGAGCGCGCCGATTTGCAGAACCCCGGGACGGTGGCCCAGATCGGTCTGCGGCTGCCCGGTTTTGAGCCACCGCTGAAGCTCCTGATCTGCCACTGGCCGGACGACTACGGCAGCGAGGTTCACTGGAAGTGGCCCAAGGTCCGGGCGATGAACGATCCACCGGAGAACAAGGACTCGTGCGTGGTGATCTACTGGGCAGAGTTGCCGATGGCCCCCAAGACCATGCGCCGCATGGCTTACACATACGGGTTGGGCCGGATCACCGCCGTCCCCGCCGACGAGGGCAGCACGCCCGCCGGCACGCCGGCCGGCCAGATCGGTTTGACGGCGGGTCCGCCATTCCGGGAGGGGAGCGTGTTTACGGCCATGGCGTATGTCCGGAACCCCCAGGCCGGCCAAAGCGTGGTGCTTCGGTTGCCTGCGGGGCTGAAACTGGAAGAAGGCCAAGCCGCGGAGCAGCCGATTGACCCGAAGTCGGCGCGCCAGGGATATACGCAGGTGTCTTGGCGGGTGAAGGCGGAGAAGGTGGGCGACCACGTGCTGGAGGCCGACCTGAAAAACGTGCAAGGTCACTTGGCCACGGCCCGCTATCCGGTGCGGATCAAGAACCAAAGCATTTTCGACTGAACGCGGGGACTCGGCGGCAAGCCCGTGGTGGGCGTTCGTCCCCAAAGGGGAACGCCCACCGCCCAGGCTGCGAGTGTCGTTGCAGGAACTGTTATGTCCTTCAGACTTTTCATCTGGTACTGCGCCATGTGCGGGGGCTGGGCGGCCTTTTTTGCCTGGGCCTTGGTGCAGTTCCTGAAAATCGACCCCGACCACGTGGCCAGCCCCGTGCTGCGGGCGAGCTTTATCGCCGCCATCCTGGGATTAATGCTGGCCACCTCCATCGGCTTGCTCGATGCCCTGATGAACTCGAGCGGCGTGCAACGCCTCGCCCGCGTCGGCCTGTGCCTGGGTGTCGGCCTCATCGGCGGCTTGGTCGGCGGCTTCATGGGCGAAATGCTCCGCAAGGCCTTCACCGTCCGTTTCCTGGGCTGGATCCTGGTCGGCGCCGTCATCGGGTCCTCCATCGGCATCTTCGACATTCTCCGCGCCCTGAGCGCCCAGCAGAGTGTGCGGCTGGCGATCCGCAAAGTGGTGAATGGGGTCATCGGGGGCACCGTCGGCGGGGCCATTGGCGGCGTCCTCTTCGACACGCTCATGAACATCCCGCTCCCCTGGGAGCTTCCGAAAAGTTCCCTGGCCGTCGGCCTCGTCATCCTCGGCATGTGCATCGGCCTGCTGATCGGCCTGGCGCAGGTGATCCTGAAGGAAGCATCCATCAAGGTGGAAGCGGGCTTCCGCCCTGGTCGGGAAATGATCCTCTCCAAGCCGGATACCACCGTCGGCCGGGCCGAGTCGTGCGACATCGGGCTGTTTGGTGATGCCGGGGTCGAAAAACTCCACGCCCGCATCCTCCTGAAGGGCGATCGCTACGTCTTGGTCGATAACGGCACGCCGGGGGGAACGTTCGTCAACGGCAACCGGATCGACGGGCCAACGCCGCTGCGCTCGGGCGACCTCATCAGCCTCGGTCAAAAGAGCAAACTCCGGTTTACGGAGCGGCAGAAACGGGCCCGGTGACGATCCCCGCCGCCCCGGCGCGGCGGGCGTGGCCGGCGACCAGCGGGGTCAGAACTTCGTGGGAATGGTGACAGGGCCTACTGATTCTTCGAGACGACATCCATGCCTCAGCTGACAAGCTGTCCG
>JANWYO010000237.1 GCA_025055215.1 Gemmataceae bacterium
GGGGGGGGGTTTTGGGCGTGCTCCTCGGGGGGGGGGGTGGGGGGGTGGGGGGGGGGGGTGGGGGGGGGGGGGGGGGCTGGGTGGGTGGGGGGGGGGGGGGGGGGGGGGCCCCCCCCCCCCCCCCCCCCCCCCCCACCCCAGTTCCCGCCCCAAGGCCCGGCGGGCAGCCGGCGGCGGTCCCAGCGGATGCAGCGGCACGCTGAAGTCGCCCCGCGAGCGAACCCCACGACCCATCGCGTCACCGTGACTAAACAGCGCTGGGCCAATCGCTTGAGGGGCCAGCAAGCGGCGCATGCAGTCCGCACCTCAGCGACTCGGGGCCTTGTAGACTCGCTGGTCGCGCAACGGCCGACGCTCCCGCCGTTCGTTCGGCGACCCGTTGAGGACGCGCATCGCCTTGTCGTGATTGGAAACCTTGAAAATCCCGTAGACGCGTCCGTTGCGGCCACCGGAGCTGACGTAGCAGTAGTCGATGTTGATGTGCTCCGCGGCCAGGATGCTACAGACGTGGGCCAACGCCCCGGGTTGGTGCCGCAACTCGACGAGGAGGACGTCGGTTTCGACGTGGCGCAGGCCCAGGTCTTTGAGAACGCGGATCGACTTGACCGGGTCGTCGGCGACAAAACGCAGGACGCTGTGGTCGTGACTGTCCATCACCGTCAGGCCGGTGATGTTGACCTTCTCGCGGGCCAAGGTGGTCAGGACGTTGGCCAACCGGCCCGGTTTGTTCTCCAGGGAGACGGATATTTGTTTGGCGGTTTGCATGACGTAAGACCTCCGAGGTGCGGATCGACGATGCGAGCCATGCGGACGTGTTGGCCGCCACCTTCCAGTCCACGATGCCGACGCTTCCTCATTCTAAGCGGCGCGTCGCCACAATCCAGACAAACCCGCCGGCGATCGTCTCGCCGTCCGGATGTGGGCCGGTATATTGAACAATCCCGGAGGCCGGGTTACAATTGCCGCGGTTCCCTCCCACAAACGCCAGGTGGCGGGGACGAAGCGGAAAGCGCCCAGCGCATGCCACCCGTCCCCAAGCAGCCGCCGCACGGTTCGGCCTTGGGGAAAGCCTGAGGAGTTCAGTCTGTGCAGATCAAAGTCTCCACGCGTCATGGGCATCTCAGCGAGGCGACCCAGCAATTCATTCGAGAGAAGGCACAGAAGTTGCTCCGGCTTTTCGATCGCTTGACGATGATCGAAGTGACGGTCGATCTGAGCGACGAGGTCCACCAGTCGGTTGAGTTCCTGGTGCAAGCGGAACACAAGCACGATTTTGTGGCCCGGGAGAGCGCTCCCGACGTGTTGGCGGCACTCGATCTGGCCCTGGCGAAACTCGAGGGCCAGCTGCGGCGGTACAAAGGGAAGATCCAGGACCATCGTCGGCGGCCGTCGGCGGGCGATCTCCCCGCTGCTCCACCCGTCGAGCCACTGCCGGAAGAATGACGCCAAGCGGCTCCCCCTGCCGCGTCAGCGGCCGGGGACGGCAGCCAGGGCCGTCGAGGAGGCTTCTGACATGCGCATGTCCGATTTCGTGGTGCGGGAATCGATCATTCCCGAGTTGGCGGCCACGAGCAAAGAGGGGGTGATCCGCGAAATGGTCGAGAGCCTCCGGGCCGCTGGATATTTCAAAGGTGGAGAGCTGGAAGACGTCATCAAGGCGATCCTGAAACGGGAAATGCTCGGTTCGACGGGGATCGGCCGCGGTGTCGCCATCCCCCACACCAAGCACAGCAGTGTGGACCGGCTGATCGGTACCGTGGCCGTTTCGCGGACCGGGGTCGATTTCAAGAGCGTGGACGGCGAGCCGGTGTTTGTCCTGGTGTTGTTGATTTCGCCACAAGACCGGCCGGGGGACCACCTGCGGGCGCTGGAAAACGTGGCCCGCTGCATGCGCGACGACGTCTTCGTTCGGGCCCTGCGGAATTGTACCACCCGCGACAGCATCTGGAGCTTGCTCGAAGAAGCTACGCCCTGACGACCGGGGCAAAGCGGAGGCCCGCCCCTGCACGGGAATTCGTTGACCAGGAGTTGCGTCAGGCCATGGTCGGTCGCTCGGAACGTGAGGCTCCCGGTCTGGGAGCACTTCGTCACAGGGTCGAGAGACCCACGCCCTGGCAGCCGGGTACTCAGGCCATGAACGGCGACAATCCGCGGCGCACCGTGACCGTTCCTTTCCCCGAAGGTTTGCACCTGCGCGTCGCTGCCGAGTTTGCCAAACGGGCGGGACGGTTCAACTGCGACGTCAAGGTGTGGAAAGGGACAGAGGCGGCCAATGGCAAAAGCTCGCTAGAATTACTCATGCTGGGGGCGACCCAGGGCACCGAGTTGGTGTTGGAGACCTCCGGCCCGGACGCCGCCGCGGCCTTGGACGCCCTCTCGGAGTTCCTGAGCAGCCCCCTCGACGAGGCCAACGACCCGGCGCCGCCCCCCAAAGGTTAGCGTCGCCGTGCCCGTAAGGAACGCATGGAAATCAAGCGTGGCATCCCCGTCTCGCCGGGCGTGGCCATCGGCCCGGCCATGGTGCTCGACACCGAAGGAGTGCGCATCCCCCAGCGCTGCATCGATCCTCACGACGTCGAACGCGAGGTCCAGCGCCTGCGCGCCGCCCTCCGCGAGGCCGCCCTCCAGGCCTCCGACAATCAGCGGATCATCAGCGAAAAGCTCGGCGTACAGTACGGCAGAATTTTCGGCGCCCACGCCACGCTCATCGAAGATCCCGTCCTTGTGCGCGAAATCGAGGCGCTGATCCGCGACAACCACTACGCCGCCGAATACGCCGTCAGCCGGGTCATGAATCGCCATGCCAAGGAATTGCAGAGCTTGCAGAATCCGCTTTTTGCCGCCCGGGCGACCGATCTGTTCGACATCGAAAAATCGATCCTCCATGTCCTCCTCGGCCAGCGCCGGCAGTGTCTCCAGGAACTCGACACCCCGGTGATCGTCCTGGCCCACGACCTGACACCCTACGAAACCGCCCATCTGGATCGCGCGCGGGTCCACGCCTTCGCCACCGAGGCGGGCGGCCGGGCCAGCCATACGGCCATCATGGCCAGCGCCTTGGACATTCCGGCGGTCGTCGGCCTGGGTGAGTTCGTGACCGACGTCTCGGGCGGCGACACAGTCATCGTGGACGGCAACCGCGGCGTGCTGATTATCAATCCCGACGAGGAAACCCTGCAACGTTACGAGCACGTCCGCAATCGGTTCCGCGATTTCATCAGCCAGCTCAAGGAACTTCGGGACCTGCCAGCGGAGACACGGGACGGGCATCGCGTCCAGCTCCTGGGAAACATCGAGTTTCCGCAAGAGGCCAGCCACTGCCTGGAGCATGGGGCGGACGGCGTGGGCCTGTACCGGACGGAATTCCTTTACCTCGGCCGGCAAACCGATCCCACCGAGGACGAACATCTCGATGCTTATCTCACGGTCCTGCGGACCCTGGGTCCCAAGCAGCCGCTCGTCATCCGGACGCTCGACCTGGGTGCCGACAAATTTGCACCTGGCGCCGAGACGCCCACGGTGGAGCACAATCCGTTCCTGGGGTTACGGAGCGTCCGCCTGTGCCTCCGTAATTTGGCCTTGTTCAAAACCCAGATCCGTGCCATCCTAAGAGCGAGTGCCTTCGGCGACGTGCGGATCATGTTTCCCATGATCAGCACGGTCCTGGAACTTCGCCAATGCAAGATGATCCTGGCGGAGGTGAAGGAAGACCTTGACGACGAAGGCGTCAGCTACAACCGCCAACTGCCGGTCGGCACGATGATTGAAGTCCCTTCGGCGGCGGTCATGGCGGAGGAGCTGGCACGCGAGGTCGATTTTTTCTCGATCGGCACTAATGACTTGATCCAGTACACTCTGGCGGCCGACCGCACTAACGAAGCGGTCGCCGCGCTGTACAGCGCCTCGGACCCCGCGGTCCTTCGCCTGATGCGGTCGGTGATCGAGGCGGCCCGGAAGCATGGGATTGGAGTCAATGTGTGCGGCGAAATGTCGGGCGACCCGATCTACACGCTGCTGTTACTGGGGATGGGGTTGCGCCAATTGAGCATGACGCCGCACTTGATCCCGGAGATCAAGAAGATCATCCGGTCGGTTTCGGTCCCGGAGGCTCGGCAAGTGGCCGAGGAAGCGCTCCGCCTGGAGACGGCGCGCGACGTGACCAGTTACCTGCGGGAACAGCTCCGACGTGTCTTGCCGGAGGCCATGGGCGACGCTGCCTTGCGCTGATGCCTGAGGGCCCGTAACTCCGCCTCCAGCCGGGCGCGAGGTCGGCCGACGAGGAAGCCACTTCCTGGGGCGGGCGATGTCCCAGGTTGCTGACCTCCCGCCTGTTGTACCGTGTGCGGCCGGTCCCGGGACGAAGCGCGTCCCGGCCGGTCGCCCGGAGCCCATGCCTCCCGCGCGGATGCCGGTGCATGGTGCACGAGAAGGTACGCATTCGCTTCTGTAAAGGGGACACCCTTCGCCTCATCAGCCATCACGATCTGATGCGCTGCTTGGAGCGCATGCTCCGACGCGCTCAAATCCCCTACCGCAGCACCGAAGGCTTCAATCCCAAACCGCGGATGACATTCGCGCTGTCGCTCGCCTTGGGGGTCGTGGGTCGAGAGGAAGTCGTCGAGCTG
Organism: Gemmataceae bacterium; assembly: GCA_025055215.1. Taxonomy (GTDB): domain Bacteria; phylum Planctomycetota; class Planctomycetia; order Gemmatales; family Gemmataceae; genus JANWYO01. Next base: position 4,626 of record JANWYO010000237.1, read on the forward strand.
GAGTTGGCGGACCGCCTCGATCCCGAGGAGGTTCGCACTCGCCTGGCTGCCCAGGCGCCGGCCGGTTTGCAAATCCTCAGCGTGGAACGGCTGCCTCCCCGGGCCCAGGCCCGGGTCCGAGGCGTCACCTATCGCCTGCCGGTGCCCGCCGACAGGCTCGCGGACCTTTCCCAGCGGTGCGCTCAGTTCTTGGCTCAATCGGAATACTGGGTGGAACGGCTTCGGCCCAAACCCAAACGCCTCAACATTCGTCCCTGGGTCGTTAACTTGCGCGTCGAGGCCGACGCCCTGGAAATGGACCTCGCCGTCAGCGACGCGGGCACCCCTCGGCCCGAAGAGGTCCTCGAGGGGCTCGGCTTGCAGGACGTGCTGGCTGCCGGCGCCGTGCTGGAGCGGACGCGCCTGGTGCTGGACGACGACGGGACGCCCAGCCTTCGACCGGCGCGCGACTCCGCGGCGGGAGTCGGACAGGCCGAAGTAACGAAAGGAAACGCATGAAAAAGGAAATGCTGATCAACGTGATGCAGCCCGAAGAGTGCCGCATCGCCATCATTGAGGACGGCGTGCTGGAAGAGCTGTACGTCGAGCGGACCAGCCACGAAAGCTACGTCGGCAACATTTATAAAGGGCGCATTGTCAATATCGAGCCCAGCATCCAAGCGGCATTTGTGGATTTCGGCGTGGGGCGGAACGGATTCTTGCACGTGTCGGACGTGGAGCCGGCGTATTACCGCGACCTGGAGCCACGACGCAACGAGGGCGGCCGCGACCGAGGTCGCGGCCGCAGCGGGGCCGGCCCCCGGCCCGAAGAACCGTCGGTGACAGGCCCCGAGCCAGCCACTGCGCCACCCGAGGTGGAGGAGGCGACGGCCACTCCACCCCCGCCGGTCGGCGAGTCGGAGGCCGCAGCGGCGGTGCCCAGCCCGCAGCCCCGGGGGACGCGGGGAGGCCGCTCGCGGCGGGGCCGCCGCGGCGGCAGCCGGGCGGCCGCCACGGCGGAAGCGTCTGCCGAATCGGCCGCAACGGGTGAAGCCGCTGCGACCTCGCCCACCAGCGAGACCCCCGGCGAGCCGCTCACCCCGCCGGACACGCCCGATGCCACGGTTCGGTTCATGGAGTCGGCCGAACGCGTTACCGGCGACGAAAGCGAGCAGAAGCCGTCGGCCGACGACCTTTCCCCAATCGCGGACGAGGACGTGTTCTTCCCTCGACCGGAGGCGGCCACGGTTTCGGCAGCTCCGCCGGCTTACGCTGAACCTCAGCCGATTTTCGACGATGAGCCTCCGTCGGCGGAAGCCCAGCCCGATGCCGCCGGGGACACGACGGTCGAGTTGGGCACCGAGGCCACCGGTGACGATCAAGACGAGACGCTCCTCGACGAGGAAGACCTGGAGGAGCGGCTGGCGAACTACATTGAAGGCACGGGGGAACCTGGCCGCCGGCGACCGCGGCGGGAGGATCGTGGCCGCAACCGCCGCCGTGGCCATAACGGCCGGCCGGGCTCCGGCCGGCCCAAGCCGCTGATCCAGGACATTTTCCGCCGTGGTCAGGAAGTCCTGGTCCAAGTCATCAAGGAAGGGATCGGCACCAAGGGACCGACCCTGAGCACCTACATCAGCATCCCCGGGCGGTATCTCGTCCTGATGCCGGGACTCAACCGCGTGGGGGTGTCCCGGAAGATCACCGACGACGAGCAGCGGCGTCGGCTCCGGGAAATCTTCCAGGAGCTGCAACCCCCCAAGGGGCTGGGGTTCATCATCCGCACCGCCGGCATCGACAAGAACAAGAAAGAACTGCAAAACGACCTGGCCTACCTGACCCGGCTGTGGCAGGTGGTGGTCCGCCGCATCCGCAAGAGCAAGGCCCCGGCGGAAATCTACCAGGAAAGTGACATGATCACGCGGACGATCCGCGACATCTTCACCAGCGACATCGACACCATCTGGGTCGATGAGCCCAACGCCTTCGAGCACGCGCGCGAGTTCCTCCAGATCGTGATGCCCCGCTACGCGAACCGCATCAAGCTCTACGAGGGGCCGGAACCGATCTTCCACAAGTACGGCATCGAGGAGGAAATCTCCCGCATCCAGCAGCGCCACGTCCCCTTGCCGAATGGCGGCTCGATTGTCATCGACCAGACGGAGGCGCTGGTGGCGATCGACGTCAACAGTGGCAATTTCCGGGCCGACAACAACGCCGAGGAGACCGCCTACCAGATGAACCTCCTGGCGGCCAAGGAGATCGCCCGGCAGCTGCGGCTGCGCGACTTGGGTGGCGTGATTGTTAACGATTTCATCGACATGCGGGAGGAGAAGCACCGCCGGGGAGTCGAGCGGGCCTTGCGCGAGGCGGTGAAACGGGACCGCGCCCGCACGAAAATCCTCAAGATCTCCGCCTTTGGCATCATCGAGATGACCCGGCAGCGCATTCGTCCGTCGCTCAAGCGGAGCGTCTTTCAGGATTGCCCGTATTGCCGCAGCACGGGTCAGGTCAAGACGACGGAGAGCATGAGCATCGAGGTCATGCGCCTGTTGCAGCTGGCGGCCCACCGCGACAACGTCCATCGGATTGAGGTGGCGGTGGCGGCCGACGTCGCTCACTACCTGCAAAACAAGAAGCGCAAGGAAATCAATCGTCTGGAAGAGGCCCGCAACATTCAGGTGGTTATCACCGGGCGAACAGGGGTCTCGCCCGAGACGCTCGAATTCCTCTGCTACGACAACAACAACAACGAGGTCAAGTGCCTGCCTTACGACGATAGCAAGAACGCCCGCCGACGCTGAGATGCGAACCTCCCCGTAGGAGGGCCTCAGCCGCCGCCGACCCGCGGACCAGGAGGGTCCGCGGGTCCACCAGACGACCAGTATGGCCCGCTGGTCGATTCCGTAGCCCTCTGACGCATCAGGCATGTAAGGGGATGGTCCGTTCCCGAAGCCACCAGAAAAGCCGACGCTGGGACAGGCGCTCTCAGGAACACCATGGGGCCATGGGGCCATGGGGCGGGTGGAGCGGAAAACTATGGCGGCCGGTCGGCCTCGATCGTAAACTCGAGTGGTTGTCTGCCGATCACGGCCTCCCAGCGCTCAGCAACGAATCGACCTCCTTCCCGTTGTTCTGGCAAGACAGTGAAATGCAGGTGCAGCCATGAAACGTTCTCTCCTGGCGGTGACGACGTTGGGTGTGGTGTTGGCCGCGGTCGCTTTTTCGGGGCCACAAGGCCCGCGGCCCGAGTTTCAGATCGCGTCAGAGGAGCGCAATCCTTGGACCCATCTCCGACTCAACAACGATCCGGATGAGTTTCACTTCGCCATCGTCAGCGACCGCACGGGCGGGCATCGCAGCCAGATATTCTCCCGGGCGGTGCAACAGCTGAACCTGCTGCAACCGCAGTTCGTCTTGTCCGTCGGCGACCTCATCGAAGGCTACAGCGAGAACATGGAGCGCCTGGCGGCGGAGTGGCGCGAGTTTCAAGGCTACGTCGGCCAGCTACAAATGCCCTTCTTTTACGTTCCGGGCAATCATGACCTGTCGAATCTCGTCCAGGAAAAACTCTGGACGGAGAAGTTCGGCCGACGCTACTACCATTTCGTCTACCGCAATGTCCTGTTCCTGTTGCTGAACTCCGAAGACCCGCCGGGAGTGTCCACGGGGCATTTCTCGGAAGAGCAGGTGGCCTACGTCCGGAAGGTACTCGAGGAAAACCGCGACGTCCGCTGGACCATCGTGGCTTTCCACAAGCCGGTCTGGGCCGATGCCCAGGTCGCCAAGACCAATTGGCTCGAAATCGAGCAAGCCCTGGCGGGTCGGCCTTACACCGTCTTCGCCGGGCATGTGCATCGCTACCGCAAATTCATCCGCAACGGACAAGCCTACTACCAACTGGCGACCACCGGCGGAGTGAGCAAGATGCGCGGCCGTGACTACGGCGAATTTGATCATATCGTCTGGGTGACGATGAAGAAGGACGGCCCGGTGCTGGCCAACATCATGCTGGACGGCATCTATCCCGAAAACCTGAAGTCGATTGAGACGGGCGAGGAAGGAATGCCACGCACCAACCTCCAGCCCGTGCATCCGGTTCGCGGCCGGGTCTACTGCGAAGGGACCCCCGTGGCGCACGCGTTGGTCACGTTTCACGCGCTGAGCGAGGAAAAGCGACCCGCGCGGACAGCGGATGCCATCACGGCGGCGGATGGTTCGTTTGTCCTCAGCACCTACACGGCCAACGATGGCGCCCCGGTCGGCGAGTACGTGGTCACGGTGGCTCCTTGGCGGCCGGTGGCGGAGGACGGTGCCCGGTCGGCCAACTTCTTCGTACCCGCGAAATTCGCCAGCCCGGCCTCGTCGAACCTCCGGGTGAAAGTCCAGGCCGGCAGCAACACCTTCCACATCGACCTGCGGTGAGACGGCCCGACGTACCCTCGCGTCGTCCAGAGCCGTGTCAATCGGATGCCCGGAGGGCCTGCTCCAAGGCTCGGGTCAGGATTTTCTCGCTTCCCGGCGCGACCCAGCACCAGTCGCGCAAGTTGCTGTCGCGCTCGGCGAACGCCTGGTCGGTGGGCACGTAGCCGGTGGCGCACTCGCCGTAGCCCAGGGCGATGACGAAATCGTCGGGTCGCAGGCGCTGGGCCAGGAGCTGGTACTCCACATACGCCTCCCCAGGCAAGAGACAGACGACCGCACCACCAAGGTCCAGGACGGGAAGGTCGAGCTGCTGACCGGCATCGACCCGCTTCCGCCAGCTGAGGCCCAAGGCTGCGAGGCATTGCCCGAAGGGCCGGGGATGCATCGTCAGGGCTGCCTGGAGGTCGGCCACGGTGAAGCCGGCGTCGTTGCGCGGTTCCAAACGGTAGGGGACACGGCGAAATACGACGCGCTGGAGGGGATGCCGCCGGGTCGCCTGCCAGGCGGCGAGCATGGCCTGGTAGATGCGCTCGGCGAGGACTGGGCGCTGGGCCGGAGAGCCATCGTTGAATTTGCCCGCGGTGACGTTGCCGCTGCATCCCGAGGCGTAGATTTGCAAGACTGTCGGTTCGTCGGCCTGCCGCCGACGGCGGGCCAGGCCGACGAAGTCGGCACTGACACCGCCTTGACCGTAGTAACTCATCGGATGCGTGGCGTAACAGCTGAGCGCGGCCACGGGCCGGTCTCCGTCCCAGAAGCTGAGCGTCTTCAACCACGGATCGATGAGCCCTTCGGGTTGGTCGCGGATGGCTGGGTCGCGGGTGGCGCTCATGCGGTTGAAGCGGGGCTTGCCATCTGGTCCGAGGTAGCGCCGGTTGGAAGCGACCTTCTCGACCTTCGCCTGGCCGACGCCGTAGTGGCTGACCGGCCGAGCGTGAGCCAGCGCGTCCTGGATGGCACGGGCGACCCGGGCCACTGTTCGCTCGTGGAATTCCAGGTCGCAGATGCTGCCGGCCGCCTTGTGGGTGCGCAACAGCCGCTCTGCTTCGAGGTCGGCCACCGGGGCGTCGTGCTGGTGCACGCTGCTGACCAGGACGCGCGCCGGCACCGTACCGGCGGCCTTGGCCAGCTGCAAACGCCACTGCTCGTAAGCGTCGTTGCGGATTTCGCACCAGTCAACCGCAGCCACTACCAGCGGTAATCCCTCCCCCAAGAGCACGAAACCATGCACGAAGAGCGGATCGACAATTTCCCGCGCCGGCGCGATTCCCCCAGCCATGCACGGATGGCCGACCGGAATGGTGACGTCGGCGGAAAAAGGGGCCAGGCGAAAGCGAGGGGGATCGACCGCCCAGCCCGGCGCGACCAGGCTGCCGCCGACGGCGGCAGCCCAGCGCAGCGCTTGTCGGCGCGTGCAGGGATGGTTCATGGAGCATTCCTCCGACGTTCGGGAACTTGGACGCTGAGGCCCAAACACAGCCTGGGGAGCCACCCGCTGCGCAAAGCGAGGTGGCCTTCAGTCATCCGGTCGGCGCAGGTGCCGCGGCAGCCAGGGGGCCAGCCCGGACGCTTGAAACCAGTGCAACGTGTCCCACACGCTCTCTTCCAAAGGCCGGTGCGACAGGTGAAACGTTCGGTCGGCACGCTCCCCGGAGGCGCGAAAGTCCCTAAACCCGGCCTGGAAATTGGGACACGCGAGGCTGGCCGGCGCCTCCGGCCAAAGGGCCGGGAGCAAGGCTAAGAGCAGGGAACCGGGAGCGTAGGTCCAGCGGGGCAAGGTATACAGCGGCCAGCGAACGCCCGCGATGCGCCGCACTAACCGCCCCAATTCGGTGTAGCTGCGGTAGGGGCCGGCGAGGAAATACCGCTCCCCCGACTGCCCCATCCACAAAGCCCGCACATGGGCGCAAGCCGCCTCGCGAACGTCGATGACGTTGATCCCGCCGGGCGGCAAGGCCGCCGGACGATTGCGCGCCGCAAACAGCAGCAACTCATTCGTGGTCGGTCGAGGGTCGCGCGGCCCGATCATGAAGGCGGGATTCAGGATGACGGTCTCCAGCCCCTGAGCGGCGAACGACCGCACCACTCGCTCGGCGAGCCACTTGCTTCGGTGGTACGGGGTACGCACCGCCCAGCGCGGTGCGTGGTCGTCTTCAGAGACTGGCCCGGCCGTGGCGAGAGTCGCGACCGTCCCCAGGCTGGAGGTAAAGACCAGGCGACGAACGCCCGCACGCCGCGCCGCCTCGCAGACGTTTCGCGTCCCCTGGACGTTGACTTGGAAGGCGGCTCCCCGCGGCAGGGGGACCATGTGCGTCAGGCCAGCGGCGTGGATGACATAGCGGACGCCGACCATCGCCGCCGCAACCTCGTCCGGCCGCCGAACGTCGCCCACCACGAATTCCACGCCGTCGTCGGCCCTCGAGCGCTCCTGACGGGGTTGGCGGCGAACCAATCCCCGAACCCGGACACCGTACTCCCGGAGCGCTCGGACAATGTTTCCGCCGAGAAATCCGCCGGCGCCGGTGACCAGGACCAGCCCCTCCATGACCTCGGCCGGAGCGGGCACCGACTCCGGCCGATCGATGGTTTCGCAGCATCCCATGACCGACGCCGCACCGCGCTTTCAGCTTTGCCCCGCATCGGGAGGCGACTCCGGCTCCCATTGCGGATCAAACGCTTCCTCTTTGTGCCGCACCTTGGCCAAGGCTTCGACCAATGGCCGCAACGCGCGGGCCATCTCCCGAAACTGGGTCTCGAAGTCTTGAGCCATCCGCGCCCGTTTGGCGGCCGCGTGGTGCCGTTGATACGTGGCCCAGTCCACCTCCCAATGGCGTTCGTGGGCGCAATGCACCAGCCGGGCCTCCAGCCGGGCGAGCTTTTCGAGCAGCGGTCCATCGACGGAGCAGGGGGCGTGGCGATAGACACGGCGATGGACCGGCTCTTCAGGTTCCTCCATTTCCAACCGTTGCTGTTCGCGGCGGTGGTAGATGACCAGGCTGGCAATGCCGGCGATCAGTGTCAGGGCTGACAGGCCGAAGAGGAGTTCGCCGAGGTCGGTTTGCTGGTGGTAGATGAGGCCGGTGGCCGCGGCGGCGAACAGCACGCCAAGAGACAGGACGCCGATGGGCCAGGGAATTCGCCGATACCACGGCGGGCGCGGCGGGGGCGCTTGCCCCGCCGACGCCCCCTCCACGACCCTGACGATGGCGACGGTGATGTTGTCCGGCCCGCCGTGCAGGTTGGCCAAATCGACCAAAAAGCGACACGCCTCCGCCGGTGGCAGGAGGCTGGCCGCGGCCCCCAACTCCTGGTCCGAAACCTGACCGCTCAGGCCGTCGCTGCAAATCACAAACACGTCGCCGGTCCGAAAAGGATGAGGCCCTTCCACGTCCACTTCCACCGTGGCCGCGGGCCCTAGCGAGCGGACGATGACGTTGTTCGGCACGTCTTGAATCTGGCTGGGACTCACGTGTTTGCGACGGGCCAACTCCCATACCAAGCTGTGGTCGAAGCTCAGCTGCTCGACTCGGCCATCGCGGATGCGATAGGCCCGGCTGTCGCCGACGTGGCCGATCCACGCCCCGTCTTCCCGCAGGACCAAGGCCGTGGTGGTCGTTCCCATGTCGCGAAATTCCGGGTTTTTCGTCCCCCGTTCGTGGATGGCCGCGTTGGCCTCGCGGAAGGCGATCCGCAGCGCTTTTGCCGGACCCTGACTGGCGTGCTTCTGATACAGGTGGGGAATGACGCTCACGGCCATGGCACTGGCCATCTCGCCGACGGCATGGCCCCCCATGCCGTCGGCCACGACGAACACATGGCCCACGCGCCCGCTGTCTTCCGGCCGGCCCAGAACCACCGCATGGGCGTCCTGGTTGTGGCTGCGGCGAACGCCGACATCCGTCAACGTGGCATGTTCGATGGTAAACATGACCCGGCGAGACTCTGGCAGGCTGGTTGCACTCCCTGCGGCGCAGTCTACCACGCGGTCCCCCTGCTGCCTACCCTTCGCCGTCTTTCCGAACGCTTGTACCTCGCCACCAGAGTCCGCCGGGTCACCGTACAGACCTGACATTGCTGACGCATCGACCACCAAAGGCCGGCAAGCCATCGTCCAGACAACCCGGCCCTGAAGGGATCGGACGTGGAACCGTCGGTTTCGTGGCAGGTTCGAGAGACGGCGAGGTTTCCTGGCGCATCCGCCGGCTGACCAACGGCCTGCGCCGGGCACGTTGCAAACCTCCATCCCTCGGCACCGCCCCCGGGTTTCCCGGCCCCACTGCCACCTGGCCTCAAACCCACACCAGCCTCCGCCGGTCGAGCACTAACCGCGGCCTGGCGGCATACCCGCTACCGTAAAGGGTGGGCCGTGCCGGGACCGGACCGCGACGATCGGTCGGCTGCGACGCCTGGTTCGCCCACGGCGACGGGCCGATGCCGCGGCAACTCGCTCTTGAAGTCCCCAAGGCTGTGCCAATACGTGCGCCGGTTCAGGTCTACTTCGGCCACCACCACTGTGCCCCACCGTTCGGCGGCGGCGCGCATCTCGCCAGTGTGGTCGAAGATCGCCGTCCGCATCCAGTTCCGGCTCACGTCTTCGTAGGTGCTGCTGACGAGGTAAACGTGGTTTTCGCACGCTCGGGCAGCCGCCAATCGCGGGTTACAGCCCCACACCGGCCACGCGATGACCTCCGCCCCCCGGTTGCTCAGCTCGCGGGCGACCTCGGGGAAAAAACCGTCGTAGCACACCATCAGACCGAGCTTGCCGAACCGCGTGTCGAACACCGGGTAATCGTGACCCGGGGCGGTGCCGCGTACGATCTCGTCGCGGGGCAGCGTCACCTTGCGATATTTGCCCACGACATTTCCGTCGGGACCAAGGAGGACCGCCACGTTGTAAACCAAGTGCTGATCGCGCTCCAGCAACCCCGCCACGATGTACAGGTCGTGCTGCTTCGCTAGGCGACCGAAGTAGTCGGTCGAGGGGCCGGGTATCGGCTCGGCACATTCCACGTAACTTTTGCCCGTGCCGACATACGTCAGGGTTTCGCCCAGCACCACCAGGTCGGCCTTTTGCCGGGCAGCCTCCGCGATCAGCGGCGCAAACTCTTGCCGGTTGCTTTCGGGCGACTTCCCGGTTGGCCGGTAGTGAACAGCGGCCAACCGAACGATCCGCGGCGGAGGCGGAGCGACCTCGACAAACGACACCTCGCTCCAGGCAATTGAGCCGCCCGGTGCCCATAGCAGGTGCAGTTCGACGACTCCCTGGGTCGCCTTTTCCGGGGCTTGATAGGTGCCGGTCACGCTGGTCCAGCCGGCGGCGTCGCTCGGACCGTCGGTCGGGTGCTCGGCCTCGGCCCGGCTGGTGAAGCCAACAAGGTAGCCGGGGACGGGCGAATCGCTGGAAGGTACCGGCTTTCCGGCATCGTCCTGCCAGCGAATGCGAACAACCGCTGATCGCCGCGGCACGGCCACGTTCGTCACCTTGCGAACCGCCGAAAAGCGATAGTGCTTGCCGCCCACAACGGGAAATGCTTTCTCTACCCAGCCGTGCAACCCCTCGCGCGGATCGTGGCGAATGAGGAAGGCGCCGCGGCCACGCGGGCCGCCGTGCGGGTCGTAGGCGAAATTGGGGCGCAGTTCCTCACGCGGGCAGGCAGCGGCCCATCCCTCGGGCAGCGACGCGGAGTCCGCAGAGGCGCTTCCCGACGATCGGGATGATGGTGCGTTTGGGACTTGGCCGATCGTCACGCCCGTCAGGAGGACAACGGTCAGCAACAGCAAACCGACGCCGAGCGTGGTGGCCCGCGCCACGCCTCGAGGTGACGGCCACCAACCCGGCTTGGCTGAAAAAGCAAACATGGCATGATCTCCGTCGAAAGGAGTCGCCCCACTCAAAACGACGCGGTGACCATCGTACCCGGGGCCCCGCTGGCCACCACCGGGGCCCAAACCGGCATCGGCGGGCTCGCGGCACGTTCCGGCGCGATCTGGTCTGGACACCAAATCGTCCCTCACGCACCAGCTGGACCCCTGGTTCGGTAAACCGCCTCGGCAACGCCCCCAAGCGGTACAATGATACCATGTACGAAACCTTCGCACACACGGCTGACCTGGGACTGCGCATCCGGGCCCCCTCGCTGGACTCGCTCTTCGCGGAGGCTGGCGAAGCCCTGATGAGCATCATTCTCGACGATCCGACGACCATCGAGCCACGCGAGGCGTGGCAGGTGCAAATCGAGGGGGACGACCTGGCGTACCTTCTGGTGGACTGGTTGAATGCCTTGCTCTACCGCTTCGACGTGGGCCATCGAGTGTATCGTCGGTTTCAGGTCCAAGTGACACCGGGAGGATTGTCGGCGTCGGCGTGGGGTGAACCACTCGATCCGGCACGACACCGCCTGCAACGCGAGGTCAAGGCGATCACCTACCACGGCTTGCGTGTCGAGCCGACGGAAGCAGGTTGGCTGGCGGAAGTCATCGTGGATATTTAAGGGGCGTGGATCATGGCCAAGGATGTCTTCCAAGGACCGTTGGAGCAGGTCGATGAGACCTGCTGGCGGATCCCGAAAAGCTACAAGCCCGGCATGCGCGTCGACGGCTTGATCTTCACCGACGAGACGCTGTTGCCGCAGATCAAGAAGGACCAGGCCCCGGAGCAGGTTGCCAATGTCGCGTTTCTGCCCGGCATTCAATACGCCAGCCTGGCGATGCCGGACATCCACTGGGGCTACGGCTTCTGCATCGGCGGCGTCTGCGCCACCGATCCGGAAGAGGGGGGGGTCATTTCGCCGGGCGGGGTCGGCTACGACATCAACTGCGGCGTCCGCCTGATGCGGTCCAACTTGCGCCTGCGCGACGTGCAGCCGCACCTGCGCTCCCTGGTCGATGAATTGTTCCGCCAGATTCCTACCGGGGCCGGCAAGTCGGGGCAGTACGCCTTTCACGGCAAGGAGCTGCACCAGCTGCTGGCTGAGGGGCCGCGCTGCCTCGTGGGGCGTGGCCTGGCCACGCCCCGTGACATCGAGTTTACTGAAGCCCACGGCCGACTCGAGGGCGCCGATCCGGACCTGGTGAGTGAACGGGCCTTGGCCCGCGGCTCGGAGCAGTGCGGCACCCTCGGCTCGGGGAACCACTTCCTCGAAGTGCAGGTGGTGGATGAGATTTTCGACGACGAAGCTGCCCGGGTCATGGGCCTGGAAAAGGACATGGTTTGCGTCATGATCCACAGCGGCTCGCGCGGCCTGGGCTACCAGGTCTGCGACGACGCCCTGCACATGCTTCGCAAAGTGCCGGAAAAGTACGGCATCGTCCTCCCGGACCGGCAGCTGGCCTGCGCCCCGGTCAACAGCCCCGAGGGGCAGCGCTACATCGGTGCCATGCGGGCGGCCGCCAACTTCGCCTGGTGCAATCGCCAACTGCTCATGCACCAGGCGCGGGAAGTATTCCAGCGCATCTTCGGCCGAAGCTGGCAGGAGCTGGGCATGCAGCTGGTCTACGACGTCTGCCACAATATCGCCAAGTTCGAGGAACACACCGTCGGCGGGAAGAAGCGGCGGCTGTGGGTGCATCGCAAGGGGGCGACGCGAGCCTTCCCGCCGAACCATCCGGAGATTCCCGAGGCGTACCGGAAGATCGGGCAGCCGGTGATCATTCCTGGGGACATGGGGCGGGCGAGCTGGGTATTGGTGGGTCGGCCGGGGAGCATGCAAAAGACCTTCGGCACGACCTGCCACGGGGCCGGCCGCGCCATGAGCCGTACTGCGGCCGTGCAGGCGGCGGGGGGGCGACGGATTGACAAGGAGCTGGAGGCCCAGGGGGTCATCGCCCGGGCGCAGAGCTACCGCGGCTTGGCGGAAGAGCAGCCGAAGGCGTACAAGAACGTCGATGAAGTCGTGGAGGTGGTCCACAAGGCCGACCTGTCGCACAAGGTGGCCCGGATGCGGCCAATCGGCGTCATCAAGGGGTGAGCGGCACCTTGGGGCTGGCGGCGGCCGGTGGCCGCCGCCAGCCTCAGTGGCCCCGCCGCTCCAACTCGTCCAGCCAACGCAGGCGGCGATCGGCGGAAAAGGTTGGCAGCGGCAGGGTTGCCGCCAATCGGGTCACCTCGCCGTCGCTCAAATCCGATCGAGCCGTGCCCCAGCCGCGAAACACGGGCAACCCCCGTTTCAACGCAATGATTTCCCGCCGCGTCCGCCCCTTGGGGGCATCTGGCCACGGGCCGGGCTGCTCGTGAAAGTCAAAAAACGCCGGCACGACTCGCCGCATGTATTCCCAGTATCCCGGGTGGTCGGTCTGGATGAAGAAGCTTCCGCCGGGCACGAGTGACCGGTGGACTAGGCTGAGGAAGGTCGGGGTAATGAGTCGGCGAGCGGCGCGTAGCGGGTCGTCGTAGGGCTGTGGGTGGTAGCAGTGGATTTCCTGGATGGTGCCGGGTTCGATGTGGCGGTCCAGGAATTCGTGGGCGCCACAAACAGCGAAGCGGAGGTTGCGCAGGCCGCGCTGGTTGCCCCGGCGTGTGGCATAGCGGATGACCACCGGGAGGATGTCCACGCCGATGTGGTCGAACTCCGGCCGCCAGACGGCGCTGTGGATGAGGAAACGGCCATTGCCGCAGCCGAGGTCAAGAATGCGCGGGGCGTCGCGGCCGAACAGGGTCCGCCAGTCGATCCGTCCCGGGGGGAGGCGTTTAAGCGCCGTCTGGGTCCATTGGGACGGGGCGAGGATTTCGCCGGCGATGGGAACGCCGAATTCGCGCTCGATGTGACGGCGTCGTTGCATGGGGCCATCCTTCAATGAGTGTCGGGCCGTCGGCGGGCCGGTCGGCCGGCCTGTGGCCGGCGACCGGCCGCGCAGCGAACAACGCGTGCCTCGGTCCCTAACCATGTCTTTGACGTCGGCCGAGGCTCGGGAGCCAAAAAAAAGAGGCCGATGATTGCCCCCAGGCGTCGTCCGGGCCATACTAGGTATGTTCCCGCCATGTGATTTTCCCTCGACAGTAACCTGCTTCCAAGGGGGGTCTGGCTCATGAGTGCGATGAATCGGCGCGACTTCCTGCGAGAGTCGGCGGCATTCGCAGCCGCTTGGGCAGCCGCCACGGCGGCTCAACCGGTGCCAGCGGCCGAACCCGTTGGCTCGGCCAACGAGCGGCTTCGCGTCGCCGTCCTGGGGGTCAATGGCCGCGGCTTGGCCCACATCGACGGTTTTGCCGGCAAGCACAACTGCGAGGTGGCCATCATCTGCGATCCCGACCAGGCCGTCATCGGCCGGGCCATGAAAGCCGTGGAAAAGGCCCAAGGAAAACCGGCGACCTACGTTCAGGACCTCCGCCGCGTCATGGACGACAAGTCGATCGACATTGTCGCCATCGCCACGCCGAACCATTGGCACGCCTTGGCCGCCATCTGGGCGATGCAGGCGGGCAAGGACGTCTACGTCGAAAAACCGGTCAGCCACAATGTCAGCGAGGGGCGTCGCATTGTCGAGGTTGCCCGCACGTACAACCGCATCTGCCAGACCGGCACGCAAAGCCGCAGCATGCCCGGCATGCAACAGGCCATCGCTTTCGTCCAATCCGGCAAGATCGGTCCCGTCAGGCTCGCGCGGGGCTTGTGCTACAAACCCCGGAAAAGCATCGGCAAAGTCAGTGGGGAACAGCCTATCCCGAAGAGCATCGACTACGACCTCTGGTGCGGCCCAGCCCCCGTCAGGCCCTTGATGCGGCAACGCCTCCACTACGACTGGCACTGGATCTGGGACTACGGCAACGGCGACCTCGGCAACCAGGGCAGCCACGAAATGGACAAGGCTCGCTGGGGCCTGGGCAAGAGGGAACTCCCCAAGGTCGCCTTTAGCATCGGCGGCCGCTTCGGCTACGTCGATGATGGCGAAACTGCCAACACCCAGGTCTGCGTCTTCGACTACGACGACGCCCGAATCATCTTTGAAGTCCGCGGCCTGGACACCAAAGACCTGCTCGGCGCCAAGGTCGGCAACATCTTCTACGGCACCGAAGGGTACGTCGTCTGCCCGTCGTACAGCAGCGGCGTCGCCTTCAACAACAAGGGCGAGGTCATCGAAAAATTCGCCGGCACGGGCGACCACTTCCGCAACTTTGTCCAGGCCGTGCGCAGCCGCAAGGCCAGTGAGCTGACCTGCGACATCCTCGAAGGCCATCTCTCCGCCGCCATGTGCCACTTGGCCAACATCAGCTACCGCCTCGGTACCTTGGAACCGTTCAATCGCAAGTCCCACACCTTCGGCGACGACAAGGAACTGGCCGAAACCCTGGCCCGTACCGAGGAACACCTCCGGGAAAACCGGGTGCCACTCGACGGCACCAGCTATCGGCTCGGCCGTAAACTGCTCATCGACCCGAAGACCGAGACGATCGTGAACGATACCGAGGCGAACCTGATGCTGACGCGGGAGTACCGCAAGGGGTTTGAGGTACCGGAAAAGGTGTAGCGGCCGCGGCCTCGGTCGATTGATGGCACTAAGACAGGACTGGTCAGCTGTGGGTGCGGCCCGAAAGGCCGCGCCCACCGGCTGGGTTTTGTCGTCACGCGGAGCACGCCTCAGCCATGCGCTTTGTCAAAATGCACGGGGCCGGCAACGACTATGTCTACCTGGACTGCTTTCGCCAGCCTCCGCCTGCCGACCCGGCCTCGCTCAGCCGGGCCATCAGTGACCGCCATTTCGGCGTTGGCGCCGACGGTCTGATCCTCATCTGCCCATCGGAAAAGGCCGACGCCCGGATGCGGATGTTTAACGCCGACGGCAGCGAAGCCGAAATGTGCGGCAACGGCGTGCGCTGCGTGGCCAAATACCTGTACGACCACGGCCTGACGCGGAAGCCCACCCTGACTGTCGAAACCGGTCGCGGAATCCTCACCCTGGAACTCACCGTCGAGAACGGCAGGGTCACTCAAGTCCGGGTAGACATGGGTGAGCCGATCCTTGACGCGCAGCGAATTCCGACGACCTTGCCCGGACACCCCCCGCTCGATGTTCCGCTGGCAATCAACGGGCGCACGCTGACGGTCAGCTGTGTGTCGATGGGCAACCCGCATTGCATCATGTTTGTCCCGGAGATCACCGATGCCCTGGTCCTTGGCTTGGGACCGACCATCGAAAAGCACCCGGCGTTTCCGCGAAAGACCAACGTCGAGTTCGTCCGGGTCAACCGGCCTGATGATGTCACTCTCCGGGTCTGGGAGCGTGGTTCGGGGGAGACGCTGGCGTGCGGGACAGGCGCCTGCGCCGTCACCGTGGTCGGCGTCTTGACCGGGCGAACCGGGCGGCGCCTCACCGCCCATCTTCCGGGCGGCGACCTGCGGCTGGAGTGGTCGTCCTTCGATGGTCACGTCTATATGTCCGGCCCCGCCGTGGAGGTATTCCACGGGGAATGGCCGGACTGATCGGGTTCGCTTCCCCCCGGGCCAAGTGTCGCGCCGACCTAAGCCGCGCGCCATCCATGTCGAAGTGGGGGCCATCTATCGTTCGGAGCTGGGTGTAGCGCCAAAAGGGGACCGTTTTTCCCACCCTTCGTCGATTCCACGTTTCCAAGGATTCATCGGTTTGCGTTCGCTCGGCACGCAGCGGGCGCGAATCGATCAATCCTGAAAGCTTCCTATGTGCCCAGCATGCGTCACCCATCCTTTTGCAAGCACGAAGCGATTAATCCCTTCTCGCCGTTGCACCCTTGCGCCGCCGAAATCTTGAGAGACACACCCCGAACTGGCATCAACTTCCCGGGAAAACGGTGGTAGAATCAGCATCGCGCCCCACGCGGGGCAGAAACGGGCCAAGGAAGGGCCTTTGGGAGATTTGGGTCATGTCTGCTTCCTCGCCAGGACGGCCGCTACCTCATCCCACGCGCCAGCAGCTGGAAGAATTGGAAGCGTTGATGCAGCGGATGCTGGCCCTGCCCGTGCAGCCGTTGCCCGGCGAGGAAGCCGAGGGCGAGCCGTTGGCCGCCCCGGCAGTCTCCACCGCGGGGGGTAACTTTGCTTCCAGGGCAACACCGGCCACGGTGGGCCCTTCAGACGCTGCCAAGCCTGTTGCCGAGGTGGCGACGCCAGGGCAGAGAAAGGCCGAGGAAACGGTCGCCGTTGGGGCTAGCGAGGCCGACCCGGCCGCGGTTGGGAGGAATGAGGCCGACTCGGTCGTGGTTGAGGCGAATGAGGCCGACTCGGCGATACCCGCTCCGCCGACCGGCGACAGCGTGGCGCCTTGGCGGGAAGGGCGCCGTTCGATCCCGCTGCTGCCCCGGGGTTTCGCGGAGCCGATCCTCTGGCCGTTTCAGCCTGCGGCGGAGCGTCCATCGTCCGCCGCGAGTGCTCGTCCGTTTCCCGAGCCGGTGGCCACGGTTCGGGCCATCGAGGTCCATGCTGAACCGGAGCCTCCACAGGAACTCGAGCCAGTTCTGGTGCGGCAGACCGGCGAGTTGTCGGCGGAGAGCATCCTGGCACGACGGGTTCCGTGGTGGTTGCGGTGCCTGGTGGCTTGCAACCGCGGTTTCGACGCCGCAGCCCGGGCGCTGGGGCCCCTCGGCCGTGGGCTGACCACACCGCAAGCCCGCGCCATTCTGGGCTGGATTGGCCTGCTCATGCTGGCTTCGGCAGTGGCCTGGGGCCTGCACGACTGGCTGGGTTGGAATTGGTGAGCCAAGGTCGATAAGATGACACAACCACTTATCCGGCCGGGCAGCCGATCCGGACGTTTGCCCATTGGTCTCAGGGCTTTCGCATGAGCAACACCACACCGACCAATGCTCCCAAGGCCGTGAAAGACCTGCGGGCTGCCGTTTTGAGTTATCTGGTGCCCGGATTGGGGCAAATCGTGCAGGGGCGCGTCGGTAAGGGCCTCATGTTCCTCTTGTGCCTATACGGTTTGTTCTTCTACGGGATGGCCCTGGGAAGCTGGCGCAACGTCTATCTTCCCAATCGCGGGGTGCTGGACCGCAATAACCCTTACAACCTCCCCAAGCCGCTGGCCGCCTTGTACAATCGGTTTCAGTTTGCCGGCCAATTCTGGATTGGCGTGGCGGCTTGGCCCGCGATCTGGCAATTCAGCGATCTCCCCCGGGATTGGGCCCGCGATTGGCCCTTCATCTCCTCCTTCCAGGCGCAGCCGGACGAACAGGAGTTGAACCGCTTGCAGGCGGAAGGGGACAAGCGCTGGGACCTCGGCTGGGTCTGTACCGTGATTGCCGGGGCCTTGAACGTCCTGGTTATTTACGATGCGTACGCCGGTCCGTTGAGCGCGACCCAGAAGGCTGCCGTTGCCGCACCGGAGGAGAAAGCCGCCGTATGACCGACTGGGGCTTTTACTGTCAACTTCCCGTGATTCTTCTGGTTGTGAGCCTGGTTTACGGCGGCACGCGGCACGACCGCTGGGGCGCTATCGTGCACGAAGCCGTGCGTTGGACCGTCCGCATGGGATTGTTCCTCCTCGGCATCGTCCTCATCCTGGCCGGGTTGGCCATGGACGACGCATCCTGGCTCTGGCGGGGCGGGCTGACAGGCGCTGGGCTGGTGCTGGAGTTCGTGCTTCTCTTCGTCAAGTGATCCCTGTTCCTAGGGTGGGGCGGCGGCGACACGTCCGCGCGGGTAGCCGATGACCGACCTTCCCGACCTCGATCCGCTCTCGTTTTCCCCTCGGCCGGTTCGGTGGCAGCAGCTGTGGCAGCGGTCGCAGGAGCCCATCTTTCTGCTCAACCGCCGGGGCCGTCTGATCTTCGTCAACCAGGCCTGGGAGCAGCTGACGGGATTGACGGCCGACGACGTCCTCGGACGGAAATGTCGGCAGCATCGCGAATTTGACCACGGTTCGTGGGAGGCGCTGGCCGGCGCTTTGGCACCGCCGCCGGAGGTGCTGGAAGGCCGTTGCGTCCGCGCCCGTCGCCTCGTCACCGACCCTGCCGGGATCAGCCGCTGTTGGGACGTGGAATTCTTCCCGGTCACGAGTGGCGAAGGTTTGTTGGCGATCCTGGGCAAAGTGACGGTGGCCGTGGCTGTTGAGCCGCCCAAAGGGGTGCCGCTTCCCGAGGAACTCCTGGCACTGCGTGACCGAGTGGCCCAGCGCTTCAGCCTGGACCTCGGCTCGGGCCCCTCGCGTGCCCAGCTGCGGCTGAACGAGCAAGCCCGCCTGGCGAGCCGCTGTGACGCTCCCGTTTGGATCCAGGGAGAGGTCGGCACCGGCAAACGCTGGCTGACGCGCGTCATCCATTTCAACGGTCCGACCCGGGAAAAGACTCTGGTGATCCTCGACGGCGAACGGCTGCCGCCCGCGGTGCTCGCCGCGACGCTTTTCGGCGAGGTCGGCTGGACCCGCAACCCCAACCTCGGCACGCTCTACCTTCACGAGCCGGCCCTCTGGCCCCGCGACATTCAAGCCCGCCTGGCTGAGTGGCTGCCGCATCGCCGCGAGGGAGTCCGGGTGGTGGCGGGAGCGTCGCAGGCCCCGAGGGAGATGATTGAGTCCGGCCGACTGGCGGAGGAGTTGTACGCGCGCGTGGCGGTGCTGGTCATCGACTTGCCCCCCCTGCGGGAGCGTCGGGCTGACCTGCCGGAGCTGGCGGCCCAGTTTCTCGAACGGGCGCAACAGGGGGAGGAGAAGCCCGCCACCGGCCTGAGTCCGGAGGCGGAAGAGCTGCTCAGTCGCTACTCCTGGCCGGGCAACCTCCCTGAACTGTTGCAGGTGCTGGCCGGGGCCGCCGAGCGTGCCCGCGGCCGGGCCATCGACGTGGCCGACCTGCCGTACGCCCTGCGGCAGGCGGTGCAGTTGCAAGACGAACCGCGGCCAGAGACTCCCCGGTCGTTACCGTTGGAGAAAATCTTGGAACAGACCGAGCGCCGGCTCATCGAATTGGCGCTTCGCCTGGCGCGGGGGAACAAAAGCCGGGCCGCCGACCTTTTGCGGATTCACCGCCCCCAGCTGTATCACCGGCTCAAAGCCTTGGGAATTGAGGCCGCCGACGAATGATCGGCCGGCGCCGCCCTCAATCGCGTCGGGCCACGACCGGGTCCACCGGTTCGCCGTCGAGCGCTTTAAGGAACAGCACCAGCGCCTCGGTCTCGTTGGGTTCGAGACGAATCCGACGCGGCAGCACCGGCTGGAGCGGGTCGCGGAGTTCCTGATCAAGGTGCGGGCCCAGACGAATGTCGTGGGTCTTTGAGGCAATGACAAAGCGCAGCTCGTCTCGACTTCCGTCGTGGAAGAAGAAGCGGCGCCGCGGGAGTCCCCGCAACGTCGGCGTCTTGTAGGCGCCGATCATGCGAGCGTCTTTCAGACCGACGGGCAGCGCGGCAAACCGGCCCGTCTCCTGGCCAAGCACCGGAGAAAGGGCGCTCTCTCCGACGCCGATATTGTGGAAGCCGGCGTCGGTGAAATTAGGGCCGCCGTGGCACGTGGCGCACCGGGCCTTGCCGTGGAACAGCTGATAGCCGATGAATAACTCCTGGGCAGTTTCGCGGGCTCGTCCGGGTTCGCGTCCCAGCCGCTCCAGAGCGGCCCGGTCGAGCACGGCTTCATAGTCCCGGGGTTCCAGCTCGGCGGCGGCCCGTTGCCGCCGCACGCGCTCGGCCCGATCGTGGACCGATCCCCCGACAAGGATGGTTCGAAGATACGTCGCCACGGCTTTGCCGATGGCATCTTGCGTCGGCCGAGTGCCGAAGACGCGGCGGAAGCGGGCGTCGTAGTGCCGGTCGTCGCGCAGGCGCTGCACCACCCCGGGCCAGCTGTGGAAGCCGGAGCGCGTCTCGGCTGTCGGCCGCTCATCTTCCAATGACTGCTGCACGACTTGTTCCAGGGCCTCGACACGGCCATCCCAGAACTGGAAACGGTTGTAGGCCACGTTGAAGAGTGTCGGCGTGGAGCGCCGGCCCTCCGCGACCGAGCGCGGCGGGCCGGCAAATCCGTGCTCGGGCTCGTGACACCCTGCACAGGAGAGCGGCGTTGGCCCATCGGGAGCCAGCCAACCGGGGTCAAAGAAGAGCTGTTTGCCAAGCTCCCACTTGCCCAGCGTGGGAGGATTGCTGGTGGGAAACAGGGGCGTGGGGTCACCCAGGCCGAGAGGCACCTTGACGCGCACCGAACGCTCCCAGGGAAGAGCAACGGCCAAGAGGGCTGCCGGAAGCGGGTCAAGGCCTATCAACAAGGCGACCGAGCCGGCTGAGGGCAACGTCAGGGTCTCATTCCAGAACTTCGGCAAGGCATCCCACCCGGCAGGGTCGGTGTCACGGCTGAGGAAGCGGATGGGGATCGGCTGCTCGAGCGCGGCGGGGTCGGCATCCATCCAAGCGTAATTGAAAGGTAAGGGCGTCGGGCGCTCCGCCGCTGTCGGCGGCGGAGCAGGTGCCGGGGATGGTGCCAGACGCGCCGGAATCGGTGACTTCACCGGATAGCGCCCCGCCGGCTCGCAGCCAATAGCGATCCCCAGAATCAGACCAACCAGGAGGGTGCCGAGTTTCCGCATGGAACGCCTCGCCGAGCGCCCCGGAAGCCCGCCCCGCCGTGCGGTCCGCACAGGGCCTACTTCTTGGTGGCCGCCTGCTGTTCGGCCGCCAATTCGGCGAGGCTTTGGGCGATACTGACCAACCGTTCCCAGTTCTGCTCGACGTACTCCGGTGGGCCGCCCTTGTTGGCCACGTGATACGCCACCTCCGTGGTCGGGACCATGTCGATCGCGTCCCACGGGCACCAACGCTCGCAGAGGGCGCAGCCGATGCACCGCTCGAGATCGACATCGCAGAAATGCCCGATGGTGGGCTGTTCCGTTCCGGGCACTTTGTAGATGCAATCTACGGGGCAGACTTCGATGCAGGCGTCGCAGCCGGTGCAGTTATCGGCCCGGATCACCGCCAGCTCTTTGGGAAGTTTCTTCCGCGGCTTGCCCGCTGCCTTTGCCATGTGCGACCTCGCAGGCTCAAGTAAAGGGGGCGAACCTTTCTCATAAAATCAGCATACCGAACGCGGCGGGGCTGTCCATCCGGGCCGGCGAAGCGCCGCCCGGCCGCCGGGGCGGTCCCCGCCCCGGCGGCCGGGGCGTTGCGCCGGGGAGTTGACGCTGCGGACCCGGGGACTACAAAAGGATTACGAGAGTGACTTGGGCCAACCGAGACTTTCGGCCCCGGAGCATACGTGAGTAGTCATGTCAGAGCCGATCCAAGCCCCTGAGAGTTCCGCCCCGCCCGCCCCCGCCAAATCCGTTGTCCCGCCCAAGCCCACCCCCCCGGCGAAGCCGCCCGCCAAGGCCGCTCAAGAGCGCCGCAATATCCTCGTGGCTATGTTTGCGACGTGGTTTGGCATTGCCTGGGTCACCTTGACCGCGTCGCTTGTCGGCATGGTCCTGGGGACCATCCGCTTTCTCTTTCCCAACGTGCTTTCTGAGCCGCCGAGTAAGTTCAAGGTCGGTTTTCCCGACCAGTTCGAGGAGGGGAAAGTCGTTGAGCGCTTCAAGGACCAGGGGGCATGGATCGTGCGGTACAACGGCATCATCTACGCCCTGAGCACGACCTGCACCCACCTGGGCTGCACCCCCAACTGGCTGGAGCGCGAGGGGAAATTCAAATGCCCCTGCCATGGCTCGGGCTTCAAGATTACCGGCGTCAACTTTGAGGGGCCGGCCCCCCGGCCGTTGGAGCGCTGGGGAATCAGCATCGCGGAAGACGGACTAGTGGTCGTGGACAAGAGCATGAAGTTTCAGAAAGAGTTGGGTCAGTGGGAAATGGCCGAATCGTACATCAGGGTGTAAGCGGCCAATCTCGGGTGCCCGGGCCCGCGCGCTGAGGGGTGTTCCATGTCGGTCGGCGATTTTATCCGCAACAGCCAGGTCTGGAAGAGCA
>JANWYO010000260.1 GCA_025055215.1 Gemmataceae bacterium
TCCGCCGTCGCCGGCGTAGCCGGCGCGGCCAGTCCCCACCACCGTTTCGATGGTCGCCCCGGCGGCGGGTGACGTGATCAGGGCGGAAAGGAGAAACGTCAACATGGTGTTGGAGCGTCGAATGCGTGCGGGGTGATGCCAATCCAGCGTGGCGGGCGGGCCGCCCGCCACGCCGGGGCTGGGGCAGGGCGAGCTTAGAGCAACTCGCGCACTGGTTCGCGGTCGTCGAGGATGTACATCGGCCGGCCCGAGCCGTTGATGAACGTCTGGCCTGGATCAATCCCCATCACATGGTACAACGTGCTGAGGACCTGCGGCACCGTGACACGGCCATCCTTGGGGTACTCGCCGCGGGCGCTGCTGGCGCCCACCGCTTGGCCCATCTTCAGGCCGCCGCCGGCCACCAACGCCGACATCACCGCCGGCCAATGGTCGCGGCCAGCGCTGTTGTTGATCTTCGGCGTCCGACCAACTTCCCCCCACATGATGGTGACCACGTCGTCCTGCATACCTCGGTCGTGCAGGTCCTGGATCAGGTTGGCAATACCACGGTCCACTTGCGGCAGCTGCCGCTTGAGCGTACCGAAATTGTTCCCGTGCGTGTCCCAGCTGCCGATGGAAAGCGTGACACAGCCGACACCCGCCTCGATCAGCCGGCGGGCACGGAGGAACTGCTCGATGCCTTTGTAACGCTCTCGGTCGCGCGCACTGAATTGGCTGCTGTCCAGGGCCTTAAGCACGGCGCCAGACGCGACCATGTCGAACGCCCGGGCCGTGAACGAGTCCATTCCCTTCATCGTGCCCGTGGCGTCGATTTCGCGCTGGATGCTGTCGAAAGCAGCCAACAGGCTCTTGCGGTCTTCCAGTCGGTGCCCTTCGAGGTCCCGGCTGGGGCGAAGGTTGCGGATGCCCGGCCCGTCCGGGGTGAACGGCCGATGGGCCACGCCGAGAAAGCCCGGCTCGGTGCCACGCGACATTCCCCGCAAGCTGACAAACGGCGGCACGTCGCTGTTGAGGCCGCTCCGGACCTTGGACACCACCGCCCCAAACGACGGATGATTCGCCAAGCGGTTCACCCGCTCGCTGTAGCCGGTCATCACCAGTGAGTCAGAATGCTCGTCCACCGAGACGATGGAGCGGATGACCGCCAGCTTGTCAAACATCTTCGCCTGAAGCGGAAAGTGTTCGCAGATGTGCACGCCAGGAACGTTGGTGGCGATCGGCTTGAACTCGCCGCGGAATTCCTTCGGTGCCTCGGGCTTGAGGTCGTACGTGTCCATGTGCGACGGGCCGCCCGGCAGGTAAATCATGATGGCCGACCGAGCCTTGGTGCGGCCATCGGACGCGGCCCGCAGGCGCAGGACGTCCGCCAAGGTTAGGCTCGCCCCAAATGCTCCGATCCGCAGAAAACTTCGCCGCGACATGCCATCGCAAAACCGCTGACTCCCACCCCAAATCGTCAACATGGCCAAGTCCCCCTATCAGTGCAACGGCGTTTCGCCGACTGACAGCATCCTAGCCGGAAGTCCCCGGCTCCGCAATTGTTATTCGGACAACTCGCGGCCCCGGGGAGTTCAGCGGAAAAGCGGACGGGGAAGGGTCGGGCCGTGCGGCAAGTTCGCGGGCACAACCGAACAAGCAGCAGCTGCCGCCGGCGCGGGGGGGACGTCCGGGCGCTGAGCGGTCAACCCGAAGCGACAACGCCGAAAAATGCGGCCAGTCGGCTTCCGGGTACAGGTCCGTCCCCGAAAGCCGACGCGCAATTACTTGTTTGGCTTTTCGACGATAGTGACCTCGACGGGGTTGCTTTGGATTTGGCCGACCCAATAGACATCCCGTCGCAGGTTCCATTCTTTAAAATGAAAGTGAATTTGGACCGTATACTTTTGGGCCGGCAAGTGCTCAAAGAGCCGGAAAGGCCAACCCGGTGGCTGCAAGTGCAACGCTATGAAAGAGTTCCCGGGAAAGTTGTGGGTGTAGGACTCGCCAGGCTCCAGGGCATGCTCAACCTGACGACGTTTCCAACCTGTCTTGCACCACAGGTCTGGAAGCCACAGGTTCTTCGCGCCGCTCAGGGTCCTTACTGTCCGGCACGGGGACGGCCCAGACCGTGGGAGGGCCC
>JANWYO010000310.1 GCA_025055215.1 Gemmataceae bacterium
TGGAGTTGCCGGCGGAGTCGGCGAGCGTGGCGGAGGGGGAGCAACTGGCGCTGGAGAGTACCGACGGTCGACCCTTGCCGCCGTCGGTGGCATTTCTCACCTCTGAGTCGGCCTCGGCAGCTTTGGCCAAAGCGCCGCCGCTGGCCTTGCTGGTGGTGGGGATCGTGCTGGCGACGGTGGTGGCTTACAGCACCAGCTTTCAGGGGGCGTTTGTCTTCGACGACGACCGTTGGATCGTGGAGAACCCGCGCATCCGCTCTTGGGCGGCGGCCTTGGCCGTCGCCCAAGAGACACGCCGCCCCGTGGTGGTCTGGTCGCTGGCGCTCAACTACGCCCTGGGTGGCCTCGATCCCTGGGGGTATCACGCCTTCAACCTCGCCGTTCACGTCCTAGCCGCCCTGACGCTGTTCGGCCTAGTACGCCGCACCTGCCGTCGCATCGGCTACCCTGCCCCGGGCGACCCGTCGGCTGACTGGCTCGGCTGGGCCGTCGCCGTCCTCTGGGCCGTGCATCCCCTCCAGACCCAGAGTGTGACTTACATCATCCAACGGAGCGAATCGCTGGCCGGTCTCTTCTACCTTCTCACGCTGTACGCCGCGGTACGCGGCCTCGAGGCGTCCCGGGGCATGGCCTGGAACATCGCGGCGGCGGTGGCCTTCGCCTTGGGCTTGGGGAGCAAAGAGACGACCATCACCGCGCCGGTAGTTCTGCTGCTGCTAGACCGCTTCTTCTGGGCAGACTCCTGGTGGGAAGTGGTCCGGCGACGGTGGGCCCTGTATCTGGCCCTGACGATCCTGGCAAGCGGGCTGCTGGCGGCGTGGTGGACCGGCCTGGGCAGCGATCGGGCCACCGGCGGCCGCATCCCCGGCCTGTCGCCGGCCGACTACCTCCTCACCCAAGCCGGCGTGGTGCTTCATTACCTTCGCCTGGCCTTCTGGCCTCGGCCGCTCTGCTTCGACTACTTCGATTGGCCCATCGCCCGCTCCGTCGAAGATGCCTGGCTTTCGTTGCTGCTGACTGGCGGGCTGCTGACGGCCACCGGCCTGCTCCTCCGCTTTCGGCCCCGGCTTGGCTTCCTGCCCACCGCTTTTTTCATCCTGTTGGCTCCCACCTGCAGCGTGGTGCCGATCGTCGACCGCGTGGCGGAACATCGCATGTATCTCCCATTAGCGCCGCTGATGGCGCTTGGCGTGTTGGCCGTGGATGCGCCCCTCCGCTGGCTCCAGGGACGTCTGTCGTTGCCGCTACAGGCCTTGGTTGGGGGCACGCTCCTGGCCGCAGTGGTGGTGATGTTCGGCTGGCAGACGGTCCGGCGAAACGGCGACTATCGCAGTGCCGTCAGCCTGTGGAGCGATACCGCCGCTAAGCGCCCCGGGAATCCCCGCGCTTGGTATCTGCTCGGCAACGCCCATCTTCGGGAGCGTCGCTACGACCTGGCGCAGTCGTGTTACGAGCGGGTCTTCCGCCTGCCGGACGGCTTCGGCGTGGGCGTCTATCAGGTGAAGGCACTGTACCATCAAGGCGTGCTCTTGTTGCAGCAAGGGCACAAGCAAGCCGCAGCCAAGTGTTTTGTCGAAGTGGCGTTGAAGGACCCTGAAGACGGCTGGATGGCGTGGAACAACCTCGGCTTCTTCTTTTGGACGGTGGGCGACTTCGAGCGGGCCGCGGAGTGCTTCGCGGAGGTGATGGCCCGGCGGCCGGAGCGCGTGGCGGCGCGCTTCCAGCGAGCGCTGGCCCTGGAGGACGGCGGGCGGCGGCGGGAAGCCCGCGCGGAGTTGGACGAAGCCCTGGCGCTCGATCCGGAGTGGCCGGCGCAGGCCGATGAGGCGGCCCGGCGGCGCTTGGCCGCCGAGCCGCTCTCGCGCCACCAGGCCGAAGAAGCGCTGTTTTTGGCCCGCCAGGCTTGCTTGGCGACCGGCGAGCGAAACCCCGAGTATTTGGCGACCCTCGCCAGTGCCTACGCTGCCCTGGAACAGTATCCCGAGGCGGTTGCCGCCGCCCGGCAGGCCCTGGAGCAGGCACAAGCGCTGAAGCGGCAGGAGTTGGCCGCGGCCGTGGCCCGTCGCCTGCTCGAATACGAGGTGAAGGCGGGGCTGCGATAAAGGCCCCGAGTTCGAGGAGATGCGGTCGCCGGTTGGCCAGCTGAGAACCGCGGTGACGGCGCGGTGCCGCCCATCAACACCAGCACCAGCATCAACGCTCGAGCTGGGTGGCATGTGCGGATGGGGCCAATCAGGGCTTACCCATCAACTCCAGCACTAGCATCGTCATGCTCGTCACACCTGTGCGGAGCGTCGGTGCCGGCACGGGATAAAACGCATTGCTGTGCAACCCCGGCAGCGTCACCTCCGCCGAGCGCTCCGCCGCGGCCACCCGCCCCGGCTCCTGGGTGCCGAGGAAGTAATAGAACGTCGGGACGCCTTCCCGCCCATACAGGCTAAAATCCTCTCCGCCCATCGACAGCGGCCGCTCGCGCACGTTGTCTGCGCCCAATACCCGTTGCAGCACCGGCACCAGCCGCCGCGTCAGCCCCGGATCGTTGAATAGCGCCGGTGTGAACTCGCTGGGATCGACCTCGATGATCGGCTCGGGGGCCCGCGCCCCGACGGCCGCCGCCTTGGCAATCCGCTCGATGGCCTCCAGCGTGTGCTTGCGGGTCGCGTCAGTCGTTGTCCGCACCGTCACTTGCAGGCGACACTCGTTCGGGATGATGTTGTGCTTGGTGCCACCGTGGATCGAGCCCACTGTCACCACCACCGGATCAACCGGGTTGGTTTCCCGACTGACGATGGTCTGGAGATCCAGGATGATGCGGGCCGCCAGGACAATCGGGTCGATGGTGATGTGGGGGGCGGCCCCGTGCCCGCCTTTGCCACGGACAACGATGGTGACGGAATCGACGTTGGCTTGCATCTGGCCTTCGCGGTAACGCACTTGACCGTAGGCAAAGCTGGAATCGCAATGCAGGGCCAGGCCGAAGTCGGGCTTCGGGAACCGGCGGAAGAGGCCGTCGGCGAGCATCTGGCGGGCCCCCGCACCGACTTCCTCGGCCGGCTGGCCGACGCACATCAGCGTCCCCTGCCACCGATCCTTGAGGCTGGCAAGGACCCGGGCCGTGCCCACCAGACAAGCGAGGTTCATGTCATGCCCGCAGGCGTGCATGACGCCGACCTCGTTGCCGAAGCGGTCTCGGGTGCGCACCTTGCTGGCGTAGGGAAGCCCGGTTTGCTCGACGATGGGAAGGGCGTCCATGTCGGCCCGGATCATGACGGTGGGTCCGGGGCCGTTGCGCAATAGGCCGACGATGCCGTGGCCGCCCACCTTGGTTGTGACGTCAAGGCCGGCCTCGCGGAGCTCCTTGGCCAGCTGCGCTGCTGTCCGCTCTTCCTGAAGCGACAGCTCCGGGTGGGCATGCAGGTCCTTGTAAAAGGCGAGCAGCCGGTCCATGTCGGCATCGAGGCGTTGGCGGACTTCGGGGAGGAGTTTGGGCGGGGCGTCGGCGGCGAGCGCCAGCAGACCGCTCAGAGCGACAAGCAACGATCGCATGGGGTCATCTCCGTAGGTTGTGCGGCGGGGAACGACGATCCCGCCGGCGGCGCGTGACGGCGAGCGCCGGGGCCGTCGCTCCGCGGCTCAAACGTCGTCCCAGAGCTGCGGCGGGGGGCCGGCCGAGGGCTGCCGCCGCGGCAGCGACACAGGCGTCGGCTCGGCTTCGTCGGCGTCCGCGACGCTCTCCGCCGCGCGGCGCTTGTCTCGAACCAGCAGTTTAATGGGGACTTCCGTGAATGGAAGTCGGTCCCGGAAGACCTTTTCCAAGTACCGCAGGTAGGTGGCGTCGAACAACTCCGGGCCGTTGCTGAACAGCACGATGGTCGGCGGCTGGACTGCCACCTGGGTGGCGTAGAAGATTTTCGGCCGGCGGTTCTGCCGTAACGGGGGGGCCTGCTCGGCCAGGGCTTGGCGAAGCACCCGATTGAGGTCGCCGGTGCTGACGCGTGTTTGCGCCTGCTGGTACAGGTTTTGGGCGAGGTCCAGCACGGCGGGCACGTTTTTCCCCGTCTTCGCCGTGATGAAGGCCATCGGCACGAAGTCGAGCATGGGGAAAACGGCGCGGACATAATCACCGAACGCGCTGGTCGGGATTTGGCCGCCGGTCAGGTCCCATTTGTTGACCACGAAGATGACCGGCTTGAACTCCTTCAGCACATAGTCGGCCAGGCGCTTATCGACCTTGCTGATGCGCGATGGCGCATCGAGGAAATGGAGGACGACATCGGCCCGACGGATGGAGCGTTCCGCCCGAGCGAGGCTGTAGAATTCAATGTCGTTCTGGATACTTCCCTTGTGCCGGACTCCGGCGGTGTCGATGGCCAGGAAAACTTGGCCGTCCCGCTCGAAGCGGACATCGACGCTGTCGCGCGTGGTGCCGGCCACCTCGCTGACGATCATCCGCTCGCTCTGGGCCAGGCAGTTGATGAAGGTGCTCTTGCCGACGTTGCGTCGGCCGACGATCGCCAGTTTCATCACCGGCTCGGGGGGAGCGTCGCTGGTATCGCTGGGAGGAAGGCACTGGGCGAGGCGGTCGATCAAGGCGGCCTTGCCGCGGCCTTGCTGGGCGCTGACCGGCAGCGGCTCACCCCAGCCGAGGCGAAAGAATTCGCCCAGTTGAGTTTCCAGGCCGACGGTGTCGCACTTGTTGGCGATCAGGATCACAGGCTTGGCGTCGGCCGCGGCGTGGCCGCCGCGGCCGAGGGCCCGGAGGCGGTCGGCCACTTCGCGATCCAGCGGCGTCAACCCGCTCCGCGCGTCGACCACAAACAGGACCACCCGCGCCTCGTCGATGGCCGCTTGAATCTGTCGCTCGATCAGGGGCGTCAGCTGGTCCACGTCCTCGACCCCCATGCCCCCGGTATCGACCAGTTCGACGCACCGGTCGCCCAGCGACACCAGGGCGGAAATGCGGTCGCGCGTCACCCCCGCCGTCGGCTCGACGATGGCAATCCGCCGGCCAACGAGCCAGTTGAACAGCGACGACTTGCCGACGTTCGGTCGGCCGACAATGGCCACCTTCGGGACCGCCACACCCGCCTCCGCTCAGGCCCCATCCAGCAAATGTCCGAGCTTTTCCTTCTTGGTCATCAGATACCGCCGGTTCCTCTGGTTCGCCGGCATCTGGATCGGCACCCGCTCGACAATGCGCAAGCCGTACCCCTCCAACCCCACCACCTTGGCCGGATTGTTGGTCAGCAGCCGAATCTGTCGCACACCCAGGTCGAAGAGGATCTGGGCACCGATGCCGTAATGCCGCAGGTCCGGACCGAAGCCGAGGTGCCGATTGGCTTCGACGGTATCCAATCCCAGCTGTTGTTGCAGCCGATACGCCTGGAGCTTGGGCAATAGCCCGATGCCGCGGCCTTCCTGTCGCATGTACAAGACGACCCCTTTGCCGGCGGCGCGGACCTGCTCCATCGCGTAGTGCAGCTGCGAACCGCAATCGCACAGGAGGCTGTCGAAGATGTCGCCGGTCAGGCATTGGCTGTGGACCCGGACGAGCACCGGCTCGGTTTGCTCGGGGACGATATTGCCGACCATCACCCCGACGCCCCCCATGCACAGGGCCAAGTGCGGCTCCGGATCGACCACGGAAGTGTACGCGAACAGGTCAAACTCCCCGTGAGCCGTCGGCAGCTTGACGGCCAACTCGCGGCGCACGAGCCGCTCGCGCTGCCGGCGATACTTGATGAGTTGTTCGATGGAGCACATTTTCAGGCCGTGCCGGCGGCAAAACTCGCGCAGGTCCGGGAGCCGGGCCATGCTCCCGTCGGGGTTGGTGATTTCGCAGATGACGGCGGCTTCTTTCAGCCCGGCCAGCCGAGCCAAATCGACGCTTCCTTCGGTGTGCCCCGCGCGGACTAGCACCCCCCCTTCCTGTGCCCGCAGCCCCGGGACGTGGCCCTTGCCGCGAACCAGGTCGTTGGGCGTGCTGCGCTCGTCGATGGCGACCAGGACCGTGCGCGCCCGGTCGTGGGCCGAAGTGCCGGTGGTAATCCCGGTCCGGGCATCGATGTAGGGCGTAAACGGTGTCGCCGACGGTCCCACGTTGTAGCCCGGCATCGGCTCCAGGTGGAGTCGATCGCAGATGGCCGGCGACATTGCCAGACAGACCAGGCCGCAGGCGTTGCGCATCATGAAGTTGATGGCTTCCGGCGTGACCTTCTCCGCGGCAATGACCAAGTCCCCTTCGTTTTCGCGGAACTCGTCATCGACCAGGACGATCATCCGTCCAGCGCGCAATTCCGCCAGGGCTTCTTCGATGGTGCAAAATCCAGCGCTGTTTTCCACCATGACTAACTCCGAAGGACGAGTTTTGGTCATTGTATGGCTGCGGCGGGCGGATGTTGGCGACCGAGGCGCCTCGGGGGCTGCGATGGGCGGTGCCGCGGGAGGGTGATGGCAGCGAGCGATTGATCGGCACTGAGTCGTAGGCCCGGGGAAAGCCGCCGCAGGAGAGCGATCACGGCGGACAACCAGGCAAGCCCGAAACCGCGGCCCCAGTCTCGCCGAGCCAGATGCTCCGGCCCCTGGGCCGTGGGGGCTGGGGCCGCCAAGCTGGCGGCCCCAGGCCGAAGGTGCGGGGTTATTTGTTTTCGACCTCGTCGCTGAAGAGGTTGCTCAAGCCGCTGATGACCGGGCTGGCGACCTTGGTGGGCTGGCGGTAGCCCCACATGCCGTGGAGAAGTTCATAGCTCATGATCCCCACCACGATCATGACAAGGACGCAAGGAATCAACATGGCCACGGGGAGGACGCCCCACTCGGCTGGGGCCGCCGCGGCGCCAACCTTCTCTTCCTCTTCCTCTTCCTCCCCCGACTGGCTTAATACCTCGCTGGTCAGGGCTTGATCGACGGCCACCAGCGGCTCAGAATCTTGCGAGGCGCTGAGGCTTTCGTCGTCCAGGGGGACGACTTCGCTGACGCTTTCCTCGACCACTTGGCTGCCGGACTCGTCTTCCACCGCCAGCTCGAAGTCCGAACTCGCGACGCTGGAGTCGGTTTCGTCCAAGGCGACCACCTGGGAGGCCGACTCCTCTTCCAGGGCGGGGAGGTCAAAGTCTGTCTCGAAGATGTCCTTGCTTCCGGCGGTGTCTTGGGACTGGTCGAGACTGCCGGACGGCTCCTCGTCCAGGGTCAGTTCGAACTCGCTGCTGGGGGAAAACTCCCGGGCGTCGCCGGTGCGCGGGCTGGCGTCGTCGGCTTGGAGCCCGAACTCGATTTCCTCCGTGGTGGGGCCGGAGCGTTCCAGGGAGATGCCGCTGTCGGCCGGGGCTTGGAGATTGATCCCGCTCATGCCGGCACGGCTGGCGAGGTCGCTGCGCGGCGGCAGGTCGCCCAGGCTGACGTCTTCGTCGCTCGACTCGGCCGTGACCGCACCCGTGTCTTGGGAGCCAAAGCCCAATTCGAACTCGCTGCCGGTCTTTTCCTCGGGCATCGGTTCGAGCTGCAAATCGGCCTCGGAGAGTTCAAAGGGGGAGGTGGTAGGCAATTCCGGCGGCCGGAGGGCACTGCGGGCCTTAGTCTTGGGTTTGATTTTGCTGGTGGGCGCGCGGGGGACATCGGCCCGACCGACCTCAGCGTCGAGGTCAATTTCTTCGGTGAGCATGGCATTCGGATCGCCAGGCCCGAGCTTGCTGCGGCGGCCCGATTCCAGCCTGGCGCTGCTCCCCCCGGTCACCGGCGGGAGCTGCTCGCCGATGTTAACGCCGCTGTTTTCCAGCGCTGCCAAGCCGGTGTCGAAGTCGAGGCGGACATCACTGTCATTGTCGCTCGGTGCCGGAGGCGGTAACTGGACCTCGCTGTCCTGGCGGGCCGAATGGTACATCGCCGTTCGCCGCTTCGGCACCAACCGGCCCGAGGCCGTGGTTTCGGCTCCTCCGATCTGGGAGGGACGCTTGGCCATCGACTTGGACGACACGGGCCCCAGTTGCGACGAGGGTCTCTTCAGTTCGTCGTCCTCGGTCAACACGAGGTTGAAGTCCTCGCCGGCGATGTCGAGACGGACATCGCTTTCCCCAACCGTGAGCGGCGACCGCGATAGCGGACCGGAGCCACCCTTGGAGGCTGGGCCAGAGGACGGGAAAAACTCCTGGCCCACTTCGACGTTGTCGTCGCCAGCCAGGGGGATGGGAGCATCGTCGTCGGCGGGGAGCGGGGGAGGCGACGGCGCGGCGCTATGGGCCACGGAGCGTCGGGTGGAACCACGCTTCTTCGCCAGCTCCTCGATGTCCTGCGTTCGGAAGCGCCAAGTGCCCCGATCGGCAAACGCCCGGACCTCCCGGCGCTGGGCCATGCGGTTCAATTCCTCCGGAGCCATCCCCAGGACCCGGGCCGCTTCGTCTAACGTGTAAAAACCTTGTACCATGGCTCGATCCTAACTGCCGCCTTGCCCTTGCGACGTCGGCTGAACCCAAGAACCGATCAGATGTGGCGGATACGGCGGGCCCGGCGCGGCGCAGACTCGCTGATCCATCGTCTCTACTTATCGATTCTAGGTTCCCGGAACTTGAACGCAAGGGATTTCCTGCACCGCTCATCTTCTTTCGTGGCCCCGCGCCCCTGGGGCGGTGGTGCCGCCGGCACGTCATGTGCAAGCCACTCCCCGGAGGCCCGTCGTCTCTCGGCCTGTTCCGCAGGTGCGGCGCACCGCGAGGGTGTCACTCAAGATTTCGGCGGGGCGAGGGTACAGTGGCGAAGAGCGATTGATCGGTGCGCACTCGGGCGCGGGATGGAAAACGCACAACGTATATTGGGCACGGAGGGAGTCTTCACGATGCATCGGCTCGCGTTCGCTGCGCGGCGCGCGAACCGGTGAATCGCGGGCGCGAAACGAGGAATGGGTGGGGAAAACCGTCACCTGGAGCGCCCAACCTTGCCCCGAAACGTCAGGGAAAGCCGACCCCGAGACTGCCTTGCCAGCCGGCCGGTCATTTTTTCATAATGCACCCGGCCCGACATGGAGTTGCCAGTGACGCGAGGGCCGTGGTCGGCAATTCCCTCCCTCGCCCCGGTTCGACGGGAAGGTGACACGGGTCGGAGGAGGAGGTGGATGCGTGGGCAGTGATTCGGCCGCCGCCTGGGTGTATTGGGGGGTTTTTGCGGCGCTGGTTGCCGCGGGACTGGGTTTTCCCATTCCCGAGGAATTGCCGATCGTGACGGCGGGAGCGTTGGTTGGGCACGCCGCGGATGATCCGCTGCCCCCTGCCGACCCGGTCGGCTTGCTCGCCGCCTCGCCGACCGCCACGCCCCCTGCTCAGCTGCCTTGGGGAAGCCTGGCCCGGCTCCGCCACGTCGGGACTCGAATCCCTCTTCGCTGGTGGATCATGCTGCCAGTCTGCATCCTTGGCGTGGTCATCAGCGACGGGCTGCTGTACACCATCGGCCGGCTGGGAGGTCGCCGCTTGTTGGAACGCAAATGGGTCCGCCGACTCCTCCCCCCGGCCAAGCGGCGCCGCATCGAAGACAATTTCCGCCGCTACGGCGTGTGGGTGTTGCTCTTTGCGCGGTTCCTGCCGGCCATCCGCAGTCCCATCTTTGTTACCGCTGGGATCATGCGGCTGCCGCTGGGGCGGTTCCTGTTGGCAGACGGCATTTATGCTCTGCCCGGAGTCAGCCTCCTCTTCTTTTTGGCGTTCTGGTTTGGAGACCAATTCCGCGACCTCGTCGAGCACACCGAACAACGGGTGCGGTCGCTGGCGATTTTGCTCGCTTTGGTGGTGGTCGCCGGGTTGCTGTTATACCGTTTCCTGCGCCGTCCCGTGGCCACGGGCGACCCCGCCGAGTTGCCATTGATCGGCGACCAAGTGGCGGCCACGCTGGAACAGAGCCGGGTGCCGCTGGCGGAACCCGCCGCCGGCGAGAAGGTATCGGTCAGCGATCCGTAGCAGGGGCCGGGCCTTTGCGGGCCAGGCTGCCATCGGGCTGCAAAAGACGAAGATACTGGTGGAAGGCCCGCTCAAATTGGGGCAGCGGCTCCCCCACCAGCTGCTGGAAGGCCCACAGGGGATCGGTCTCCGGGCGCGCGCACCGGGCCGCGTAGGCATCCAGCCGCTCGGTGCCGAGCAGGCGGCGTTCAAACGTTAGATAGAAGGCTAAGGCCCAGGCGGTGAGGTAATGTTGGTTGGCGACCTCCTGGTCGCTGCCATGACCGAGGACGAAATGGGCCCGTCCAGAGCGGAGCAGGTCCGCCAGCGGCACCAGGCCGGCCTTGCCAGCCAGGGCCGCCTTGACCCGTTGCAGGCGCTCGGGGTCGGCATGACCGAGACGAAGTTCTCCGGCTTCGACGATGGCCGTCTCAAAGATCTGGGCCAGTCCTTCATTCAGCCAACGGGGCAGGTCGGCCTCCGGGAGCCGATAGACGTTATTGGCCAGGTAGGCGTGAAAGGCCTCGTGGTAGAGCGTTTGAAACAGCCGTCGCGTCGCCCGCCGGAAAGCTTCCTCACTTTGCTGCTCCGCGGCATCCATCCGACGGCGTGACGCGGCAATTTCCTGCCGAAACGACTCCGGCACCTTTCCCTTGTAGAGTTTGTTCAACTCCGCCTCTTTCTGACGAAGCTCCGCCCGCCACAGCTCCAGCTGCTTCCGCAGCCGTTCGAGGTCATCTCCCAGGGCCTGGAGGTCCGAGGCGCAGACGATGGTGTTACGCTTCGGATCGTAGAAAGCCAGGTTGAGCAAGTCCGAACGGCCCATGTCCTTGAGCACTGCCTGGTATTCCGCCAGGGATTCGGCCAGAAGGATGGTTGTCGGCTCGGCAGCAGTGTGCTTCGGGGGAAGGAAGCGGACATACGCCGCCGTGATCTCCTCCAACCGGACGGCGACCCGGCGAACGATGTCCTCCCGCGCGTTGGAGACCAGAATGAAGTGATCCGTGGAGTAACTCCAACCGGTGGCGCCGTTCTTTCCCCAGGCCGCCGGCCGCAGCTCGAGGCGGCTCATGCGGGCTCGTTCTCCCTCGCCCCGCGGGTCGAGCGCCTTGAGCCTGGAGGCCAGCACTGCCCGGTCAGCGGGGCTTAGGCGCTCAATGCGAGCGATCTCGGCCGTCCGGATCACCGCGACGTGCGTGAACGTGGGCTGCCCCCGCAACTGCTTGACGTATTGGAAGCGGACGTACTCAAGGCTTTCCTCCAGCAGCAGGCCGGTGATGGTGTTGCCGTTCTTCAATCGCAAGACGTCAAACTTCCAGTCGGTCGCTGCCGCCGGCTCGGCCGCGGCCACGCCGGGAAGCATGGCCCATAGAACCCATCCCCACGACGGCCGATGCGCTGGCAGGTATCGTGCTTCAGTCACGACCGCGTCTCCGGCCTTGACGGAACCTCACCAAAGGATGCCGACTCCAGCCCGGCGGGTGTACTATAGCGTGGTCTTCTGCCGCTGCCAATCGACTGGTCGGCCGGCAGGGGGAGGATCGACGAACGAACGGTGAGCGATGCCGAGCGATGGGGCCGCCATGGGAAATCGACGATGCTGACGGCGCGTGGCTGGTGGTTGGTGTTGCTGGCGGCCCTGCTGACCGCTTCGGCCGTGCTCTGGCCGGGCGACAGTCAGACCTTGGTAGCCACTCTCGGCTTATCGCTGCTCCTCTGGTTCGGCTGGGAGTGGTTCTGGTTTACGGCTGGCGTTCGGATCACGGCGTCGTCTCTGCGGTTGGAACGGGAGCTGCGCGACGAGCGCGGGCCGGTGACTGCCCTCTGGGTGGGGCGATCGGTGGAGGTGGCCCTCCAGCTCAGCACCGAAGTCCGGCCGGGGCTGGCCTGGGTCGTCGCCGCCGATTTTGTGCCCTTTGCCGCCGACGTGACCGCGGGCTCCCCGGTCGGCGCCGGCCCCGTGGGACCGGGTCGGCCGCTCCAGTGGAGTTATCGCCTCCGCTGCCGGGCCGTTGGCCGGGTCCGTTTTGAAGGAGTTCGCCTGCGGTTTGCTGATCCCCAGGGGTTTTTCCGGTATGAGACGTTTCTGCCAGCGCTCGATCAGCGCCGGGTGGTGCCGCCCCTGGTAGACACGCGAGGTCGCACCCCGGTCGTCAAGCGCTACAACCTCTTGCCCCCGCCGGGCCTCCATCGCCATCGTCGGCCCGGCTCGGGCGCCGAATTGCTCGACCTCCGCGACTATCGTCCGGGCGACCCTCCCAAGATGATTGCCTGGAAAGTCTCGGCCCGCCGGGGCCGACTGATCACCCGGGAGCTGGAAAGCGACGTACCGGTGCGATGCACGCTCCTGGTCGATACGTCGAACTCGGTGCGCGTCGGCGGGCCCGGACACAACGCGCTGGGACAGATCGTGGAGATTGCGGCCGCCGTGGTTCAAGGAGCAGCGGCGAACCGCGACTTGGTGGGCCTGGTGCTGGTGGATGAAGATGGGTTCCGCGCCACGCGGCCTGCCCGAGGCAGCCGACATGTCGCCGACCTCCTCAACCAGCTGACCGACGCCGCGGCCATGCCCGCGACGCCCCCCGTTGGGGTCGCCGTCCTCCTGCCACCGGCGATGGCCCTGGCGCGAGAGCTTTACCCCCAATGGCTACGGCCGGACCGCAACGCCTTTCCCTTCTGGCTGCCCTGGCTGAGGCCGCGGCCGGCGGCCGCCGTGCCGCGGCCGACGTGGCGCGATCGGTGGTATGGCTTTCTCCCTTGGCTCTTGGTGGCTTGGTTCGGGCTGGTGTGTGTGGCCTTGGCGATGGTCTTGGGCACCATAACCCGGCTCCTCCACGCCTCGGGGAGGGGGGGACAATCGGCGTTGGTGATGGTATTGGCTCTCGGGCTGCTCCTCACACTGGTATTGCTCGTGTTTCTTCCCCGAGATTTGTTCTTCGCCGCGCATCGACGGGAGTACCGCGAGCGGAAACTGCTCGCGGCACTTGTCTCGGTGCAACAGGGGCTGGCGCCGGGGGGATTGGAGCTGATGCTCGAAGACGATGCCTGTTTGGCTGCTGCGTTGCAACGGTTCCTCGCGGACCATCAGGTCCCGTATGCGGCGCCGTTCTACGACGACCAGGGCCGCTACCTCTTTGCCGCTCCCGGCAAGGTGGCCGTCGCCGCCCGCGCCCTGCTGCATGCCCTCAGCCGACAGCGCGATAACGAGCTGTTTGTCCTTTTACTCGACCTGTTGGAGATCGACGATCCGGCACCCCTGCTCCAAACCGTGCGCGTGGCCTTGGCCCGTCACCATCGCGCGGTCGTCGTCTGTCCTTGGCCGCCGGGCGTGCCGACGCCCGATAAGTCGGTGACACTCCCGGCAGCGGAGTCTCCTGGTGGCCCCTCGACGAAGCTCCTCATGGAGTTGCGCCTGCTGACAACTATCCGCTTCCATCGAGCATTCGCCCGGCTGCGGGAAGCATTCGGGCGGTTGGGAGTGCCGGTGGTGTGCGCGGCCCAGGGAAAGCCGGCGACCCTGGTCCTCAAGCAACTCGAAGAACTGCGCCATGCAGGCCGGCCCCGCTGAGGTGACACCGCTGGCCCGCCCCTTCGAGGGACCGAAGGACTCCCTGACACGAGCGAGGTTTGCTGCTTTCTCGGCCGTGCAAGCCGTAGGCCCCCCTTCGAGGGACCGACTCCCAGACACGAGCGGGGCACCGGGTGAGAGGGCCGCCAGCGTGGCGAGATGAGCAAATTGAAGGAAGCCGGCCGGGCGGCGTCGAGTTTGCGGGTTGTACCGCTAGTGGCGATCGGGCCGACTCGCCGGGTGGAGCCGAAATCGCGTTTTTTTCCGGGTTCCGGAGTCGTCCTGCCGATTCTAAGGGTGCTAGATGCGGCAGTCCGACGTGGAAACCAGGCCGCATCGCGGGACAGTCTGTCGAGTCGGCCGAGGCCCCGGAAGGCAAAACCGGGACACGGATGCCCCGGTGCCGCCGGGTGCCTGGGCCGGTCCTCGGGGGCAACCAGTCAAAGGAGTCGCGATGAAACGGTTCTCCTTGCTTGCGAGCGCCGCTCTGGCCGTGCTTGTCAGCGCCGGTTCGGCGCGCGCCGAATGGGGCAGCATCTGCTACAGCGGTTGGCAGCCGTGGTACAACATTTTCGCCCATCGGGCCAAGTGCCTGACGCCCGAGGAAGAGCGGTTGCAAAAGTTCTGGCACGACTATTACAACGCCTTGGGGAAATACTACAACGCCCTCGATCACATCGACTGGGTCGCCTACTACAAGAACCACGGCTACCAGATCAACACCCACTGTGGTCCGGGTGGCTGCCAGCGGATCAACTACGCCCCGGTCTTCGTCAGCCCGACCATGCAGTGGGCCGTGCCGAACACCTGCCTGAGCGGACCGCCTGTCGGTCCGGGTTGCTATGCCGGGGCGCCGATGCCCTATTGATCTCCCCACCCTCCTCCTTGGCCGGGCGCGGAGGACGAACCGATGGTGTCGGTTCTTCCTCCGCCCCGGTGTCTTTTTTCCGCCGTCGTCGGCCTGCGCGTTTGCCCGGCTCCGGTTCGTCGGTTAGGCTTGTCGCGAGTCTTCCCTCCCAGCCCGATCGTCGAAAGGAGTCGCCATGCTCGTCTCCCTCCCTTGCCTGGGCCTGTTGCTCGCCAGCGGTGCCGGTCAAGTGATTGAATTCGGCCAACATGGCACCGGCCCGATGCTGGTTCACGGCCCTTATGGGACGTTGGTCCACCCATATTTCAGCTGTCCGAGGCCGCCGGCCCCCGATGTGTGCAGTGGCCTGGGGCATTATTGGACCCACCCCCTTGGGCAGACGTATGGCCCCAGCTACAACCTCGTGCCGCCTTGGCCGCCGTTCAACGGGCTGCTTCCCATTCCCAAGCCGTGCTGCGGCCCAATGGGTTTTCCGACGCACCCGTTTGCCCGTGGACCCCGGGACTTTTTCATGATGGAACCGTGAGTGGCGGCACGAGCGCCGCGACTCCCCAGGCCGACGAGGGTTTTGCCGGCGGCCCGGGTTCCGTTGCGCACCCGGGCGATCACACGTCCCGGCGAAGCGCCATCACACGTGGCGGTACTCGTCGAGTAACTGGTCGATCCGCGCCTGGCTCACGCCTGCCGACCGCTCGCCGGCGCTGTCACGGAGCGCTGACCCCGTCCTCTGCCATACCTAAGAGAATTTTTTCTTTTCTGGTTGAGGCGGCAGGATTGGCCAATTAAAATGTCCACGATCGGGTCGCGCGAACGTGGCGCGACGGGCTAGGGCCTGCGGGCGCTGACACTGGTTCACCAGCGAGCGCAGGGGGGTTCTAGCGAAAGGAGGTGATCCAGTGTCGATAGGCAGTAACCAGGGGTGGCTGCACTGACGCAGCCGACGGGCTCGCCGTCAGGCGCAGCCGCAAGCTTCTCGGGAACCCCGGTGTGTATCTCACCGGGGTTCCTCGACTAAACAGTGCGTTAGGGATCAGAGTGATGCCGTTTGTTGCTCTTGTCCGGTACTTCCAGACGAACCCGACTGCGGTGATGTGGTTTGGGTTTGCGCGTTGGTTTTATTTCGCGCCGTCTTGGGGGGATTCCGGGAGAGCAGGCGTCAGCTAGAGCGAATCATTAAGCAACCTGCAAGCCCTGGAGCCCCCTGGTTCCGGGGCTTTTTTGTTTGGCGTGGGCCGGAGGGCGGGGTCCGCTCCAGGGCACCGCAGGTCAAGCGAGGGACGTACCGTATGATCGTCGTCATGAAGCCTGGCGCCACCCAGAAGCAGATCGACCATATCGTGGAGCTGGTCGAGCAGCTGGGGCTGCGCAGTCACGTCATTGTCGGCACTGAGCGGACGGTGGTCGCCGCCTTGGGTGAGAAACGGGATGGGGCAAAACAAGCCCTGGAATTGGGGGAGGGGGTGGAAAAGGTGGTACCGATCCTGGCGCCGTACAAAATGGCGAGCACCGAGGTGAAAAAGGACCGGACCGTGGTGAGCGCGCGGAAGCTGACTATCGGTGGCCGCGCGGTGGGAGTCATCGCCGGACCGTGCTCGGTCGAGAGTCGCAGCCAGATACTCGAGATTGCCCATTTCGTGCGCGAGGCAGGTGCCAGCGGGCTGCGCGGCGGGGCGTTCAAGCCCCGGACCAGCCCGTACAGCTTTCAGGGGTTGAAGGAAAAGGGTCTGGAACTGTTGGCCGAGGCCCGTGCCGAGACCGGCTTGGCGGTCGTCACGGAGGTGATGAGTCCCGAGCAGGTGCCCCTGGTCAGCCGCTATGCGGACGTCCTTCAAGTGGGGGCGCGGAACATGCAGAACTACCCGCTGCTGGAAGCCGTCGGCGAAGCGGGGCTGCCGGTTCTTCTCAAGCGGGGCCCATCGGCGACGATCGACGAATTCTTGCTGGCGGCGGAGTACATCCTCAAGGCCGGCAACACCCAGGTCATGCTGTGCGAGCGCGGCATCCGCACGTTCGAGGACCACACCCGGTTCACCCTCCCGCTGGCCACTGTCCCATACCTCCATGCACACACGCACTTGCCGGTCGTGGTCGATCCCAGCCACGGCACCGGCAAGGCGGCGCTGGTATCGGCC
The DNA here is from genome assembly GCA_025055215.1 of Gemmataceae bacterium. Classification (GTDB taxonomy): domain Bacteria; phylum Planctomycetota; class Planctomycetia; order Gemmatales; family Gemmataceae; genus JANWYO01. Next base: position 16,486 of record JANWYO010000310.1, read on the forward strand.
ATGGCCCGGGCGGCGGTCGCCGCCGGGGCCGATGGCTTGATGATCGAGGTCCATCCCGACCCGGAGAAGGCCCTGAGCGACGGCTACCAGGCGTTGACGGAGCCGGCGTTCAAGGAGTTGATGGCTAGCTGTCGGCGGGTGGCGGCGGCGGTTGATCGCAGCCTGTGACCGCCGCAGTCGCTTAATCCCGGAGGTAGCGTGCCCAGTCGGCCCGCACCGAGCCGCTGACCAGGCCGCCGAAAAGGCCCGATTCGCTGGCCTCGTTCTCGAAGTGGTTCCACCAGTGAGGCCCCTCGCGGAAGAGGGTGACGGCACCGACGACGGGCAGGTAAGCCGCGCCCAGGCGCCGGGCCTGGGCCGTGTGGCCGCACTCGTGGGCCATGATCTCGCTGGCGGTCGGAGGGCCGGAAATCCCGGCCTGAAGACGTCGCTGGCGGTCGCTCAACCGACCGCCGGCCACGGCGACTGGCTGCTGGCGCGAGGCGGGCGACTGACGTTGCTCGCGCAGCAACCGCTCTGCAAAGTCTTCGCCCACGACGATGACGTGGGCCGTCCAGGTGACGCAGCTTCCGGCCCACAGCGGCCAGCGACTCTCCAGGTTGTGGCGGGCCGAGGCGAAGACGTCGATCTGCCGCCAAGCTGCTTCCCGGCGGCCTTTGCCCCAGATGCGGAAGGCTGGCGTCCCTCCCAGGTGGCGAAAGCACCAAGTCCATAGGTGGTCAAGCATGGCGGCGGGACTGGCCCGCATGGCGTGGCGGATGCGGCCGCGGCAGGCCGCCGCCCGCATCCTGGCGGAAGACACGAGCCGCACCCCCTTCCGGCGGGGCGAACGGCAACAGCACGGGGCCGTTGTCTTCCTCCGACCGTCGCGACCGCCGCCGGCAGCGAAGCTGCTGGCGGCGAGTCTGCTGGTAGCGAAACTCGTCGTAGACCTGGCGGAAACGTCGATCCCCGCTGTTGCGGAACATCGCCTGCCGCAGGGCCCGTCGCGCCTCCTCCGGCTGCTCCGCCAGGCAGAGGGCCTCGGCCAATCGTCGGGCGATGGCCGGATCGTCCGGCGCCAACTCGACCGCGTGCCGCACCGCCTGCAAGCCCGTTTCCGCTTCTCCCTCCTGAACAGCCAGCATGCCGTAGTCTGCCCACCAGGACGCTTGCGTCGGCTCGAGGGCGAGCGCACGGCGGTAATGCTCCAACGCCCGAGCCGGCTCGGCGCCCGCACCACCTTGCAGCGCCTGGGCCATCCAATAGTGATATTCACCGCAATCGGGCCGATACGTCAACGCCACCGCCAGATGCCGCCGGGCCCGTCGAAAGCGTCGCCGCCGAAGCTGGATCAGCCCCAGCCGACGATGGGCCTCCTCGGCCACCTCCGTCGGCAGTTCCCGCAGTCGCACCAGGCTGGACAAGACGCGCAAGGCGTCCACGAGGCGACCGAGTTCGTGGTAGTTCCGTCCCAGGTTCAGCAGACAGCTGGCGAGATTGAGCGTCGTGCTCACGGGGCTGCCTCCATGCAGCAGGTAGAAGAGAACGACCGACCCGCAAGAATCGATTATAACGGCGCTTGGCCCGCACGCAATCCAAGGCCCTCAAGCGGCTGGCAAGCTGGGCAATTTCGGTGGGCCGGGGCCGAGACCCCGGCCCGCCGCTCAGCGAGCCCGTTTCGCCGCTCCCAACACATAGCTCAACACCGCCCCGGCCGAATCGTCCAGCACCTCCAGGTGCCGAACCTCAAAACCCTCTTCGACCACCAGCCGGCCGAAGCGTTGTAAAAACTCCCGCGGCCAACGAGCTTTGACCAGCAGGGTATCGTTCTCGATCAGGTCCAGCCCCACCAGCTGAGAGCAATCGAGCAAGGCCGCCGCCAACTCGCGGCGGCGGTCGCTGACGATGCGAATCGACAGGGGATAATCGTCGAGCAGGTCCCGAATCTGCGGCACCGTGCCGACGGCGGCGATCCGACCGCGAGCCATGATGGCCACGTGGTCTGTCAGCTTCTCCAGTTCTTCCAACTCATGGCTGGAGACCAGCAGGCACTTGCCCCGATGCGCCAACTCCCGAAACAGCGCGATCACCTCTTGTCGGCCGATCGGGTCGATGCCGCTCAGCGGCTCGTCGAGCACCAGCAAATCGGGGTCGTGGACCAGGGCTTGGGCGAGTTTGATCCTCTGTCGCATGCCTTTAGAGAAGCCGCGCAACCTGCGCTCGGCGGCTTCGCTCATGCCGACCAGCTGGAGGACATCGGCGGCGCGTCGTCGAGCCTCGGCCCGAGAAAAACCGCACAGACGAGCCATGGTTTCGACGAACTCCCGGCCGGTCATCGATTCGTAGAAGGTGTCGCCGTCGGGGCAGTAACCGATGTGGCACTTGGCGTGGGCGCTCCAGGGATCGAGGCCGCGGACCGTCACCCGACCGAGGTCGGGCCGCAGCTGCCCGGTGGCCAGGCGCATGAGCGTCGTCTTGCCGGCGCCGTTGGCGCCGACCAGGCCGGTAATCCCGGGTCCCAGCGCCAGGGTCACTTGGTTCAAGCCGATGACCGGGCCGTACCACTTCGAGACGCCTTCGAGCACCAGGATCGGCGGCCCGGAGCCTGCCGTCGTCCGCCCGGCGGCTGCGGCCTCCGCCACCAGCGCGGGAGCGCCGGAAACCTTGTTCATGACACCACCTCAACAGCCCGGAGCTGGCGATTCAGATAAATCAGGCACCCCAGGCAGACGCCGGCCAGGGTGAGGGCGGCTTGCCAGAGCGACGGTTGCGGCTGCGGTCGCACCGTGGCCATCTCCAGCCCCAGGCAGGCGCTGCCAAGGAGATAGGCGTTGTTCCACAGGTCGATCAGCCGACACGTCGCCGGGCCATGGAGCCAATTGACCAAGGCGGCGGCGATCAAGCGACAGAAGATGAACAGGGCGGCCCAGACCATGATCATGGGCACGGTGCGCCGCAGCCAGCAGGCCGTGGCCACCAGCAGCAGGCTGAAGCAGACCGTCAGGATGCCGCCGTAGCCCACGATGCCGAGCAACAGCCAGCGCTGCTCGGTGAAGTAGCTCCAGGCCGTTCGGACCCCATCGGCCTGGAGCAGGCCGTACTGCACGAAGAGCACCACGGCGGGGAGGGTGGTCATCATGTTGACGAACACCGCCACGGCCAGGCACTTGCCAAGGAGGTAATGCCAACGGCTGATCGGCTTGGAGAGGTAAAACGGCAGGCTGCCGTAGCGGAAGTCATTGCCGACGAGTAACGAGCCCGCCAAGGCGAGGACGACCATGACCATCGAGCCTTGATACCCGAGGAAAGTGCGGTACATCTGAGGGGATCCGTTGATCCCTAGGCCGTCGCGCACCTGCTGGATGAGCCAAGTTGGGTTGATGCGGGGGCCGCCCTGCCAGAGGGGGATGCGTTGCTCGCCGACCTGCGACAGCGCCCACGCCAGCAGGTACTGCCCGAAGAAGAACATCAGGAAGGTGAACAGGGCCAGGGCATACAAGACCCAGAAGAGTTTCCGGCGGAACATCAGGACCAGGGCGACGCGGGCAATCGGCCACACGGCGTGGTAGCCAGGCCGCAGCGGCCCACCCCAGCGGCGATAGGGGAGCAGCCCGAAGCGTTGCGGGCGTCGGCCGGGGACATCCCCGGCCGACGGCGGCGGGACGGCCGCCGGCGTCGCCTCGTGCTCGAATACGGGCTGCCGTGTCATGACGCCTCGTCCCCTCCCGCCTGAACACCGTCGCCCGGAGCCGCGCCCTGGTCCACTGCGGTTTCCCCGGCCCGGCCTTGAGCCGACACCAGCCGACGGAATAGCTCTTCCAGGTCTTCGTCGTCGCGGCGAAGCCCCCGCACCACAACCTGGTGATGGTCCGCCAGGAGGAAAAAGGCACGCGTCGTCCAGCCCGGCGGCACCGCAACCCGCCATCGGCCCCGGCCATTGTCGTCGAGCAGACGCACCCCTTCAAGCCGCAGGTCGTCGAGAAAAGCCGTCGTCTCCCCCTCCACGTGCAAGACGTAACGGTCGTGCCGTCGGCCGCTGGACTCGCTTAAGTTTCCCTGAAAGAGAAGTCTGCCCTCGTTCAGGATCACCACCTGGTCGCAAACCTGCTCCACGTCGCCCAGCAGATGGGTGGAAACAATCAGCGATTTGTGATGCTCCTGGCCTAGCACGCGCAACAGCTGGAGCATGGCTTCGCGGCCGGCCGGGTCCAGGCCGCTGGTGGGCTCATCCAGCAGCAACAACGGCGGGTCATGGACCAAGGCCTGGGCGAGCTTGATGCGCTGCTTCATGCCGGTGGAGTACTCCTCCAGCCGGCGATAGCGGGCCTCTTCCAGCTCCAGGTAGCTGAGCACCTCGTGCGCCCGCCGCAGGGCCTGCCGCCGCGGCAGGCCCGCCAATTCGCCGGCCAAGGCCACGTATTCGGCGCCGCCCAGCCCCGGAACCAGGGCGTCGGCCTCCGGCATGTAGCCGATCCGCTGCCGCCGCCACGTGCCGTCTTCGTGCAACGGTTGCCCCAGGACGTGACCGGTCCCCGAGGTCGGTTCCAGCAGGCCCATGATGATCTTCAACAGGGTTGACTTCCCGGCTCCGTTGGGACCGAGCAGCCCGATCCGCCCGGGCCCCAGGCGCAGCGTCACATCTCGCAAGGCCCATCGGCTGCCGAAACGTCGGCTCACGCTGTTTAGTTCGAGCAGCTCCATGTCTCGTGTATTGTAGGGGCACTGTTCGGAAGGTGATGGCGAGCGGTTCGCGCTCGCCTCGCCCCCGCGCGCCGGGAAGTTGTCTGCGCCTGCCGCGCGCTACCCCCGTCGCATCCCCCAGCGCACGCGCGCCATCCCGAGGACAAAATCTGCTCCCCGGTATTTGCAATTGGTCCTCCAACCCGTTACACTGTACGCTGTTCTCCCCAAAGTTGCCGCTTAAGGCTCTCTTCGGTTTTTCCTGCCTGCCTGGAGAAGTGCTGTCATGCGGGTCATCGGCCTTCTCTCCCCCACGATGCCCCTTTCGCTGCTGCTGGGGGCTGCCCATGTTTTGTTATGGGTCCCGACTGGTCTCGCTGCTGGGGAAATCCAGCCCGACCAGAAGCTGGTGGGCGCCTTGGATCGGCTCATGGAGGAACATTGGCGCGAGGTGGGGGCGACGCCTGCCGACCCGGTGGATGACGCGGGACTGCTCCGGCGGCTCAGCCTGGATCTGCTGGGGCGCATTCCCACTCTGGCCGAGACCCGCGCCTTCCTCGCCGATCCGTCGCCGGACCGCCGTGCTCGGCTGGTGCTCCGGCTGTTGAACAGCCCGGAATATCCCCTCCAGATGGGCCGGGTGCTCGACGAAATCGTCCAAGCAAAATTCGCCGGCGACGCCGAGAGCATCGACTATTTCCGCCGGGCGATGGCCGCCGGCAAGAGTTGGGAGCAGATGTTCCGCGAGGTGCTGCTTGGGCCCTGGGACACCCCGGATCGCCAAGGCGCGGCCCGTTTCCTCCTCCAGCGCCTGCGCAACCTCGACGACCTCACCAACGACTCGGCCATCGCGTTTTTCGGCGTCAACGTCAGCTGCGCCAAGTGCCACGATCATCCGCTGGTGGACGACTGGAAGCAGGACCATTACTTCGGCCTGGCGTCGTTTTTCAATGCCACCTACGAGGGGAGCAAGTCGAACCGCGGCAAGAGCGGCAGCGCCGCCATCGCTGAAAAAGCGACCATGCCCATCACCTTCAACACCACCAAGGGCGAGCGCCGCACGGCGAAGCTGATGTTCCTCTCGGGGCGGGTCGTCGAAGCGACCGCCCCCACGGGATTGCGACACCAGCTGGTGCAGGTGGCCTTGGAAGACAAGACGTTCTTCAGCCGGGCAATCGTCAATCGCCTGTGGGACTACTTCATCGGCCGGGGACTGGTCAGTCCGGTCGACCAGATGCACTCGGGGAACCCACCGGTGGTGACGGGGGTGCTGGAGCTGTTGGCTGACGATCTGGTGGCGCACGGCTACGACCTGAACCGGCTGGTGGCGGCGTTGGTGTCCAGCCGGGTCTATCAGCTGGCGAGCGTGCCCTCCACGCCGGGCGAGCCTCCGGACGAGGCCCTGTTTGCGGTGGCACCGCTGCGGCCATTGACCCCCGCCCAGTATGCCCTGTCGCTGGTAGTGGCCGCGGGCGAGCCGCGCCTCGACGCCGCTGCGTCGCCCGCAGATCGCGTCAAGGCCTACCGGGAGTTGGAGGGCGCGGCCGCCACCTTGCTCAACGCCAGGCTCTTCGACACTCGCGGCGAACGTTACCAAGCCAGCGCCGGCGAAGCGCTGTTCATGTCGAATAACCCCGACGTGCAGAAATGGATGGTTCCCGTCGGCAGCAACTTGGCCGCGCGGCTGTCGGCCCTGTCGGCCGCCGACGACGTGGTCGATACCGCCGTCGCCGCCATCCTTTCCCGCTCCGCCACCCAGGCGGAGCGGAGCTTCCTGAGCGCCTGGCTTCGGGACCGAGGCCAGGATCGCGCTAAAGCCGGTGGGCAATTGATCTGGGCCTTGGTGACGTCGGCCGAGTTTCGTTTCAATCATTGACGTTGCTCCGTGGTTCCCGGCGGTGCCCACTGCCGGGGGGCGGACGGAGAGCGAGACCCACGCTGAGGACCTGACCATGAGTAAGGCACGCAAGGCGTTTTGTGGCTCACCGGAGCATACGATCGATCGTCGGCTGTTTCTCCAAGGAGGCGTGGCGACGGCCTTGGGCGTCACGCTCGGAGGCTTAGGTTGGTCGCGGGACACGCTCTGTGCCGCTGAGCTGAAGAAGCGAGGCAAGCACGTCCTGCTGTTGTGGCTGGCGGGTGGCGCCAGCCAACTCGAAACCTGGGACCCGAAGCCCGGGCGCCCCACCGGCGGCCCCTTCCGCAGCATCCAGACGGCCGTGCCCGGCGTGCACATCAGCGAGCTGCTCCCCAAAATGGCGAAGCTGATGAACCGGGTCGCCATCGTCCGCTCGCTCGACACGCGCATCGGCGAGCACGGCCAGGCGGCAGAGATGATGCAACGGGGTCGGCGCCCCGAGGCCGAGGTCGCCTACCCCGATATCGGCACCATTGTCGCTAAGGAGCTGGGGGAACGCGACAGCGCCGTGCCCGAGTACGTCTCCATCTACCAGGCCACCGAAGGACAGCGTTCGGCCCGACCGTTCGCCGGCTTCCTCGGAGGCCGGTACGCCGGCATGTCGCTGGAAAAATCGCTGAAGCCCGAGAACATCGATCGGCCGGCCCATCTCAGCGACCAGGAGCACGCCGAGCGGGAACACCTGCGGCAATTCCTGAGCGAACAGTTCAATCGATCCCGGCAGGCGGACGCCGTTCAGGGTTACAACAGTGCCTACGCTCGGGTTCGGGGGCTGATGCGGGCCGATACGTTGTTCGACCTGGAGCGAGAGCCGCCGGCCGTCCGCGACCGGTACGGCCGGACGGAGTTCGGCCAGCACGCGCTGATCGGCCGCCGCCTCATCGAGGCGGGCGTGCCGATGGTCAAGATCGCGCGCGCCTGGTGGGACAGCCACCACGACAACTTTGAGAGCCACCGAGAGCTGGTTTCTGAGCTGGACCACGTCATGAGCACGCTCCTCCTCGATCTGGAGGAGCGCGGGTTGCTGGAATCGACGCTGGTGATCACCCTGAGTGAGTTCGGCCGCACGCCCACTATCAACAGAGACCTTGGCCGAGACCACTTCGCCAGCGCCTGGTCGTGCACCTTCACCGGCTGCGGCATCCGGGGCGGGGCGGTCCACGGCCGGACCGACCCGGATGGCCGGAGCGTCGTTGAGGGGAAGGTTGAAGCCGGCGACATTGCCGCCACGATTTACACGGCCCTGGGGATCAATCCGCACAAGACCTATCGGCTTGGTTCGCGGCCGATCCCACTGGCGCCGGAGAATGCCGAGCCGATCGCTACGGTGCTGGCGTAGCTCGGAGAGGGAGCGTTCATGACGTCGATCGATCCGGGGAAGATCAAACCGGGCTGGACACGGAGCCAGGGTACGACGTTTTTCGCCCTGTGTGTCGATGGGGCGTCTCGCAAGATCTGGGCCGGTGGCGACGATGGCGCCATCGCCGTCTTTGACGGGGCCAACCCCCCCAAGGAGCCGATCGCTCGTTGGACGAGGCACGAGAACTACGTCTCGGGCGTAGTCCTGGCCCGGCTTGCCGCGGGCCCGGTGATCATCTCCGGGAGCTACGATCGCCAGCTGATCTGGTGGAACGCGGAGTCGGGCGAGGTCATCCGCACCGTCCCAGGACACGACGGCTGGGTGCGTCGCCTGGCGCTGACCCCCGATGGGGCGCACCTGGTGTCCGTCGGCGACGACATGCTGGTGAAGGTCTGGGACGCGGAAACCGGCCGACTCGTCCGCAGCCTGTCGGGTCATGCCTTGCAAACACCGCAAGGGCATGTTTCCGCCTTGTATGCCGTTGCCCTGAGCGGCGACGGCCAGTGGATCGCCAGCGGTGACCGCGTCGGCAACGTGCGGGTCTGGGAGTTGGGCAGCGGCCAACTGGCGCAGACCTTCGAGGTACCGACGCTCTACACCTACGACCCCCGCCAGCGAAAACGCTCCATCGGCGGCATCCGCGGCTTGACATTCTCCCCCGATGGCAACTCGTTGGCGGTCGGGGGGATTGGCCAAGTGCCCAACGTGGACGGCCTCACGGGGCCGGTCCACGTCGAAGTCTGGGATTGGAGGAAGCCGGCCCGGCGTTGGGCCGCCGGCGCCGAGGGGCATAAGGGACTGGTCAACGACTTGGTGTTCCATCCCTGCGAACCGTGGCTTATCGGCGGGGGAGGTGGCGGCGACGGTGGTTTTCTCGCCTTCTGGAAGCTCGACCCGGCGCCGACCTCCGACGCCCAAGGAAAGGATGCCTTCACCGGGCGTCGGGTGAAGGTCGATGGCTTCGTCCACGCCCTCGCTTGGGGAGCAGCGGGCAGCGAGCTGTTCTCTGCCGGTTACCGGCGACTTGACATCTGGCCGTTGACCTGAAAGTCGCTGGAAAGTCGGACCGGGCCACTTGCAATGGCCGACCTCGCTCTTAAGATGAAGCAGCGCCGCCCGCGGTCGGCCATTCGCGGGGCGGCGGCCGAGCCTCCGGCGACGCAGTCGCGGTCGCGAGGGCTCGGCGGGTGGCTCTTTTCGCATCCACGGTTTCTGGTCCACGCCATCAAAGGAGACGTGCATGACGACCCGCGCACGCCGGTGGGGAACCGGCATGGTCACGCTGGCCTTGGGCCTGTGGTTTTGGACCGCCGCCGATAGCGGCTCGGCCGCGGACGCCAAAGGCGGCTTGGCCATTCCCGAGGCCGATTTCGCCAAGCTGGTGGAAGCGACCGGCAAGGGAATCCAGGAGATCCTCAACGGCAAGTTGGACAAGAAAGGCAAACTCAAGGCCCGCACGGCCGCCGTCATGATTGCGGCCTATGCCCAGTTCACTCAGGGCGGCGACAAGGCCCAGCGAAATGCCCTGCGCGACGTCGCCCTCAAGCTCGCCGCCGCCATCAAAGATGAGAAAGTGGACGATGCCAAGAAACTCGTCGGCATGATCGTTACCGGCAAACCGGAAGGCAGCAGCGACTTAGCGCCCACCGACTTTGCCAAGGAAATCGACCTGGACGATGTCATGCGGCAATTCTCGTTGGCATCCGCCGGCGGCTGGGGGATCGAGAGCATGCTCTTGAAGCTCTCAGCCAAGAAGAAGGGCCTGGAGCCGAAAGACATGAGCGAGCAGTTGGCCATGACCGCGTATCAGGTCGCGGCCATCGGCGAGATGATCAAAGGTCATGAGCCGGACAAGAAGCCGAAGGATTGGCAGAAGCAGTGGACAGGGTTCAACGAGGAGATGACGAAGGCCGCCCTGGAACTGGCCAGCGTGGTGAAGCAGCCGAAGCCCGACGGCAAGGCGGCCTTGAAGGTGGTCAACGCCTTGAATTCCTCGTGCAACAAGTGCCACGAGGCGTTCCGCGACAACTGAGGCAACTCCGCATTGGGGGACGGC
>JANWYO010000327.1 GCA_025055215.1 Gemmataceae bacterium
GCCGGCTCCTCGCGGCCATCGATTCCCTGGGCGTTTCCTTGGCCGAGCGAATGCGCCGACGAGGCTTTCGCCGGGCAGCGGACTTTCGACCCGACCGTTGGCGCCGCCAGTTCGGCGAGGTCGTCGAGGCGGTGCTGGACCTGCCGCCGCGACCGCTGCGGCGGCAGGTGGAAGTTCGGGCCCGGAACGATCGTCTGGAAGCGAGCGCCGCTGTCGGCGAGGTCTTGGTTGCGGTGCAGGTCTGCAACCTCGGGACGCACGTCGCCGTGCCGGCTGGGCCGGCGCGGCTGGTGTTGCGCTCGGTGGTGCGGGATTGGTCGGGCCGCGGGCCTGGCTCGCGGGGGCGGGCGGTGCCCCTGCCGGGGCTGATTTCCCCCGGCGGGACCCTGGCGGCGGCCGTGCCCGTGCCGGTGCCATCGGTCCCGGGAGATTACGAGGTGGTCTTCCGGGCCGAGACCGCCAACGGCCGGGCCGTCGCCGACGGCCCGGCCGCAGCGCCGCTGCGCCTGCGGGTGACCACGGCGGAACCGGCAACCGCGGCGGTCCTCACGCCGTTGAGTGCCCCTGTCCAGGCCGCTCTCGCCGAAGCGGCCCGCTGTCAGCACCTCCCCGACGACTACGTCGATGTCACCACCGGCTGGTTCGCCGGTCTGAAACGCTGGGTCAAGCGGAAAGTCCTGAACAACTTCCGCCGGGCTTACGTCGATGTCCTTTCCCGACAGCAATCGACCTTCAACCGACAGCTTCTCATCGTCCTGAGCGAGGTGCTGGCCCAGCAAGCGGTGTGGGAACACGCCCGGGCTGTGGATCGGCAGCGGATCCAGGAACTGGAAGCGAACCTGCTTGAGCTGCGGCAGCAACTTGCCGCCCTCCAAGGAAAGGAATCCCAACCATGCGCTGCCTCGTGACCGGTGCTGCCGGGTTCATCGGCTCCCACCTGTGCGACAGCTTGCTCCAAGCGGGCCACGCCGTCGTCGGCATCGATGCGTTCATTCCCTACTATCCCCGCCCGGTGAAGGAAGGCAACCTTCTGGGGCTGTGGGCCCACCATAAATTCGTCTTCCACGAATTGGACCTGCGCACCGCACCGTTGGAACCGCTGCTGGATGGGATCGACGTCGTGTTTCACTTGGCAGCCATGCCTGGCCTGCCGCGCAGCTGGAGCGACTTCGACCTCTACGAAAGCTGCAACGTGACCGCCACCCAGCGGTTGGTAGAGGCCGCCGTGCGGCAACGGCAGCTGCACCGCTTCATCTATGCATCCACGTCCTCGGTCTACGGACGGTACGCCTCCGGGGACGAGTCGCTCCCGACCCGACCGATTTCCCCGTACGGCGTGACCAAGTTGGCGGCCGAGCATCTGTGCCGCGCCTTCTGTGAGGAAAAGGGGCTGCCGTTGGTGGTCTTGCGTTACTTCTCGGTCTACGGCCCGCGCCAGCGTCCCGACATGGCCTACCATCGGTTCATCCGCGCCCTGCTGGCTGGCGCGCCGATCGTCGTTCACGGCGATGGCCAACAAGTTCGCGGCAACACCTATGTAGGGGATTGCGTGGCGGCGACGATGGCGGCCATGCAGGCGCTTCCAGGGGAGATTTACAACGTCGGCGGCGGCGAAGCCGTTACCATTCAGGAAGTGCTCCACAAATTGCAACTCCTGACCGGAAGGCGGGCCGCCATCCGACATGAGCCGGCCCGCCCGGGTGATCAGCGGGCCACCAGCGCCGACACGAGCAAGCTGCGCCGCCACCTCGGCTGGAGGCCGCGCGTCGGTCTGGATGAGGGGTTGGCTCGGCAACTCTCGTGGCAGCGCGGCGAGGAGGTACGCTTGGCAGCGTGACCCTCCGCGCTCTCCTTGGGATCGCTCCCGGCCACCAAACCTCGAAGGCGAGGCGGGAAGGTCTTACCCGACTGAGGAAGCGATCAAGGATACGGTTCGTACGCCGGCGATCTTGCACTTTTTCTCTATTTTCACCATTTTCTCCTTGACCAGACCGAGCACCGTCCTTAGCTTGATGGCCGAACCCAAGTCACACGGTCGAGTTTCACGCTTTGTCCGAAAGCTTCGAGCCGGGGTGGCAGCGCGGCCCCGGTCTGGTTCCCTGGGCTGGAGGAGGTCTTTCGCGATGTACAGTATGGTTTTGATGCTCGCCCTGACGACCGGCGGCGAGGCACCGGCGTGGGGCAAATGCGGCGGCTGCTTCGGCTGCCGCGGCTGTTGGGGCTGCCACTGCTGGTGTGGCTGCCATTGCTGCGGCTGTTGGGGCTGCCACTGCGGTTGTTGGGGCTGCCACTGCGGTTGCTGGAGCTGCCACTGCGGCTGTTGGGGCTGCCACTGCGGTTGCTGGAGCTACCACTGCGGTTGCTGGAGCTGCTACGCGTGCAGCTGTGGGGTCGTCTACGTAGTGAAGCCGGCACCGGCGCCCGCCGCCCCGGCGGCCCCCGCGACCGAGCCGAAAAAGTCCGAATCCACTGCCACCCCCGGCACCGTGGCGGTCGAGTTGCCGGCCGACGCCCGGATGTACGTAGACGGTGAGCAGGCCCCGTTGACGTCGGCGAAGCGCACCTTCCAGACGCCGCCTCTCCAGCAGGGGCGGGACTACTTCTACACGATCAAGGCGGAAATGGTCCGCGGTGGTCGGACGGTTTCGGAGAGCAAGCGGGTGATTGTCCGGGCGGGTCAGGTCTCACGCGTCCGTTTTGAGGAGCCGGAAGTCGCGACGGCGCGGACGCGAATTACCGTGCAGCTTCCCGCCGACGCTAAGCTGTACGTCAACGGTGACCTCTGCCCGTTGACCACGGCGACGCGTCGCTTCGACACGCCGGAACTGCCGACGGGCCAAACCTACGCCTATACGTTCCGGGCCGAGGTGGAGCGTGCGGGGCGGACGGTCAGCGCCAACCGCACCGTCGTCTTCCGCGCCGGCGAGCCGGTGACGGTCGATTTCGGGACGCTTGTCGAGGTGCAGACAGCGAGCCGTTGAACGCACCCAAGAGGCGCATGGCGCAGGTAGCATGGCCCCCGCGGCCACAGGCCGCGGGGGCCGCTTGTCGCATGGGCCGGATGGTCTCCGAAAGTCGACCGTCCCGCCGGGCCTCAGGCGGGCGAATCTGCCCGAGACCCGAGAGCGTTGCCCTTTCCGCGGCCGGGTCAGGCGGCGGCCGGCGGTCTGGCATCCCCATACAATCGCATCTCCTCCCGCACCCACGACCGTAGTTTTTTCGGTACGAAAGGCTTAATCCCCCGTTTCAGCCAAGTGCGCCACGGGTCGCCCGGTAGCAGGCGATGCAGTCGTAGGCGGCGTGACCACCACACGGCTCGCCGGACCAGGCGCAAGGCCCGAGCCTGAAGCGGCGATAACAGCTCGGATTCGCGGAGGGCCCGGTGCTCTCTCACGAAGGCGCCTGGCGCATAGTGGCGAAGGCGCCGCAAGCTCTGTAGCACCGGGCTGACGAACTCGTCCGGAATGTGCTCCTCCCAGGCCCCTCGGCACACGTACCAATCGGCGAACGGCCGGCGTGACAAGCCGAGAGGATCGGGAAACAAGTTCTGAAGGTGTTCCCACCGCCGCCAGACGGCCATCATCAATCGGCTGACCAATGGTTCCAGCGCCGGGCCGGGCGGCTCGTTCAACCACAGCGGCTTCTCGGCGAACGGGTCGTCTCCAGGCCGGGCCCGCGTTGCTTCGTCTCGGCGATATGCCAGCCGGACACAATCCGGTATCGGTGTACCGTCGTCGAAAAACCCATACGCACACGGCCACGACCGGCAGGTTTCGTAGCCGTTGGCGAGGACCGCGCGGCAGTAATCGAGCACCAGGTCGGCAGCCGCTCCCAGGTCGCTGAGCTGAAAGCGATCTTGATGTTTGGAGACCAGCTGCGGGGCGAGCGGATCGAGGCCGCTGAAGTGAAAGAAGGTCAACGGCTGGCCGTTGACCTCATATCCTCGGGGGGTCCGCTCGACCCGGCGATGGGCCAGGTTCCAATAGGCCACGTTGTAGCCAGGGTGGCGCAGGATCGAGACGTCCGAAAACATCCCCGGGGCCAGATCGACCCAGCGCTGGTCTACAAACAGCCCCTCATCCCAGGCTACCCGGCAGTCATATTCCAGCTTTTCCTGCCACCATCGGAGGAAATGGGGCAATTCGGGATGACGCCCGAGGGCGATGAAGCCGAGGTTATACGACCCGGCCACCAGGATGTCTTTTTCGCGGGGCTTATGTTTGTCGTCGAGCCGGCCCGTGAGGTGCGGCGTTAACACCATCAGCTGGCCGGCGTCGAGCCGTTCCGTCACTTCGCCCAACGGTCGGTAGAGGCGAATGTCGGGATCGAGGTAGACGACTTGCTGGCAAGGGGTGTGGTCAAACAGCCACTCCAGCAGCCACGGCTTGACCGCCGTGCTCAGCTCCAACAGGGTGTAGCGGAAACAAAAGCGCTTAGGTTCGGGGAGGTTGAGGGTCTCGAGGGGAAGTGTCCGGAATGGCTCCGCATCCGGTTGGTAGTCGGGCCGGGGTCGATCGACGAGTAACACGTAGCGCGACCAGTCGGGATGCCACTGGGCCACCGACTGCATCAGGGTGCGGGCGTAAGCCAGGTAGTTGTTCGCGACGATGGTGCAAACCGCGATGTTGGCGTCCTTGGCCTGCCGCATGACACGACTCCCACCGGGTCCGATCCGGACGCCAGTGATTAGGGGATTGCCTCCTGCCGGGGCAAGACTTCGCGGTCCATCATCGGCTTCCTCCTCTCACTACCTTCAAGAAAACCCCGCGCCGGCCGAGAATCACCGGCCTTGCCCCGTCACCTTTTGCTCGGCCCCGTCAGAACGGGAACGGGGCGCTCCCAATCAGGAAGGCACTGGAGAGGAGGGCTAGTCGGCGGCGGAGCTGCACTTCACCGGCGCGGCAAGGGAGAGTAACATCCGCCGACCGATTCCCGGCTGCGGGACCGCCGGCGGCGGTCCCGCAGCCGGCAAACAGGAGGGCCCTGACTGACATGGCTGTTTCCCCAGAACATCCCATACCACCGCTTTCCGGCCCTCGGCGCGCTTGGCAGCACATCAAGGCGGTGCTCAAGCGCTCGCCGCGCCTGGTCCGCCTGGTCCGCGCGGCCCGGGCGCAGAAGGTGCCGCTGCGCTGGCTGGCCGGTGCCCTCAAGCAGCGAGCGGTCGATGTCCCGCATCAGCTTCGAGCCGTTGCCCGGGGGGCTTACCTGGCCGGTCGCCTCTGGTTCCCCGTGACCCCGCTCCGCCGACGGTCGGGCCGATCCCGCGTCCTCATCGCCTTGATCGAGCACTTGGGCGACCTCGTCGCCTGTCAACCCGTGGCCCGTGAGGTCCGGCGGCAGCACCCGGCGGCGCAAATCATCTGGGTCGTCCGACCGGAATACCAGGAGTTGGTCTGCGCCTTTCCTGAGGTCGATGCAACCCTTGCCGTCGAATGTTTGACCGAATGGATGGTCGTCAAATTCCTCGGCGACTACGACCGGGCCATCGACCTGCATCTCCGAGAACGCTACTGCCTCCGCTGCCGTGTCCCCTTGCGTAAGACCATCGGCGACCCGCGGGTCACTATGGAGACTTATTTCGATCATGGCTCTCTCCTACAGGCCATGTCCAAGGGGGCCGGCATTCCCATCACCGACGATCGTTCCGAAGTTGCCATCCCGGCCACCGTGCTGGCGCGTGTCGAGCGACTCTGCCTGCCAGCGGAGTATGTTGTCGTCCACGGGATCTCTAACCTGGCGAGCAAGGATTGGGACGCCGCGAAGTGGCGCGTGCTGGTGGAGCGGATTCTAGAAGAAACCGCCTGGAGCGTGGTCGAAGTAGGGCTGCGCACGGTCCTCCCCGGGTTCGCCCACCCGCGCTTCGTGGGGCTTTGTGGGCAACAGACGATTCTCGAGATGGCAGCGGTGGTCCGGCGGGCACGGCTGTTTATTGGGATCGACAGCGGCCCCGCCCATCTGGCCAATGCCTTCGACGTCCCCGGCGTGGTCCTGCTAGGGCGGTACAATCAATTCCAGCGACCGCTGCCGTATTCCGGTGGCTACGCGCGGGGCAACGCCGAGTTGGTGCGGGCGCTGCCGGGAGAACTGCCGGTGACGATCCCGGTGGAGTGGGTCTGGCAGGCGGTGCGGCGGCGCTGGATTGAGGCCGCCCGGCCCAGCCGGGCGGCCTGAACCGGTGGCGGGGGGCAAGCAATTGGCGCGCTGGGAACCGCAGGGTAAAAGGAAGCCAGGGGCGTGCGCCGCCGACCTATCGGCCCGCGCGGCGCCCGGTGCAGGGCTTGGTTGAGGCACCTATGGCTGCGCAGGTTCTTCGTGTCGGACTCATCGGAGCAGGCGCCAACACCCGCCTGCGGCACATCCCCGGGCTGCGGTCGCTCCCGAATGTCGAAATCGTCGCGGTCTGTAATCGCCGGGCCAGCTCGACCCAGGCAGTGGCACGCGAATACGGCATTCCCCGCACCTACGAACATTGGGAGCAGGTCGTCGCCGATCCCGACATCGACGCCATCGTCATCGGCACTTGGCCGTACCTCCACTGCCCCATTACGCTCCGGGCCCTCGACGCGGGCAAGCACGTGCTGACCGAGGCGCGGCTGAGCCTGAACGCGGCCGAGGCCCATCGCATGTGGGCAGCTGCCCGCCAGCACCCGCAGCTGGTGACGCAAGTCGTCCCCAGCCCCTTCGGACTGAAAGGCCACGATGTCATGCGGGAGCTGATCGAAGGAGGCTATCTCGGACAGCTCCGCGAAGTGTATGTCACCGGGCTGAATGGCGCCTTGGCCGACCCGGCGGCACCGCTGTCGTGGCGGCAGGACGCGGCCCTCTCGGGCTACAACATGCTCACCTTGGGAATCGTGCACGAAACCCTGCTCCGCTGGGTGCCGCCACCCGTGCGCGTGCTCGCCCAAGTGCATGCCTTCATCCCCTCCCGTATCGACCCCGAAAGCGGCGTCCGGCGGGCCGTCGGCACGCCGGATAGCGTCCAGGTCCTGGCCATCCTCGAAGGCGGCGCCCGCGCCGTCTACCAATTTAGCGGCGTCACCCCCTTCGGCCAATCGATGGGCATCCGGCTATACGGCTCCGAAGGGTGCCTGTATTACGACTTGGCCGCAGATCGCATCTGGGGCGCCAGCCAGCGTCGCGGAGCGAAGCCCGGGGTCGAGTTGGAGGAAATCCCCATCCCGCCCGAACGTGCCCGTGGCTGGCGGGTCGAGGCGGAATTTGTCGAGGCGATCCGCACCGGCCGACCCGTCGAACTGACCCCATTTTCGGCGGCCGTCGCCTACATGGAATTCACGGAGGCCGTCGCCCGCAGTGCCCAGACCGGTCGCCCGATCGAACTGCCGCTTCGGGAATTCGCCGAGGCGTCGCCTGCGGAAGATGGCTGAAATCCCCGTCGGTCTTCGACCCAAACGGGAAAGGCCGCTCGCCATGCGCCCAGTTTCTCCCTTTTGGAGGGTGGAGCCGAGCCAGCCCAGGGACTGGGCCGCGGCATTTCGACTCGTTTTTCGCTCCCTGCCCGACCGGGTACAGGAGGAGCGTGTCGCCCGGGCCCTCGACTTGGTTCAGCGCGGCGAGCTGGATCCCTCCGGTCTGTTGGTCGCCCGCACCGGGCAAGGGTTGCTCGGGGCCATGCTTTGCCAACGCCTGCCGGGAGCATCCGGTCTGGTCTGGCCGCCGCAAGTGCTCCCCAACCCGGCGCAGCGGTTGGTCGAAGACGACCTGGTGGTCCACGCCACTCGGTACCTGGGCGACGGCGGGACGCGGCTGGCGCAAGCGCTGCTCCCCGTGGGAGTGGCTTTCGGTGGCGACTCCCTGACACGTAACGGGTTCCGCCAAGTCACTTCGCTGTGCTGGATGCGTCATGACCTGCGGTGGGGCTGCTCTCATCTGGAAGGAGAGGAAAAGCTTCACTGGTGTCGTGCAGACGACGACTTGGACCTGTTTGCGCAAACACTCGAAGCCACCTACCTCCAAACGCTCGATTGCCCGGAACTGAACGGCATCCGAACCATCAGCCAAGTCCTGGAGGGGCACCGCGCCCAAGCACGTCACGACCTCAGTCGTTGGTGGCTGGCCCGGTACGAAGACGAGCCTGTCGCCGTCCTGTTGTTGGCAGAATCGGAAGATTTGGAAGAATGGGAAGTTTTATATGTCGGCGTCGTGCCCCAGGCCCGGCGGCGTGGTTTTGGTCGGGAGCTGATGAAACGGGCCCTCGGGGAAGCCCGCGCCGCCCATGCGAAGGCGTTGACCTTGTCCGTGGATACGCGGAACCGACCGGCCTGGGAGTTGTATGTGCAGTTGGGCTTTGTCCCTTGCGATGAGCGGATCCTCCTTTTGGCGGTGTGGCCCGCCGGAGCGACGGGAGTAGGAAGGGGCGGTCGGCAGTAAAGGCGTGCGGTCTTGGCGGTTCGGCATCCTGGAGCAAAGGCAGCTGGGTGCACCCTTCGTTTGGGGCGGGGTTGTGCTCCGAAGGACCGATCCCTCCCTCTCCGCCGCTGCACCTTTGCCCTGCTGAAACCCCGACGGTCATCCGGGCGGCTGGCTCGGTTCAGCTGGCTTTTCAGCTGAGGTTCCATCGACAACTTATTCACGTTCACTAACTTTTTCTAAATCGAATCTTCAAATCTCTCCCTTGCTAACTGCCCATTTCGTGGTCTGTTGCGCCGGTAAGCGTGAGCGACGGCGGCGAGCCCGGGGTAATTTTGCGTTGGCAGGTCTTGGGGGGCGTTCTAGAATCACTCCTCTCCGAGCCTGACCGCCCGTCGCGGACCTTCCCACTCCGCGTCGGACGAACCTCTCTTGTGCCGATGCCCAAGACAACGGCGCAGCATGGCTGCGCGCCGGAGGAACCCCCTTTGACCACGCGCGACCGGGAGGTCGTGGCCGCGTTGGAACGGATGCTTGTTCGGCGTCTGGGCGAGCCACGCTACAAACTCTGGTTTGAGCAGCACACTCGATTCCGCTGGGAAGACGACACCTTAGTGATCGGCGTTCCGAATCATTTCTTTCGGGACTGGCTTCAGACAACCTTCACGGCGGCGCTGCGCGAGGCGGCGGCGGAGGTCTTTGGCCGGCCGATGCAGGTGCGCTTCGTCATCGACCCGGAGTTGTTTCGCAAAGCTCGCCGGGCCCAGCAGGAGGCGGCGGCCCCTCGCCCGGGGCCGCCGCCTGCCACCGACGGTGCCGCCCCGCCAAACCGCGCCCCTGTTCCCGCCCGCCGCTGGCGAACCCTTAGCGACTTCGTCGTTGGACCGTGCAACCGCCTCGCCCATGCCGCGGCCGTCAGCCTCGTCGAAGCTCCCAGCGAAGGGCCCAATCCCCTGGTGCTCTATGGACCGATCGGCACCGGCAAATCACACC
Organism: Gemmataceae bacterium; assembly: GCA_025055215.1. GTDB lineage: Bacteria > Planctomycetota > Planctomycetia > Gemmatales > Gemmataceae > JANWYO01. Next base: position 9,367 of record JANWYO010000327.1, read on the forward strand.
TGTTAGAGGGGATCTGTGCCGGCTTTCTTCAAACCCAGCCCGCTTGGCGCGTCTGTTTTCTGTCGGCCGAGGAGTTCACCAATCGTTTCCTTGCCGCCATGCGCGCCGACAAGCTCCCCGCATTTCGCCGCCAGTACCGCGATTGCGACGCCCTCCTGATCGACGACCTTCAGTTCCTGGCGCGTAAACGGGCCACGCAGGAGGAGTTCTTGCATACCTTCGATGCGCTGGTGCAAGCGGGCAAGCCAGTGGCCGTCACCTGCGACTGCCATCCCAAACTGTCGGACGATTTCACCCCCCAACTCGCCGACCGCCTGTTGGGCGGCGTCGCCTGGGCGTTGCAGCCTCCGGATCCCGAAACACGCCTGGCGCTGCTCCGCGCCAAAGCGCGGAGCGACGGCCCGCGCGTCCCCGACGACGTACTCCGCTATCTGGCCGAACACCTCCGGGGCAACGTCCGAGAACTGGAAGGCGCGCTGCACAGCGTTCGCCACTACGGCCAGGTGGCCGAGCGGCCCATCGACCTGGCCCTGGCCCAGGAGGCGCTGGCCGACCTGCTCCGCCACTCGATCCGGGTGTTTCAACTGGCGGACGTCGATCGGGCTGTCTGCGCCGCCTTGCACTTGAGCGCAGGCACCTTGCAGAGCAAGCAGCGTGCCTGGGCAGTCAGCCATCCGCGAATGTTGGCGATGTACGTGGCGCGGCAGCACACCGCCGCCGCCTACAGCGACATTGGCCGGTACTTCGGTGGCCGCAACCATAGCACCGTGGTGGCGGCGGAGAAAAAAATCCGCCGGTGTCTTGAGACCGACGGGGAGTTGGTGGTCGGCGAGCGCCGCTGGCGGGTGCGGGAGCTGATCGCCCGGATCGAGCGAGAGCTGGGCCGCTGAGTCGGCCGGAGGCGCGGGCTCGGCGGCCGACGGCCGCCGATCCCGCGCGCCGTCGTCCCCTCTCAAGCTCCCAGCGCCTTCATGCGCTCTTGCACCAATCGGCTGACGTCCTTGAACCGGGGATGGTCGGCACCTCCGAGCCACTCAAAGACCGCCGCCTCGCTGGTCGTCAGCACGACGCCGGCTTGCTCCAGCCGCCGCAAGGCCACGTCATGGTCGATGGCATATCGGGCGGCCACGGCGTCGGCCGCCACGTAAACCCGGAAGTCGAGGGCCAAGAGGTCGAGCGCCGTCGCCTGCACGCAGACATGCGTCTCCATCCCCGCCAAGAGGAGCTTCCGCCGGGCGGCGCGGCGGAACGCCGCCACGACTTCCCCGATCGCACAGCAGCTAAAAGAAACCTTGTCGGGGCGCGCCGGCAATCGCGCCGCCAATTCGGCCGTGGTCGGTCCCAGCCCCTTGGGATATTGCTCCGTGGCTTGCACCGGAACTCCCAATAGCTGGGCACCATCGATCAGAAATGCGATGTTGCGAACCAGCTCCGCCGCCTGAGGGATTTTCGCCAGCAGCTTCTCCTGCACGTCGATGACCAGCAAGCCGGTATCCTGGGCCGACATCTGCGTCGGGTGCGCCATGGCCTGGGCCTCCTCCACGGGCGACGCCAAACTGCTCGGATCGTACCGTCCTCCCAAGCGGTCGGCAACCAGCGCCAGCCCTGACTCATCCCCAGTTCAGACGGCCTAAAACAAAGTTGGCAGTTTCTCCCAGGGCGTCCTCGGGCACAAGGTTTCTGCAAAACGTCTTTCCCCGGCCAAGGAGGAACCGCCACGAATCGCAAGGAGGCGATCACTTGGGTGATGAGTCTATGCGGAGCCCTGCGCCCCAGACAGGCCACAACCCTCGGTGAACTGGTAAGGGCCGCGTTGCAGGTTGGCCGGGTGAGTCGGTCGGCCATCGGCCGCGCGCTGGACCCCGGGACTACCGCCACAGCACGCATCCAACGCACCGGCGGTTCACCTCGAACCCGCGGGTGATCGTCCGCGAGGCGATGCGGGGAGTCGTGGCCCACCTGTGTCAAGAAGAAACACCTGCGGAGGAGGCCCCTGGTGATCGCCTTCGACTGGACCGAGATTCATCCGTTTCACACGCTGGTGGCGGCGGTGGTCAAAGGTCGAGCAGTGCCGTTGCTGTGGGCGAGTTACCCGGACTGGGTGTTGTCCAAGAGTCAGAACACTCTGGAGGAAGGTCTGTTCTACCTGCTCAAGGACATGCTCTCGGCCGACTTGGAGGTGATCCTCTTGGCCGACCGCGGTTTTGGCCGAACGGAGCTGGCACGGACGTGCCAGCGGTTGACGATCGAGGAGGTGTTTGGGCACCACGAGAACAAACGGAATAGGCGGGCGCTGCGTCACCCGACGATGACGCAGGCGAATCGCTTGGATCGTCTGTGGTTGATCTTAGTGTTGACGTCCATCCTGCCGGTGGCGTTGGGCCTGGATGCGCGGTCACGGTTTCGTCTGAGCCCGTGGTGCAGCAGCAACGACTCGAGGCAATGCAGCGTGTTGACCATTGGCCGCTGGAGGCTTGATCGGATGGAACTGTCGATAGGCCCGATCATTGCGGCGGTTCTCGCCGCCTTTCACGAAGCGTCACCAAACTGGAGATGAGTCGGCCCTGCGTGTCCAGCGAGCACCCTCTGCCCGAGCGAAAAGGGAAACCCGGGCAGACTTTCCAACTCCCCGGGGCCTGAGCGTCCCGGAACCGGAGGTTGCCGCGAGGACTGGCCCGCGCCGGCAGCGTGGGCCGCTGCCGGCGAATTTCTTGCACCAGGTCTAAGGTTTGTTGACGGTTGGTGAGTTGGGCAAAAGCGGTTCGATGCGGACATCATCGAAGTAGGCCGTGCCCAAGCCCGTGAGTGCCAGGGTCACGCTGATCTGACCGGAAGGCGGAACCTGACGGTACAGGGCGAAGCGCTGCCACGGGGTCGGCCCGAGGAGGCGGACGGCCAACGGCTCGCCTCCCGCGCTGTCGAACATCAGGACACCGTCGGCCGAAGCCTGAATGGGATAGGGAATGCGAATCCAGCCGCTGACGCGAACCAGGCTGCCGGGAGGAAGTGACACAGAGGGGCTGGTGATAGCGAGGTAGGTTCGCTCCAAGGCTTGGGGCGGGGGCAACGGCTTGCCGTCCGCCGTGGTGCGCGGTCGCGGCAGCACTTGGAGCATCAACGACTGCTGACCTTCCTGCGGGTCAGCATAGTCCGGCGCCATGGCGAGGGCCTTGGAAGGAGGTGGATCCTTTTTGTCCGAGGCGGCCGGCACGGGCGGCAGTTGCCGCTGATCGGCCGGCACCGCTGCCACGCGCCGCGCCTGCATCGTCACATCGTCCAGTGTGATCTCCTGGATGGTCCACGACACCGGCGCCCGATCCGGGCTGGTTTCAAAGTTCCCTTCGGGAACCATGTTGCTGCCGGGGGTCGAGCGCGACACCGCCTCCAGGAACTCCCAATGCCGCGGCAAGGTGTAAAAGCTGACGGCGAAGGGGCTGGCCACGGGCGTGTCCAGCCCGCGGATGGCCTGTTCCCACTGGGCCCGCATAAGGATGCGCAGGGGCCGCAAGGCCCGCTGCGCCTCCAGGTAGGCTGATCGATAATCGCCGTTGTTCCAGGCAGTTTCGCAGTTTTTCAACCGCCGACGGGCATTCTCCTGAAGCGAGGCCGCGTCGGGCAGCGTCCGGCCGGCACGTTCCAGGGCTGCCTGTACGGTGAAGACTTTTTCCATCTCGGCGGCAGCCAAGTCGTGCGACCACTGCGCGGCGAGTTTGCGCCAGCGACGCACCTGGTCCTGAAACCGGACCACCAGGCCGGTAGCGCCGTTGTCGCTGGTGAACACAACGGCGCTAGTCAGGCCAAACTCCGGGATGGTGATGGCCGTCCCCCCCGGCACGCGCTGCATAGGCAGCGAAATCACTTCCCCGGGCTGGACCTCCCAGGCTTGGGCGGCGGGCGGCACCTGTGGCACCACCATCGTCAGCCGAATCGTCGCCGCTTGCCCCGGGACAAATTGCGACCCCTGTCCCAGCCACATCGGCAGCACCAGGATCCCCTTGTCGGTCCGCAGCACCGCCGCCTGCACCGCCGGATGAGAGGTTTCGATCCACGTCGGGGCGCCGGTCACCGTCGTCAACAGCGGCTCCAGCATCTGCATTTCCAGATTGAGCAACGCCAAAGCCAGCAGGCGATCGCGGCCTTGGTGGCTGTCGGCCAAAAAGCGGTCCGACCAGAAACCGATGCCCCGGCAACCCGAGGCCAGCGCGATGTAGGTCAGCAGCCGAATCTGCTCCGGTTGCGGACCGATCGGCTCGCTAAACGTACCGGTGCCGGGGCGGTTGTAGACCAGGGTGGTGTACCAGTCGGGGAGATGGGTCTGGATCCAAGTCCAGAGGAACGTGCCGCGGCGAGCGAATGCCAGCCGCCGACGTTGGTCGAGCCAATCGCGGAACTGGGCCAGTTCCATGCCGGTCATCAGTGGCCAGCGATGGACGCCGACCAGGTCGAGGTGCCGGGTGTAGCGTTGGAAGCCGTCCCAGACGTCGGCCCCCACGGGGCGCTGCGGGTCTGCGGCCCGGAGCAAGCGGGCGGTTGCTTCGATGACCGAAGCCTGCTCCTCGATCAAGCCACCCCCCAGGTCCCAGAACAGCACGGCATCCGTCGGCATGGATTGACGCACCTCCTGCGTGATGCTTTCGACCGAAACCGAGCGCGGGTCGTGGCTAGTGATCGACAACGACGGCACGATCCAGAAGCCGAGACCGACCGCCTCTTCCCACCGGGCCGGGGAGGTGTCGCGGGAAAACCAGACGGTGTTGAACCCGGCATCCCGCAACGCCTTGAGCGGGGTATCGCTATGGCGGATGCCGCGGATGAAAAAGCGCTTGCCGTTGACCAGAAGGTGCTCGGCGTTCAGTTCGACCACCGCCCGACCGATGGCCTGCGGCGGGGCCTCGGGGCCGCCCGGCGCGGACGCCGGGCGGCTGGTCGTTAGAAACGGGGGTGGCTCCATCAGCGGACCGATTTCCAAATCGTCGATCCAAAGTTCCGTCAAGCCTGGCCCGCTGTAGACGTTGAGGATCAGCTGGTCGATGAAGGCATCGGTGAAATCGACGTCGCGCTGAAGCTCGGCCCGCATGAACTGCTGCTGCTCTTTGGCCAGCTTGACTGGTCGGCGCAGCTCCAACCGCTGCCAGCGACCGGCAAGGTCGTAGGTGTCTCCGCGGATGACGGTGGTCAACGGCTCTTGCAGGTTTTTCGGATTTCGCTCCCGCGGAAGCACCACCCGCGCCATCAGCTGAATGCCCGGTCGGTTGGCCTTGATCCACAGACTGGTGCTTAGCTCCTCTGAGATCGGCGCCCGGCCGGTGGGATAGTAGTAGTGAACGAAGCTGCCCGTTTCGGCCATTAGCTGGAGGTGCTCGGCGAGTTGGCCGGTGTGGAAGACTTGGTCGCTGATTTCGTGGCGGAGTTCGCGGAAGTCGGCGTCGGCGGGGCCTTTGACCCAGGCGAGCTGTCGGCCCTCAAAACTGTTGCGATGGACCTGTTGGGCGAAGGCGCTCACCAGGATCGCCAGCAGGGCAGGCAGGGTGGTTACCAGCACGATGCCGACAGGTTTCGGGTGCCGCATGGCTCGCCGCTCCTTCGTTCCTTGCCCCAATCTCCTGCTTCGGGCCGGTTGGCTCACACCGGAGGGCTCGGCCTTCTACCACAGCGCTCATCGGGCGCAAAGATCAACCGAAAATGCACCCTTACGGAGAGCTATTAGTCAGCCGCGGGATGGCTTGATCGGGAAGCGCGGTTCGAGGTATAAGGAGAGGTCACCGGCGCAGCAGGGCGGTGGTGAGGCAAGGAGGCTGGGCCCATGCGTCCAGGGATCGTGTGCGGCATCGGGGCGCTGGCGTTGGCGAGCAGCGCCGCCCTGACAGTTGGCCAAGCACCGCGCGGTTCCGCGGCGGCGCGAGATCTGAGCAAGTTTCCCCCGCTGCAACGACAGATGTTCCTCAGCGCCCAGCGCGGCGCTGAGTGGCTCTTTCGCGCCAACCGGCCCGATGGGAAGTTTGTCGATGGCTTCGTGCCAGCGCTGCACACCAAACTCGACGGCGACCACTACCTCGGCCAAGTAAGCGCGGCGGCGGCCTTGGCCGCCGCCGCCCGCTACTTCGGCGACGACCGCTACGCCGTCCGCGCCCGCCAGGCCCTCTTGACTCTCCTGCTGGACACGACCACCGCCACTCATCCCACCTCGGGCGAAACGATCCGGCACACGTCTTTGCCGTCGGTTGTCGTCAACCGCCTCGGCGCGGCGGGTCTGTTGACGCTGGCCATTCACGAATTACCCCAGCCCGGCGGCGACCTGCTTAAGCAAGCCGACGAACTCTGCCGCTTCATTCGCCTCCAGCAGCGCGACGATGGCTCCTTCCGGTGTACCGACCAGGCTGAGCACGCCGACGACGTCGACAGCATCGGCCAATATCCCGGCCTCGCCGTGCATGCCTTGGCCGTCAGCCAGCGGCACCAGCCCGCCCCCTGGAAGGCGGCGGTGCTGCGAAAGGCGTTCCCTTTTTACCGCGCGTGGTGGTCCAAAAACCGGGGCCTGTCGTTTGTCTCCGCCCAGTCGCCGGCTGCTGCCGAGTGGTTTGGCTTGACTAAAGAGCAACCGGCGGCGGATTTCGTGTTCGAAATGAACGAATGGCTGTGCGGCCTACAGTACGTGCAGCTCGATCCGCGTCATCCGCTCTGGAGCGGGGGCTTTATGGCGTGGTCTGGCGGCCGGGCGGTGGCATCGGCCCCTGATGCGAACTCGGCCCTGGGCGCCAATTCATTGGTGGAGGCGTGTCGGGTGGCTCGCCAGCTGGGCGACGTGCCGCGCTTCACCCGCTATCGCGATGCCCTGGAGCGCTGCCTCCAATTCCTGGCGACACTCCAATACACCGAGGCCAATACGCAGCACTTCGCAGATTGGTATCGCCCCCTTCTCGTCGGGGCGTTTCACGTCTCGCACGAGGACGGCAATCTGCGGGTGGATCACACCGGGCAAGCGGTGTGGGCCTTGGTGCGGTACCTCGACCAGGTGGCCGACGTGCGGTGAGCGTCGTTGGCCGCTGGGGGCCAACCCTGGTATAGTGACTCCCGGACTCCTCCCGGAGCGAAGCGGACGACCGATTCATGACTCATGACCGTCCTTCCCAGCCTCGGCCCCAATGCCGCCGTCTCACAGGTGTCCGCATCGTGGCAACCGGGAGCTATGTCCCGGAGGCTGTCGTCACCAACGACCACCTGCACCAGCGGCTAGGGTTTGATTCCGACTGGATTGTCAAGCGGACGGGCATCCTCGAGCGGCGGCATGCCTTGCCGCATCAGGCCACCAGCGATTTATGTCACGAAGCGGCCTTGCGCTGCCTGGAGTCCGCCGGGGTTTCCGGTCGGGACGTTGATCTGCTCATTTTGGCCACCTTCACCCCCGACATGTCGTTTCCGTCCACGGCCTGCCTGGTCCAGGACCGGCTGAAACTGACGTGTGCCGCCCTGGAGGTGCAGGCGGCCTGCGCCGGCTTTATGTATGCCTTAATCACCGGGGCGGCCTACGTCGTGGCCGGCGTCAGCGAACTGGCCCTGATCATCGGCGGCGACTGCAATTCGCGGGTGGTCAATCCCGACGACCTCAAGACCTATCCGCTTTTTGGCGATGGGGCCGGCGCGGTCCTGCTGGCCCGCGGCCGGCCCGACCAGGGCCTGCTCAGCTACAGCCTTGGTTCCGATGGCAGCGGCGGCGACCTCCTCAGCCGGCCTGCCTGCGGCTCGCGCCTGCCCCCCACCCCGGAACTCCTTGCCAAGGGCCTCCACTACATGCACATGGACGGCCGGGCCGTCTTCCGTTGGGCGGTCTCCACCCTCTGCGACACCATCCAGGACGTGCTGAAAAACAGCAACCTGCAACCCAGTGACATTGACCTGTACATTCCCCACCAGGCGAACATCCGCATTATCAACGCCGCGATCGACGTCCTCCGCATCCCGCGCCACCGCGTCTACAACAACCTGCACCGCTACGGCAACACCAGTGCCGGCTCGGTCCCCTTGGCCTTGGACGAAGCCGTCGCCGAAGGACGGATCAAAGAGGGGAGCCTGGTGGTCCTCAGCGGCTTTGGCGCGGGGCTGGCATGGGGCACGGCCGTTCTGCGCTGGTGAGCGTCAGACCGCGCCGCGGTCACTTCCAGTTCAACACGGCGATGATCGGCTCGGCCGGCTTGAAGTCGGTTTCGACCGTCAGCTTGTTCGTGGTCGGCAACAGGCGGATGTTCTCCTTCTTCTGCTCGTCGAGGAATTCGTCGATGGGAAGGAGTTGGTCGTAGACCCGGGTGCCATAGTGCATCGGCAGGATGTACATCCGCGGCTTCAACTGGGCGACCACCGCCTTGGCCTCGCTGCCATTGAGGGTGTAAACGCCCCCAACCGGGATCATCAGGACATCCACCGGGCCGATCGCTCGAATCTGGGCTTCAGTGAGTTGGTGCCCCAGGTCGCCGAGGAAAACAATTTTCAATCCATCGACGGTGAGCACAAACACGGCCGTCTTGCCGCGCCGCATGCCCCCTTCGCTGTCGTGGTAGACGCCCACGGTGCGGATGTGTACGTCGCGGAACTGCTCGTCAATTATGTTCCAGTCGACCCGCTTCGCTGCCACCTTCAGGCCGTAGATTACCTTCGCTTTCTGGACATTTTCGATGGATTCGAGCTGGGTATGGTCGGTGTGGAAATGGCTGATGAGGACGAGGTCGGCCTTGACCAGTTTTCGGCCGTAGACCTCGATGGCATGGGGGTCGAAGGCGATGCGCGTCCCTTGGCTGGATTCGACGTCGAAAAACGATTGGCCGTGCCAGCGGATGATGACTTTAGCCGGTTCGGCGGCGGCAGCGTGCGGGACACAGAATGCAACGGCAAGCAGGGGGAGCAACAGGCGCATCATCGGATGGAAACCCCTTGACGACACTTGGGACAGCGAATGCAGCGGTAACTGACGCCATTCTATCACGATCGGGAACGGGCGGGTAAATAGCAGGCTCGCGCCGGGGCAGGGCGAAGCGCCTCAGCTGACGCCTTCGAGCAGCTCGGGCGAGGCTTCCCGGGTCCCGCGGCACTTGGGGTATTTGCTGCACCCCAGGAAGAAACCGCGGCGGCTGGGCCGCAGCTTCATCGGCGCTCCGCATTCAGGGCAGGTTTCGCTCACTTCCACGGCCGGGACCGCCTTCTTGACAGGGGCCGGCATCAGGGCGGTCAGCTTTTCCTTTAACTCGTTAGGGACCGGCTTGGTGCGGCGGCATTTCGGGTAAGCGCTACAGCCGAGGAACGGCCCCCGCGGCCCGCGTTTGACCTGCATCGGCGCGCCGCACTTGTCGCATGGCTCACCGGCGTCGATGGGCTGAATGGGATTGCCCTCGGCGTCCACGTCTTTGGCATTGCGACATTTCGGATAGGCGCTACACGCCAGGAAGGGCCCGCGTGGCCCCTCGCGGAGGACCATGGCCGCCCCACATTTGTCGCAGATGTGTTCCGTCGGCTTACTGGCCAAGACCGGCTTTCCCTCGCTGTCGAGGTTCATCGTCGTCTTGCATTCCGGGTAGCCACTGCACCCCAGAAACGGCCCGCGTCGTCCCAGCCGCTGCACCATCGGCTTGCCGCAGTTGGGACAGGTGTGCTCGGTCACCACCGGGGCCTCGCGCGGCTTGTCGTCGCCGTTTTTGCGGCGGATGAAGGTGCACTCCGGATACCCGGAGCAGCCGAAGAACTTCCCCGCTTTGCTGAAGCGCTCGACGATCGGCTTGCCGCAGCGGGGGCATTTTTCCGCCTCGGTCTGCATCTTTTCCTCAGCCACCTTCAGGGCCGCGGCGAACGGCTCGTAGAACTCGGTGAGGACGTCGTTCCGCTTGAGCTGGTGGGCCTCGATCTGGTCGAGTTCTTCCTCCATGTGGCTGGTGAATTTCAGGTCCATCACCTTCGGAAAGTGCTCGACGAGCAGGTCGGTGACGGTCATGCCGATGTCGGTGGCGTAGAAGCGGCGGTTCTTCTGCTCGACGTATCCCCGCTCCTGGATTTTGGTGATGATGGTGGCGTAGGTGCTTGGTCGACCGATCCCCTCCTTCTCCAGGGTCTTGATGAGCGAGGCTTCGTTGTAGCGCGGCGGCGGCTGCGTGAAGTGCTGCGTCGGCGTCAGCTGGAGGAGGTCGAGCCGTTGCTGCTCGGTCAGCTCGGGCAGCAGGGCGTCTTCCTGCTTGCCCACGGGGGCGAGGACGCGGCGGTAGCCGTCGAACTTGAGGACTTTTCCCTGGGCCTTAAACAGGCCGTCGCCGGCGCGGATGTCGACATTGGTGAGGCTGAAGATCGCCGGCGTCATCTGGCTGGCCACGAAGCGGTGATAGATGAGGGCATACAGCCGCTGCTGGTCTGGCGACAGAAACGGCGCGACCCGCTCGGGTGTCCACGACAGGTCGGTCGGCCGGATCGCCTCGTGGGCTTCCTGGGCACTCTTGCCGGAGGCGAAGACGTTGGGTTTTTCAGGGAGGTAATCGGGGCCGAAGCGTTCCCGGATCAGCTGCCGCACCGAGCTCAGGGCTTCGCCGGAGACCCGCGTGCTGTCGGTACGCATGTAGGTGATGAGGCCGACGGAACCTTCGCTCCCCAGCTCCACCCCTTCATACAGCTGCTGGGCCAGCATCATCGTTTTCTTGGCCGAAAAGCGCAGCCGCACGCTCGCCTGCTGCTGGAGCGTGCTGGTAGTAAAGGGGGGCGGTGCCTTTTCCGGCTTGTCTTTTTGCTCGACCTTGGCGACGACATAGCTGGCGCCCTCGAGGGCGGCCACCACCCGCTGCGCCTCCTCGGCATTGCCAGCGTGGAATTTGGCCCCTGCCCATTCGGCCAACTCCGCCCGGAAGGCCCCCGGCGGCAACTCTGCCGCCGGGGCCTCGGCCTCTTTCTTTTTGCCTCGGCCCTTCTTCACCGCTCTGAGCGACACGGTCCCTTCGGGCGCCAGCGTCGCCGTGATCTTCCAATACTCCTCCGGTTTGAAGTTCTGAATCTCCCGCTCGCGCTCGACGATCAGGCGCACGGCCACGGACTGCACCCGACCAGCGCTGAGGTGCTGCGCCAGCTTGCGACTCAACAGCGGGCTGAGCTTGTAGCCGACGATCCGGTCAAGGAAGCGGCGCGCTTCTTGGGCCATCACCCGGTCCATGTCGATCTGGCCGGGATGGGCGAACGCCTCCTGCACGGCGCGCTTGGTGATTTCGTTGAACGTCACACGGCGGACTCGCTCGTCCGGCAAGCCGAGGGCCTCTTTCAAGTGCCAGGCGATGGCCTCGCCTTCCCGATCCGGGTCCGGGGCCAGGTAGACAGTGTCGGCCTGGGCCGCCTGCTTCTTGAGGGCCTCGAGGATCGGCTTGCGGTCTTCCAACGGCCGATAGGTCGGTACCCAGCCGGCGTCGATGTCGATGCCGAAGCGCGTCTTGGGCAGGTCGCGGACGTGCCCCTTGCTGGCGACCACTTCGTACTCCGGCCCCAAATACTTATGGATGGTCTTGGCCTTGGCCGGCGACTCCACAATGACTAAATGCTTTTTCTTCCGTGCAGGCACTTCGGGTTCCTCGACAAGTCTTCGGCCCAACTCCCCAAAAGCGGGGTGCGCCTAACGGTCGGGATCCCGTTAAGCGCTCCAGGCGGCGTTTTTTCCCCGCCGGTTCCTTTTTTCGCGCTCACGACTGATCGTTTCGCGCTCCCTGCGTGCCGAGCATGCGTCTCCCATTCTCCCGCGAACGCGAACCGATCAGTCCCGTTCCGACGCCGCACCCTTCCTCGCCGAACCTCAGAGGGACAGCTCAGCAGCGTGTTGGCGTTGTATGGGTCGGCAAACTCGCTACAATCCGTAGGCTGGGTCGAAAACGCTTTCCACCCATACTACAGCCCGAGAGACAGTGTCAAGCCCGGGAGGGTCCGGGCCGGCGGGCATCACGCCTAGCTGTGAGGTCCACGCATGGCTTTCAACCCCTTTTCCGCCTTCCGCCGACATCAGCGTGTCTTGCTCGCGGGCGTGACCATCATGGCCATGCTCAGCTTCATCATGTGCACGGGCATGTCCTCCCGCGGGGGCGACGCCATGTCGTGGCTCTTGGACCGGATCGGCGTCTGGACCCGCCCGAAAACCACCGTTGCCCTCCTTTATGGCCGAGAAGTCACCGCTGAGGACCTCGCCGAACTCCGCCGCCAACGCCGGGCGGCGATCTCGTTCCTCGACCTCGCCTTACGCCAGGCGATGCAGTTCTACGCCAATGCCCTGCAACGGCAGCGACAAAATCCCGGCTCCGTGCCCCCGCTCGAACTTCAGCAATACCAGCAGGAGTACATCAACCTTCTCATCCGCCAAAGCTCGCTCCGCCTCAACCACTCCGATCAGGAACTCCTCGACTTTCAAATCTGGTTGCACCAGGCCGATCAGCTCGGCATCCAACTGACCGCCGACGACGTTCTCAAGGAGGTGCAACGCTTGGCCTCCGGCCGCTTCACCGCCCAGGATGCCAAGTTTCTCTTGCGCATGATGAATGACAACCCACGGGAATTTGGCGGGACGATTTCGGAAGAGCGGCTGTACGCCGCTTTGGCCGACGAACTGCGGGTGCGGATCGCGCAGTCGGCCCTCGAAGGCTGGGAGCCGGGTGGTCGGGAACCCGTGCCCGCGGCTGTCACGCCTTACGAATTCTGGGAATACTACAAGGACCACACCACGCTTTTCGACGTTGCCTTGCTGACCGTTCCCGTTGCGGATTTCGTTCCCAAGGTTCAGCAGACCCCGAGCGAGGAGGAGTTGCGGGCCTTCTACGAGGCCTTCCGCAACGACATCGCCACGCCCGATTCCGATCGGCCTGGCTTCAAGCAGCCGCGACGGGTGCAGGTCCAATGGGTCAGCACCCGGCCAGACGCCGAGGTCTATCGGCAGGCGGCCCGCGTCGTCGAGGCCGTCACGCAGGCGACACTGGCGTGGCCCTACGAGCTTCAGCTGCGGCACGACTACGAAGACCTGAAGCGAACGCCCGGCCTGGCCCTGCACAAACGGATCAGCGTCGAAGCTCCCGAATTGACCGAGCCGAACTTTCTCCTCCCGTACTTCAACCGCTGGGACCGGCCGGAATTGGTTGCCAGCCTGGTCGGCCAGGCGGTGGGCCTGGCCGCCGACCAGGGGTCGGCGTTGGGCCTTCGGGCCAGTGTGCAAGCCGCTGCCGTGGCGTCGCAGCAAAACAGCGCGGAGTTCCAAGCGTTCGTGAAGGAGGAAATCCGCCGCCGCCTGGCTGCCGGGTTGACCTTTTGGCTGGGCACGCTCCCGAGCGGCCCCGATCCCTGGGCTTCGGTCGGCGCCTGGTGTCTGGCGTGGGTGGACCTGTCGAACCAGCGACAACACCTGCCCCTGGAGCATGTGCGGGCGCCCCTGCGGGCCGAGCTGCGCGAAAGCTGGGCACGGCAGCTCGCATTAAGCAACCTGAGAGGGCTGAAGAAAGAAATCGAGGACATGCTGCGCAGTGCCGATGGGCGTCGTCAGCTTCCGACTTTTCTGGAAGGCGCCATCGCCCGCCGTGGTCTGCGGACGGGAGCGATGACCGAACCGAAGGACGAATACACCATCGTGCGCGATGCCGGGATTCAGCCGTTGCGTGAGGCCTTCCTAGGGCCCGCGCTACCCAACCGGCAAAAAGACCGTGACTTCGCCCAGCTGCTCTTCGGCCAGGACACCCGCCCCTTCCAGGTCGCTCACTACCCGCGTTCGGGGCCGAATACCCCCGTCGAAAACGACTCCGTGTGGCAGACCGCCGCCGAACCGTTCCTGTTCTGGAAAACCCGGGATGAGCCAGCCACGGCGCCGGCGTCGTTCGAGGCGGTGCGGGACCAGGTGGAAGCATCCTGGAGAAAGTGGAAAGCCCGCGACTTGGCCCGGCAGGAAGCGGAGCGCCTGGCGGCCAAAGCCCGGCCTACCAAGGGCGACATCCGACAGATCCGGGACCTGAGCGTCCAGGAACTGAAGCGCGAACTGATCCCGCTGGAAGACGTGGCCAAGCTGAAGCCGACCAATCCCTCGGCCTTGGTGACGACCCAGATGCGCGACAGCTTTGAACCATACCAGGTTCCCGAGAGCAAGGTGGCCAATCCCGCTGACGATTTCCTGACCCAGCTGTTCAAGCTCAAGGACAAGGAACTCGGCGAGTCGGTCATTGTGACGGACAAGCCCAAGGAACACTTCTACGTGGCGGTCCTCTACCATCGGCGCGAACCGTCGATTCAAGCCTTCTACGGGTTGTATCGGGAGGAATCATCCCGGCCGGCCGAGATGCGGGGCGGCACCTTGCTCGCCCGCTTCGAGCGGGAACAGCGGCAAAAGTTCCGTGAGCAATTGCTCCAACAACTGCGCCAGCAGGCGGGTTTGGAAATCAAGGCCAAGAGCAGCTCCTTCGACATCGGGACAGAGCTGTGAACGATCGTCCGCTGCGAAGGCGGCAAATCGGGGGCACACGCCATGAAACGGCCGTTTATGGTTTGCATGCTTGCGGCGCTGCTGGGCGCGGGGAGTGGAGCAGTGCCGACGCCCGCTGCCGACGAGGCGGGCACACTTCGCGTTCTGCGGCGATTTGGTCCGGACTCGGAAGAACCGGCGTTGCGCTTCGACCAGTTTCGGCTCAGCCCGGAAGTCGGTGTCGTTCCCGAAGGGGCGGACCGGCCCGCGGCCTTGGAGTTGGCCGTCGGCGAGCTGATCGCCGATGAAATGGGCGCCGTGGACATGCGCCAGGCGGAAAAACTCAGCGACACCGTCTGGGTCAAGAAAGTGCTCGACGTCGGCAGCCGAGGTGATCGGAACCCGGAAGCCGGGCGCATCCGCTCGGCGGAGTTGTTCTTTCTGGGCAAGGCCCGGCGGATCGTCTTCAACGGCACGCCGCTCGACGATGCCCAGCCGCTGGTGTCCACGGGTTGGAGCCGAGTGGCGGTCCCGGTGGATTTGGTGCGTGACGGGTTGAACGAGGTGGTCTTCTCAGGCAAGGGGCAGTTGAAGCTGGAGCCGGGCCGCGGAGCGGGCCGCAGCTTCAAGAGCACTGATGGCGGGCGGAGCTGGTCGGCGCGGGGCCTGGGGCCCCACGACGACCTCACCGGGGAGTATCTGGTCCGCCTGCGGCTGGAGCGGCTTCCCCGGGAGGGATGGGTGACAAGCCCGGTCATCGACCTTTGGGCCGTTCGCCCCGGCGAGCCTGCCGTGCCGGGAGAATTGGCACCGGAGGAAAAGGTGACACTGCTCGTCAAGCCGCCGCGCGACTCGGGGCACGACGACGCCTCGGCCATCCGCCTCGGTTCGACACCCACGGTGGACGAGCGCACCTGGGGGCCGTGGCAGTCCCTGGGCGAGGGCTGGGTGCCGCAGGGGAAGCAGCGGACGCTGCGCTGGGCGCAGCTCCGCCTGCGCCTCAGCGCCCGCTCCCGTCCGCCCAGTGGCAGGCTCGAGGGCTTGGCTCTGGCCTACACCTTCCGTCCGATGAGCGACCTTGCCCCGGCAACCTTGACCGTCGAGCGGCCGGCTGACGAGCCGATGCCGCGGGTGAGCTCGATACCCTTCAGCTACCAGGAGCCATCGCCCCGCCTTCAGGCGCTGCGGGAGCGCTACCAGCTCGACAAAGTCATTGCCCCCGGCAAGACTGAGATGGAGCAGCTGATGCTCCTGCGGCACTGGGTGCGCCACCAGTGGCATTCCGGCTGGCAGACCAGTCCCGCGGCGTGGATGCCTCCGTGGGACGCCCTGGTCATCCTCGGCCTGAAGGACCAGCCTGATTGCCTGACGATGTGCACCCACTACGCCACCGTCTTCACCCAATGCTGCCTGGCGCTGGGTTGGAACGCGCGGCATTGCATCCTCGACCATCACTGCGTCTCGGAGGTGTGGGTGGAGCAACACCGCAAGTGGGTCGTCATGGACGCTGGCAACTCCAAGCCGCGGGCCGACGTCGGCCTGCATTTCGAGCGCCGGGGCGTCCCGCTGAGCGCCTACGAGCTGTACCAGGCGTTCCATGCCAACCGCCTTGATGACATCACCGTCTGCTTCACGCCGGCGAAACTGGCCGAGCAGATCGCCGACCTGTGTCGCCCGGCGCCGCCGGCGAAGTCGGCCGTCGGCCCGCGGCCCGATACCATCCCGCTCGCCGACCTGCCGCAGTATCCCGTCTGCCAGATCGGCAACTACCGCCGCTTCGCCATCCCCGAGCGGAACAATTACCTCACGTCACTGCTGCCCGGCGAGTTGTACAACGGCTATTCGTCGTACTCCTACGATGGCTACTGGTGGGTGGGTCAGGCCCCGGAGTATTCCCGGCACGTCCGCCGTGCGCAGGACGTCGATTGGGGCCTGAACTGGACGCGCATCCACCTGGCGCGGACGGCCAAACCTCGGGAGTTGCGAGTTGACCTGGAGACGTTCACCCCGAACTTGGCCCGCTTCGAACGCTGGATCGCCGGAGAGTGGCGGCGGGTGGACGACTCGTTTGTGTGGAAGCTGGAGCCGGGGAGGAACGAGCTGCGGGCCCGGAGCGTGAACAAGTTTGGGCGGCCCGGGTCGGAAGCTCGCGTGGTGGTCACGGTGGAGTGAGGGGCGCAAGCGCGGGTGGGGCGAGCGCGAACCCTCAAGCGGACAGAGGGGGACGGGATGCAACGGATCACTCGGGAACAGGCGCGGAAATACGCCTTCGACTGGGAAGACGAACCGCTGTTGCGCGTCCGGTGCGGCGAGCCTTTTGAGATCGAAACCTACGACGCTAGCACCGGCTACTTCCGCACCCCGGAAGACAAGGCTATCCCTGCCCGCCGGCCTGGCTTCGACCGCGTCCCACCCCTCGCCAACCCCATCGGCGGCCCGGTCTGGCTAGAGGGGGCGGAGCGCGGTGACACGCTTGTCGTCTGCATCGACGACATCATCGTGGACGACTACTCCTGGATCGCGATCGGCCCCCGCCGTGGCCCCCTGGGCGAATCGACCCGCTGGCCGGAACTCTCCTGCGACTACACCACCAAGATTTTCCGGCACACGCCCGGCCCCAGCGGCACCACCCGCGACGGCACCCTCCATTTCAACGACCGCATCAGCTGGCCCCTCACGCCCTTCGTCGGCACCCTCGGCGTGGCCCCCGAGCGCGAGGTCGCCACCAGCATCGACGGCCAAGGGGAATGGGGCGGCAACCTCAACATCCGTGACGTCGCCCCCGGCAACCGCATCTTCCTCCCGATCTTCCACCCCGGCGCCCGCTTCTACCTGGGCGATGTCCACGCCAGTCAGGGCGACACTGAATTCACCGGCACCGCCGCGGAAACCAAGGCGACGGTCCGACTCCGCCTTGATCTCCTCAAAGACCGCCGCGTCCCCTGGATGCGGATCGAAAAACCCAGTTCGCTCGTGGCCGTTTATGCCTTTCGCCCTCTCGAAGTCGCCGTCGAAACCGCCACCATCTACCTCATGGATTGGCTCATCCAGGAGTATCGCTTCAGCCCGACCGATGCCTACTGCCTGATCAGCACCTGCCCCGATTTTCGGATCAACGTGTATCAGATGTGCCGGCTAGGCAAACTCAACTACGTGGCCGGCGCGGAACTCCCCAAAAAGTACCTCGCCTGATCGCGACGTAGTCCTGAAAAAAACTCGGCCCGGCTGCCATGGCAGCCGGGCCTGTTGTGGGGAGGTTGCGTCACCCCTGGCCCTTCTCTGTTGGCTCTTCAGCGGTTCTTCACCAGGCGCGGTTCCGACATTTTGACCCACGCCGAGGGAATGGGCCGGCGGATGCTCTCGCCAGCGAAGTGCCAATAGCTCAATCCCTCCTCGCCCAGCCGCCAAGAAAAATAGGCACGGCGGTCATTAACGATGGTGGGGAAGCCGACCTGGCCGCTGTCCGCATCGAAGAGGACCACGCCCAGGTAGTCCAGCTCCGCCTGACAGGCGTGCAGCTGATGCTCAAGCTCCGCGAGTTCTTCGTGCAGTTGGTAGCGGCGCCGTCGCAAGGGCCATGCCAACATCTGCCGCTGACGATCGAGCCGGTCACGTTCGGCCCGCAAGGGACGGACCGTCTGCCGCAGGCGCGTCACATCGTCCACGATGCGCCGGACCAGCGGGAGCATGCGGCTGGCCAGCGACAGGCTCATGACAATGTCCCGTCGGTTGGATGTCTCCGGGGCGCTGGGCGCCGTGTTCTCGATCGAGCCGCTCATCGGACCAGATACCTCCCCCTGATCGGATCAAACGCCGGGTTGTCCCTCGTCTATTTACATCATACGTCGGAGATCGAGCGAAGGGGGCTGCAACCAAACAAGAATGGCAAAAAAATCTGCTCCCAGACCCAAGGGAAAAAGGCGGAACAAGACTATCAGGAGCCTTGCGGCCTCGCGGCTTATCTCGTCTCACTCGCCAGACGGGCAGCCTTTGGCTGCCCGTCACACTTTGCCCGGCTTGGCGGCCCTAGGCGGCAGCCCGGCCTCGAGAGATGACGCAGCGGCGGCCGTCGCTGCCTCCCAAAAATTGATGCCCTCAGTGGACAGTTGGTTGAGGTGACGCCGCTGCTGGCCCTCCGCCGTCGGCGGGAGCATCGCGCATGACGGGCAGGAAATCGCGCGTTAGAGTGTAACCAATTCGCTTCGTCTGGGAACTACCCTAGGGAAACAGCCGCCGACGGGAGGGCATGGGGGATGCCGCCGGGACCAATTGCCGCTGTCCTCGACCACCTCCACCGTTTGGTGGCACGGGCGGCCGATGCGCGGTCCAGCGATGGTCACTTGCTGCGTCGGTTTGCGGAGCATCACGATGAATCGGCCTTTGCGGAGCTGATGCAACGGCATGGGCGGATGGTGTGGCACGTCTGCCGGACGCTGCTCGCCAATAGCCACGACGCTGACGATGCGTTTCAGGCGACGTTCCTGGTTCTGGCCCGCAAGGCGGACTCGATCCGTCGGCGGGACTCCGTGTCGAGTTGGCTCTATGGGGTGGCGTACCGCTGCGCGCTGAAAACGCGGCGGCGGGCCGCGATGGCGGCCCCAACCCGGGAGGCGGAACCGATGGCTCGGGACGATCCGCTGCACGAGGCGACTTGGCGGGAGCTGGGTCCGGTGGTGCACGCCGAGCTGAACCGGTTGCCGGAAAAATATCGTCAGCCGCTCATCTTGTGTTACCTGGAGGGCAAGACCAACGAGGAAGCGGCCGGGGAACTCCGTTGGCCGGTCGGCACGGTCAAAGGTCGGCTCCACCGGGGTCGCGAATTGCTCCGCCGTCGGCTTGTCCGCCGCGGCGTCACCTTGAGCACCGCGGCCTTGACGTCCCTGGTGACCTCGGCGGTGGCGGAGGCCTCGTTCCCCGCCTCTCTCGTCTCGCCCACAGTTCACGCGGCCGTTCTGATAGCGTCGGGATCGGCCACGGCCGCCACCTCGTCTGCGGCGGTGGCCAGCATCGTAGAAGGAGTGATTCGCGACATGTCCATGACCAAGCTGAAACTTGTCAGTGTGCTCGCTTTGACCGTGGGCCTTGTGGGGGCAGGGGCCAGTTGGCTGCGGATGAAAATCACCGCCGCGGAACCGCCAGCCGGTCCTCAGGCGAAGGCGCCGGCGACCAATTCCGCACCGGGGAAGGCCCGGCAATTTGACGCCCGTGCGCCGATGAACGTCTTCCAACTGACGCGCACCTACTCGCCCCGCTACCTCGGCAGCACACCCACCTTAGACAAACGCGGGGTCACCATCCCCGGTGGAGCCTCCTGGTATGTCTCGCCGTTCACAAGCACCGTCCCCGCTCCCGGTGCTGGCATTGGCGGCTTCGCCGGCTTGGGCGGCGGCATGGCGGCAGTGGGAGGTGGCGGTGCCCTTGGCATGGTCGGTGGTGGGGTGGGTGGCTTCGGCGGCGCCGGTGGTGGGGCCGGCTTCGTCGGCGGACCTTTCCCACCCGGCGGCGGCGCCGGCCTCGTTGGCTTTGGCGGCGGCTTCGGTGGCTTCGGCGGCAATGGCGGTAATATCATCGCCATTGGAGGGCCGATGCCCGCGGGCCAAGGGCCGCTCCCCATCCTGCGCCCGGAAGACTTGGCTGCTTTCGTCGCCGAGGCCAAACGTCTCTCCGTCCCAGGCATTGCCTTCGAAAACGTCAGCCTCACCAATGACGACCTCGCCTCGTTGAAAGACCTCAAGGAATTGCAAATCCTCATCTTGCGCCGGACGCAAGTGACCGATGACGGTCTGAAAGAATTGGCCAACCTGCCCAAACTGACAACCCTCACCCTCCACGGCGAAGGCTTCACCCCGGCCGGTGTGGCACGCCTCAAAGACCTGCCCAGCCTCCGCTCCCTCGAACTGGGCGGAGCGACTATGACCGACGATGTTGTTGCACGCCTGAAGGAACTTCCCCGGCTCAAAACGCTCAAGCTTTCGTTCACGAAGATCACGGACAATGGCCTGAAGCAACTCGCGGCTTTGGAGGAGTTCCGCAGCGCTGATGGCCTGGAGGTGCTTGAAATCCGCGGCGGAGCAATCACCGACCAAGGGATCCAGGCCCTGGCGGAGTTGAAGGGCTTGAGAGAGTTGCGCCTCTACCTCGTCAGCATCACGGACGCCGGCTTGCAATCACTCAAAGCGTTAGAGAATTTGACCGCTCTGGCGGTTGATTGCTGCACCTACGGGGCGCCGGCCCTGGTGTTCGGCAACGCCAGTCCCCAAGTCATGCAACTTCAGCTGGCCACCCCCGATGGCATGATTGACGTGCCGACCGGCAAAGTCACCGATGCCGGGTTGCAGCACATCTCGTCCTTGCGGAATTTGACCGAGCTGAGCCTGGGCAGCGATCATATTACCGACCAGGGACTGGCAAACCTCACTGAGCTGACCAACCTGGAATTCCTGCGGTTGCACAGCCGAAGCGTCGGCGACGGCGGACTGAGCGCCCTCCGCAACCTCAAACGGCTCCATACCGTCGACCTGCTTGCTACTCATGCGACTCCCACGGGGGTCGTGCCGGTGTTACGCCAACTGCCGCGATTAGGCCTTTTCTACGTCCCGGCTTTCTCCACTCCCAAGCAGGTAGCCCAGTACAAGAAAGAGTTCCCGCGGGTACGGCTCCAGACGGTCGCCGACATCAGCGGGCTGTCGATGTTCTTGCCGAACGGCGGCATGCCCGGCGTCGGGGGCGGCGCGGGCGCCGGAGGGATCGGAGGTGGCGGGGGTGCCAAGCGTTAGAGCGGCCCCAAAATTGTCTCGTTCGCGAAGCGGAGGTCTACTCAGGGCAGATTCGCCATCCAGCGGATCGTCGCTCCGTCCGCCGTCGCTACGACCGGAGGAGCGTACGCGAAACTGCGGCGTGACAGAAAGCCCGACGAACCGGGGGCCATTCGGCCCCCGGTTCTGTTTACCGGCAACCTGGAGCCCGAGCGCGGAGGCGATTCCGTCGGACTGGCGCGAGGAAGCGACACGCTCGCTCGGCACGCCGCGAACACGAAACGATGAATCCGGGGCGCGAAGCGATGAATGGGCGCGGAGGCGACGGGACGGCGGC
>JANWYO010000102.1 GCA_025055215.1 Gemmataceae bacterium
ATTCATCCCGATGCGGCGGTTAGGACAGCCGGAGGACGTCGCCAAAGTGGTGGTCTTTCTGGCCAGCGAGGCGAGCGGCTACATCACCGGTCAAGTGCTGACCGTCGACGGTGGGCTGAGCCTGGGGGCGGTCTCGGCCTAAACATCGCCTAGCCAGGGGGGCCGCCGCGATGCGGGAGTCGAGGTCAGGCCCTTCGCCTGGGAAAAGGGGCTGCCCGGACAAGGGGACAGGGAAGTTTCAGCCTCTTCGTCCGACGACGGGCACTTAGGCCCGGCAGGAGCGGGATTCAGCCGGGCGCGTGTTTGTCACCGCAGTCGTTAGGAGGAGGGTTGGGTTCATGCCAAGCCAAAAAGAAATCTACGAAAAGGTGTCCGCAACGCTGGTCGAGGCGTTGAACGTCGAGGAAGAGGACATCCGGCCGGAGGCGACCCTCCAGGGCGACCTCGGGGCGGAGTCAATCGACTTCCTCGATATTGTCTTCCGCCTGGAGCGGGAGTTCGGCATCAAGATCCCTCGCGGCGAACTCTTCCCCGAATCGATCTTCCAGGGCGATCCGGAGTTCGTGCAGAACGGTCGCGTGACCGAGAAAGGGCTGGCCGAACTCAAGAGCCGCATGCCCTTCGCGGACCTGAGCGACTTCGCCAAGAATCCCGAGATCAGTGCCATCAGCAATCTGTTCACCGTGGACATGATTACGCGCTACATCGAGCACAAGCTCAAGGAGCCGAAGCCCAGCGAGCCGGCCGCCAGCTAATTCCCCGCGGGGCTGCCGGCTGTCGGCGTGCGGCCGAGAGTCGATGGCCGTCGGCCGCTTGCCGAGAGCTGACCATGCGTTGGATTTGGATTGACCGCTTTTTGGACTTCGAGCGGGCCAAATCGGCCCGGGCGGTGAAGAACCTGAGTCTGGCGGAGGATCACTTCGCCGATCATTTCCCCGGTTATCCGGTGATGCCCGGCTCACTCCTGTTGGAAGGGCTGGCACAAACCGGGGGGATCCTGGTTGGGGAGGCCAACGACTTCCGCGAAAAGGTCGTACTGGCCAAAATTCCGAAGGCGGTCTTCCATCGCGAGGTGCTGGCCGGCGAAACCGTGACCTACGAAGTCGAACTCCTCCAGCTTCGGGCCGAGGGAGCGGCGGTGCGCGGCCGGGTCTTGGTCGAAAGCGAGGTCATCGCCGAGGCAGAAATCTTCTTCGCCCACCTCGACCAGTCCCGCTCGCAACAGGCTTTCGGGGAACACAACTTCGTCTTTAGCGGGGAACTGAAACATCTGCTCGGGCTGGCCCAAATCAAGGCCCGCCGGACGGAACCGGCGCCCGGTTCGTGAGACCAAAGGCCTTGGACTCAATGGCAAGCCTGCGGGTAGGGTAGCCCCCTGGCGACGTTCTGGGTGTTCGGCACCGGCGAGGAAACGCGTCGTTCGCTGTCTGACAACGGGTGGGTCATGGCGTCCCGTCGGATCGTCTTTACTGGCATGGGCGTGCTCAGCCCCATCGGGCTGACCCTCGACGCCGTCTGGCAGTCGCTGCTGGCGGGGCGCAGCGGCATCGCCCCGATTCGCGCATTTGATCCTTCGGGCCTTCCGGTTCGCTTTGCCGGTGAAGTCGTTGGCTTCGACGCCAAAAACTACATCGACAAAAAAGAGCGCAAGAGCCTCAAGGTGATGGCCCGGACCATCCAGTTGGCCGTCGCCGCCGCCCAGCTGGCCTTGGATGATTGCCGGCTCGACAAGAACGCCATCGACCCGACGCGCTTTGGTGTGGAGTTTGGGGCCGGCCTGATCGCCAGCGAACTCGAGGAATTGGCACCGGCGTCCGTGATGTGCGCCAATTGTCAACCCGGCTCCATCGACCTGATCAAGTGGGGACGCCAGGGGATGGCCACCATGCCTCCCCTGTGGATGTTGAAATACCTCCCCAACATGTTGGCTTGCCACGTCTCGATCCTCCATAACGCTCAAGGGCCCAACAATTCGATCACCGAAAGCGACGTGGCCTCCCTGCTGGCGTTGGGCGAGGCTTACCGCATCCTCCAGCGTGACCAGGCCGACTTTTTCCTCGTCGGTGGCGCGGAGAGCAAGATCAATCCCTTGAGCATGGTGCGGCAGTGCCTGTTCCAACCTTTGTCCCGGCGAAACGATGCGCCGCAACGCGCCTGCCGCCCGTTCGACCGCCAGCACGACGGCATGGTCATCGGCGAGGGGGCAAGCGTCTTCGCCTTGGAGGAACTGGAGCACGCCCGACGGCGGGGGGCCCGCATCTACGCCGAGCTGGTCGGCTACGGGGCCGCCTTCGATCGCGACCTGTCTGGCCGCGGACTGGCGCGGGCCATCCGAATCGCGCTGGACGAGGCCGGGATCGGGCCGGAAGACGTCGATCACGTCAATGCCCACGGCCTGGGCGTGCCGGCGCGAGATGCATGGGAAGCGGCCGGGTTGTGCGAAGTGTTCGGCCGCTGCTCCGAGCCGGTGCCGGTATGGGGGCCGAAGAGCTACATCGGCAATCTCGGCGCCGGGGCCGGCACCACGGAGTTGGCGTTCAGTCTGCTGGCGATGCAGCGGGGGCTGTTGCCTCCGACCTTGAATCATGAAGAACCAGCGCCCGATTGTCCGGTGAATGTCGTTGCCGGGTCGCCTCGGCCGGTGAAAAAGTCGCACGTGGTCAAGCTGGCGTTCACGGACATGGGTCAATGCGCCGCCGTCGTCTGTCGCAAGTGGGATTAAGCCCGAAGGCCGTGCGCGGATAGGGCAACGGGAAGATCGCATGAAACGTCGGGTGGTCATCACTGGGATGGGGGCCATCACCCCGCTGGGACACAGCCCGGTGGAGCTGTACGAAGCCCAGATCGAAGGGCGCAGCGGTGTCGGTCCGATCACGCTGTTCAACGCCAGCACCTTTCCCACGCGGATTGCAGCCGAGGTCAAGGGGTTCGACCTGAACCGCTTCGTGCGTGGCACGGAACGGTGGATTCATGCCGGGGCCAACAGCCGCTTCGCCGCGGCGGCCGCCGCCCAGGCGTTGGCCGATGCCGAGTTGCTCGACAACGACCGGATCGACCGCACCCGCTTCGGGGTCTATTTCGGCACGGGGGAAGGGACACAAGACTTCCCGCACCTGGTGACGGTCCTGTTACACTGCTACGACGAGCAGCAGCGGGTGGTGGACAATGTGGCCTTTGCCAAAGGGGGCCTGGAGCAGTTCACCCCCGAGTTGGAATTTGAACAGGAGCTGCACACGGCCACGGCGCACTTGGCGGCCCATTTCGGGCTGGAAGGTCCGAATTATAACTGCCTCACCGCCTGTGCCGCCAGCAGCCAGGCGATCGGCGAGGCGACCGAACTGATCCGGCACGGCACCGCCGATCTGATGCTCACGGGCGGCTCGCACAGCATGATCCATCCCTTGGGCGTCACCGGTTTCAACCTCCTGACCGCCTTGTCCACCCGAAATGACGAGCCGGAGAAGGCCTCGCGTCCGTTCGACCTGCACCGCGACGGCTTTGTGCTGGGCGAAGGGGCGGGGGTCCTGGTCCTGGAAGAGTTGGAACATGCCCGGCGACGCAAGGCCCCGATCTACGCCGAGGTCACCGGCTACGGTTCAACCGCCGACGCCTTCCGCGTCACCGACAGTCACCCGGAGGGACGCGGCGCCATCGCCTGCATCCAGGCTGCCTTGAAGGACAGCGGCCTGCCGCCGGAGGCCATCGGCTACATCAATGCCCACGGCACCAGCACTGAGGTGAATGACAAAGTCGAGACATTGGCCATCAAGCGGGTTTTCGGCGAGCGGGCTTACCAGATCCCCGTCAGCAGCAGCAAGAGCATGCTCGGGCATCTGATCGCCGCGGCCGGCGCGGTGGAACTCATCACCACGGTCCTGGCCTTGCGCCGCGGGGTCCTGCCGCCGACAATCAACTACGAAACCCCCGACCCGGAATGCGACTTGGACTATATCCCCAACGTCGCCCGGGAATGTCGTGTGCGGCATGCGCTGAGCAACAGCTTCGGCTTCGGCGGTCAAAATATCTCGCTGATCGTCAGCCGCTACGACGACTGAGCCTGGCGCCGGCTGTCGGCCCGGCAGCACCCGAGGAGGAGTGGCACCCGTGTTGTGGTTGTGGACCGGCTTGGGCGTGGTCGTCAGCGTTCCCGTCGCCGCCCTGCTGTTGGTCATCTGGTTGCACTTCTACCTCTGCTGGCGCTACCTCGGTCACGTCGTGCGGATTTTTCAGGAGCGGCCGCTGTTCATTGTGCCGCGCGGTCAACCGGTTCCCGGAGCGGAAGACGTGCGCTTCCGCACCGCCGATGGCCTGACCCTGGTCGGCACCTACTTCCGGGCCGAGGGACCGCGTCGCGGCGTCCTTCTCTTCGGCCTGGAGTTCGGCTCCAACCGCTGGGCGTGTCTCCCGTACTGCGAGCACCTCCTGGCCCATGGGTATGACGTTTTCGCCTATGAATCGCGCAATCAGGGAGAGAGCGAGTCGCTACCGGGCTACGATCCCTTGCCCTGGGTCACGGAGTACGAAGTCCGTGACATGGAGGCGGCGCTGGCGTACCTGCGAAGCCGCCCGGACGCCGACCCGGGAGGCATCGGGTTGTTCGGCATCAGCAAGGGGGGCAGCGTGGGCATCGCGGTGGCTGCCCGCGATCCCTACGTGCGCTGCGTCGCCGTCGATGGCGTCTTCGCCACCCACATTGTCATGGTGCCGTACATGCGAAAATGGTTCGGCATCTACAACAACAACTACTGGCTCCAGCAAGTCGTGCCGCTATGGTACTACGGCCAAGTCGGCCTGATCGGCCTGCGACGGATTGAGCGGCTCCGCGGGTGCCGTTTCGTCCACATCGAAAAGTGCATCCATCAGCTGGCTCCGCGGCCGTTGCTGATGATCCACGGTGGCAGCGATACCTATGTGAAGCCAGAAATGGCCCGGGCCTTGTTCGAGCGGGCCCGGGAGCCGAAGGAACTGTGGATCATCGACGGCGCCAAGCACAACCAGAACCTGCACGTGGCCGGCGAGGAATATCGCCGCCGAACGTTGGAGTTTTTTGACCGGCACCTCGCCAAGCGGACGGCGAGCTTAGTGCACGGGGGCGCGGTACCGGCGTCGGCCACTGGGCCGGTGGCCGACGAGGCGGCCATCCTCATGGCCCGCTTGATGCTGACCTGACGACCCGCCGCCACCCGCTGGGCCGTTGCCACCACTCCTTCTCTCAGCCACGCACCCCGGAGCCAGGCAACCATGCTCAAGGCCCTCATCAACCAGATCGTTCAGTTCTATCCCATCCGCAAGGCATTGACCTACCCGATTCGGCGGCAAATCCGTCGCTTCGATGCGGCGACGCAGCGGCCGCGGGAGGTGCAGGCCGCCTTGTTGCAGCGCATCCTCAGGCGACAGGCTGACACCGCCTTCGGCCGCGATCACGGCTTCGCCCAAGTCCGCACCCTGGCCGACTTCCGCCGCCATGTACCCGTGGCCGGCTACGAGCGGCTCGAACCCTACATCGACCGCGTTCGCCGCGGCGAGTTCCGCGCCTTGCTCGCCGACCCTGAAGTCCTGATGTTTGCCCTGACCAGCGGCACCACGGCCGCACGCAAGTTCATTCCCGTCACCCGCCAGTATGTGGATGACTACAAGCGCGGCTGGCAGATGTGGGGCGTGCGGGTGTACGCCGATCATCCCGAGGTGCGGCTGAAGCCGATCCTTCAGTTGGCGGGCGATCCCGACGAGTTCCGCACCGAGGCGGGCATCCCTTGCGGCGCCATCACGGGGCTGACCGCGCAGATGCAGAAGCGCATCATCCGCTGGCTGTACTGCGTGCCCGGGCCGACCGGGCGCATCAAAAACATCGCCAGCAAATACTATGTGGCCCTGCGCTTGAGCATTCCCCGCAAAGTCGGCATGATCATCGCCGCCAACCCCAGCACCCTGCTGCATCTCGCGCGTGCCGGCGACCAGCAGAAAGAGCGACTTATCCGCGACATCCACGACGGTCGGCTATCGGGCCATGTCGACCTGCCGGCCGACATACGGGCGACGATCAGCCGCGGCCTCCGCCCCAACCCCCGCCGGGCCCGCGAGCTGGAGGAGGTCGTCCGGCGCACTGGTCATCTTTACCCCTCCGGGTATTGGCCGCACAAGTTCCTCATCGGCACCTGGACGGGCGGCTCGGTGGGCGCCTACGTCCGCCACCTGCCGGACTACTTCGGCCCCCAGGCCGTGATCCGCGATGTCGGGCTGATCGCCAGCGAGGGTCGCATGACCATCCCGTTTGCCGACGGGACTCCAAGCGGCACCCTCGACATCACCTCGCATTTTTTCGAGTTCATCCCCGAAGAGGAAATCGACAGCCCCTGCCCCACCGTCCTCGAGGCCCACGAGCTGCTCGAGGGTCGGAACTACTACATCCTGCCGACCACCGCCTATGGGCTGTATCGCTACGACATTCACGACGTCGTCCGCGTCACCGGCTTTCACCACCAGACGCCGCAGATCGAGTTCCTGAGCAAAGGGGCCCACTTCGCCAATCTCACGGGCGAAAAGCTGTCCGAATATCAGGTGGTGCAGGCCGTGCGCGACGCCACCCGCGAACTCGACCTGTGCGTCGGGACCTACTCCCTGGCCCCGTGTTGGAACGAGGAACTCCCGTACTACGGACTGTTTGTCGAGCGCGGCGAGCTGCCCGATGGCTCGGCCGCCCTGCGCTTGGCCGAGGCTGTCGAGCGTCGGCTGATGGAGTTGAACAGCGAATACGCGGCGAAGCGGGAAAGCCAAAGACTGGACGCGGTCCGCGTCGAACTGTTGCCGCCGGGCGCCTGGCAGCGGTGGGACGGCGAGCGCCTGGCTCGCAGCGGCGGGACCCAGGAGCAATATAAGCACCCCTGCCTGATCAACGACCTGCGATTCCGCGACAGCATGCCGGTGGAGCGCGAGATCGCCCCGCTCTACGCCCAATGAACGTTGTGCGCCACCGGGCGTCCCGTGGCGGCCCGGGCCGCCACGGGA
>JANWYO010000123.1 GCA_025055215.1 Gemmataceae bacterium
TCCCCAGCCCGCCGCGCGTCCCGGCCAGACCCCGATCCGACCAGCGCAGCCTCCCGCCGCCGGGGCCAAGCCCGCGCAGGCCCCCGCGGCCAAACCGGCCCAGGCCCCCGCGGCCAAGCCCCCCACCCCGGCGAAATCGGCCGCGGCCCCAGCAGAACCCAAGAAACCGGCGGCTCCCAAACCGAAGTCCGCCAGCTTCTTCCGCCGCGATCGCCTCGGCCAAATCCTGGTCGATCTCAAGTACATCGAGGAGGCCCAACTGGAGAAACTCCAGGCCGAGGCCCAAGAGCTGAACCAGTCGATCGGTCAGGTCGCCCTCTCCCACGGCATCATCACCGAGCAGCAGCTGATTCAAGCGCTCGCCCAAGAGAGCGGCCTGAAGGTGGTTGACCTCAACGATGTCAAGCCGACGCCCGCGGCCATCGAGGCCGTGCCGGAAACGATGGCGTCGCTATACAAGATCCTCCCCCTGACCTACGAGGACGGCGTGCTGACCATCGCCACCGCCGACCCGTACAACCTGGCCGCCCTGGATGATCTCCGCAACCTCCTCGGCTTCACCAATGTCCAGGCCGTGTTGGCGCCGCCGCGGCTGCTGGAAGACACCATCCACAAAAACTACGCCGGCAAGGAAGAAAGCATCCTCGAGATCATCCAACAGCTCGAAAACGATCCCGACCTGAAAAAGAAGCGCAAGGCCGACGACAACGCTTACGACCTGGCCAGCCTGATGGAGCTGCAAGACTCGGCCCCAGTCCGCAAGCTCATCAACGTGATTTTGCTGACGGCCATCAAGGACCACGCCAGTGACATTCACTTCGAGCCGTTCGAGGACGAGTACAAGCTGCGGTATCGCTGCGACGGGGTGTTGTACGAGATGATTCCGCCGCCGCGTCACTTGGCGGCGGCCCTCTCCAGCCGCATCAAGGTCATGGCGAACCTCGACATCGCCGAGCGGCGCTTGCCCCAGGACGGCCGCATCGAACTGTCGGTGGCCGGCCATCCCGTCGATCTCCGCGTCAGCGTCCTGCCGACGATGTTCGGCGAAAGCGTGGTCATCCGTGTCCTGGACCGCACCGTGGTCAACCTGTCGCTCGACAACCTGGCAATGGAGCCGGACACCTTGGCGGCCTTCCGCCAGCTCATCCGCAAGCCGAACGGCATTGTCCTGGTGACCGGCCCGACCGGCGCCGGCAAGACCACGACGCTTTATTCCGCCCTCAGCGAACTCAACCAGATCACCGATAAGATCATCACCACGGAAGACCCGGTGGAGTATGAGATCGACGGCATCTGCCAGTGTCCGATCAATCCCGAGGTCGATCTGACGTTTGCCTCGGCCCTGCGGGCAATCCTGCGGCAGGACCCCGACATCATCCTGGTGGGGGAAATCCGCGACCTGGAGACGGCGCAAATTGCCGTCCAGGCGTCGCTCACCGGGCACCTGGTCTTCAGCACCCTGCACACCAACGACGCCCCCAGCACCATCACCCGCCTCCGCGACATGGGGGTCGAGCCATACCTGATCACCGCCACCCTCGAGGGGATCATGGCACAGCGGCTGGTGCGGCGCATCTGCACCGATTGCCGCACCGAGTACAAGCCCAGCCCGGAGCAGCTGATGGAGCTGAACCTGCGGCCGCAGGACGTGGCGGGGAAAAAATTCTACTACGGCACCGGCTGCGAGCGTTGCAGCAACACGGGTTTCCGCGGTCGCATGGGGATCTACGAACTGATTGTGATGAACGATCAGCTCCGCGACCTGATCAGCAAGGGGGCTTCGACCGATCAGCTCCGCGCCGCCGTGCGGCAGCAGGGCGTGCGCAACCTGCGAGATGCCGGGTTGCGCGCCGTGTTCAACGGCATGACCACGATCGAGGAAGTCGTCCGCGAAACCGTCCTGGAAGACGAGGATTAACTCGCCGAGGGATTCACCGCGACCAGCTTACAGGTGTGACCATGCCCACGTTCAAGTTCGAGGCGATGGATTCGACGGGACAGGAAGTCAAGGACTCCGTCGAGGCCGCCAATGAGGAAGAAGCCCAGCAGAAAATCAAGCAAATGGGCTTCTTCGTCACCAAGATCGTGGAATCGGGGGGCGGCAAGAAGGGGAAGAAGGCCGGCGGCAAGCGGAAAAAAGGCCAAGTCATCACCATCGGCGGCGTCTCCGCCAAGGCCTTGACCACCTTCACCCGCCAGTTCTCGACGCTTCAGGACGCCGGCCTCCCGGTGCTCCGCAGCCTGAAGATCCTCGAACACCAGATGAAACCCGGCGTCCTCAAAAACGCCCTGATCGACGTCGTGGACGACGTGGAATCGGGGAGCACTCTGAGCGAGGCCTTCAGCAAGCACCCGAAATGCTTCGACCGCCTGTACGTCAACATGGTCAAGGCGGGCGAGGCGGGGGGCGCCCTGGAAACGATCCTCCAGCGCCTCGCCGACTTCAAGGAAAAGTCACAGACGCTCAAGCGAAAGATCATCGGGGCGATGGTCTATCCGGTGGTCGTCATCCTGGTGGCCATCGCCATCCTGATGTTCATCATGATCGCCATCATTCCGAAGTTCAAAAAGATCTTCGAAGACTTCAAGATGAAGCTCCCCTGGGCCACGGAGATGCTCATCGGCATCTCCGACTGGTTCATGAAGTACTGGTACGTCATCCCCGCCGTGCCGCTGGGGTTCTGGCTGGTGGTGAAACTGATCCGGCTGAGCAAGACCGGGGCGTTCATCATCGACCGGATCAAGCTCTGGATCCCAGTGATGGGCAAGCTGATCGAGAAGACGATCGTCGCCCGCACCATGCGGACGCTCGGCACGCTCGTCGGCTCGGGGGTGCCGATCCTGGAATCGTTGAGCATCGTTCGGGAGACGTGCACCAATCTGGTGTTTGAGCGCTGTTTCCAGCGGATTTACGAATCGATCCGCGAAGGCGACACCATCGCCCAGCCGCTGAAGGAAAGCCGACTGGTGGACGACATGGTGGTGAACATGATCGACGTCGGTGAAGAAACCGGCGATCTCGACACCATGCTTTACAAAATCGCCGATTTTTACGACGAGGAGGTGGACACCCTGGTCAAGGGGCTGATCAGCCTGCTGGAGCCCCTGATGATCGTCGTGCTCGGCTTTATCATCGGCGGCATCGTCATTGCGTTGTTCCTGCCGCTGATCAAGTTGCTGGAGGGCCTGAGCAAGTAGGACAGCGCCGCGGCACCCCCGGCCGGTTGTCCCCCAAAGGAGACCCACACCATGAATTGGACGTCACGGGCCGCGCGGCGATCGGCGTTCACGCTGATCGAGCTGCTGATTGTCATTCTCATCATCGCCATCCTGGCGAGCATGTCGGTGCCGGCGGCGCTGCGGGTCCTGGAGCGGACCCGGGAAGTCGGGGCGCGGCACGAGATCAGCCAATTGGCGCAAGCCCTGGGGGCGTTCAAGGCCAAGTTCGGCGAATATCCCCCCAGCCGGGTCGATCTCTCCGGGGGTGATCCGGTGTCCGCCGCCTTCCTGCGTCGCTGCTGGCCGCGGATGCGCCCAGGCGCCTTGGGCACCGGCGTCCTCCAATCCGACCAGGTGCTGGTCTTTTTCCTTGGGGGCAAGCAAGGGGGCACCAGCCGCAACGGCAGCTGCTACGGCTTCTCGGACGACCCCCAGAACCCGTTCAATCCCGTGGGCCTGGGAAACATTCGGCCATTCTACGAGTTCAGGTCCGACCGCCTCGTCGATGTTCGCGGCAACGGCTTCTTCTCGTACATCGACTATTACAACAATCCGATCAACCCGATGCCGTACATATACTTCGCCACCGATCCCCGCATGGGGAATTCGTACGTGCCCGCATCGGCGTTTGGAGTGTCGCCGTACTACTCGGTGCCGTCGCCGATCCGATTCATCAACGCGGACTCGTTCCAGATCATCTGCGCCGGGGCGGATGGGAGGTTCGGCCCCGGCGGCCTGTACCAACCGGCGGTCGGTGTCCCCAACGGGACGCCCGGCTGGGATGATCTGGCGAACTTCCACCCGAACAAGCTGGGCATTCCGTCCAACTAACCGGGGGAGGAGCGCACCATGACGGACCGCGACCAACGAACCGGCTTCACGCTGATCGAGCTGCTGATCGTCATTGCCATCCTGGCGATCCTGGTGGCCCTGACGGCGGGCGCTTCCATCCGGGTGTTGCAAGAGCAGACGCAAAAAAACACCGAGCTGCTGATCCAAAAGATCGACCGCATGTTGCGGACGCAATGGCAGGCGGCGCTGGAGCAAGCCAATGCCGATGCCCTGCCCCCCGGGATGGACCGGGTGACGTTCGTGCGGATGCGGCTGGCCCAGGAGTTTCCCATGAACTTCGGGGAGGCCCGGGCCTTGTACGGGCCGCAGCTGGCCCGCGCCGGCGCCCACGGCCAAGGGGAGTCGGCGGCGTGCCTGTACATGGCCCTCCAGCGGAACCGCAAGGGTTCTTCGCTGGATGCCGGCGTCAGCTTCAGCCCCAAGGAACTGCGCGACCCGGTCGGGGATGGCCTGCTGGAGTTCACCGACTATTGGGGCGAGCCCCTCTTCTTCTTCCGCCGCTATCCCCTGGGCGACAAGCTGAGCTACCTCGACGGCCCGGATCACAACTATCCGGTGCCAATTGTGGTCTCCAAGGGCCGCGATAAGATGCTGGGTTTGCGCGTCAGCACCGACTTTCAGGCGATGATGATCCTCAACGCCCAGCAGGAGCAGGACAACATTTACAACGACATCCGCTTCGGCGGACGAGGAGGGGGCTGAGCCATGACCATCCGCTTCCGCGACCGGCGTGCCTTCACCCTCGTGGAGGTGATGGTCGTGATGGTCATCATTGTGGTGCTGCTGGGGCTGTCGGCGGCTTTCCTGCCGCGGGCCCTGGAGAACTCGCGGGCTATCCGCGGGGCGGAGCAGCTGCAAGGCTGGCTGCTGATCGCCAAGAACCGGGCCGTGCGCGAAAAGCGCGCCTCGGGCGTCATCCTCCGCCTGGCGAGCGAAACACCCGACGACCCTGGCCACAACGACCCGCGCTTCGCCGGTTGCGTGCAGACGTTGAATTACATCCAACAGCCCGACGATTTCACCGGCGGCATGTTCGTCAAGGCCACCGGGGCCACGCTGCAATTCAGCGGGGTCGATTTCCGCGGCGGACTGGGTGAGCAGCAGAAAAGCTCTTGGCCGGTGCAGAAAGGCGATTACGTCGAAGTCCAAGGCGGCGGCCTCGTGGCGGTGATCGCCGAAGATCCCGGAACCGCGACGCTCACCTGCCCGTCGTGGGCCGGCCGGCCCCCCGTGCCGCCGACGTCGCAATACCGCATCATCCGCGGCCCCCGAGTGCTGTCCGGCGAAGCCAAGCTGCTGATGCCTCAAGACGTGGTCATCGACCTGAGGCTGAGCCGACTCTTTCCCAGCGGCCAAAGCCTGCTGGAAAGCGGCGTGCGCTGGCTGTTGTTCTCGCCGTCGGGGTCGGTGTCGTTGTGGGGGGCGGCCAACAATGGCGGCAAGATCGTCCTTTGGATCCGCGACGTCAATCGCGAGCCGACCGAGGGCGAACCGACGCTGATCGTCATCGACGTCCGCACCGGGCTGATCGCGGCCCACCCGGTTGCCAAATCGGGGGGGGACCCGTACCGCTTCGCCCTTGAGCCGCGCTCATCAGGCATGTAGGGGACCTGCGACAGGGGCTGGGGCCCGCTCGGCTGCTGGCCGGGCCGGCCCCAGCAGGAGGACCAACCACCATGACTCGCCGACCCGGCGTGAGCCTCACCGAAGTGCTCGTGGCCCTGTTTGTCATGGCCATCGGCATGATGGGCCTGCTGACGCTCTTCCCCCTCGGCGCTTTGACGATGGCCCAGGCCATCCGCGACGACCGCTGCGCCCACATTGCCCGCAACGCCTTCGCCATCGCCGAGGCCCGGGGCATTCGCTTCAACTCTTGGGTTGGCCAGAACCTGCCATCTACCTACTCGTCGGTCCCGAACAACGGACGCAGCCCGTTGCACCGCTCGGGGCCAAGCATCCCTGTGTTCGTCGATCCCTACGGCATCGGGCCGCTCAACGTCGAAGAGCCCGCGGAAAGTAGACTGATCCCCTGGGACAGCATCACCCGGCCACTGGGCGGTGTCATCCCCCGACGGTCGGTCCACTTCTGCAACACCGCCACCCAGGTGGCCCGCTGGTGCTCCTTACGCGACGACATCAACTTCGGCCCCAACGGCACGCCGTTTTATACCAGCCCAGTCCAGGTTGATGGTCGCTACTCCTGGGCCTGGCTCCTCCGCAAGCCCAAAAGCGCTGACGGCAACCGAATTGAAGTCACCGTGATCGTTTACAACGCCCGCCCCATGGGCTCGGCCGGCCAAGGCGAAATCGTCTCCCCCGCCTCCGGCGCCAAAGGCGGGCGGACGGTGCTCATCCCCAGCGACGTCCCCATCAAACGGGGCAACTGGATCATGGATATCTCGCCCGAACTGCCGGAACTTTACGGCCCGGCGCACGGCTTCTTCTACCGGGTCATCGGTGTCACCCAAACGAGCGGCGGCATGGTGCTCGACTTGCAGACTGTCCTGAAGGCGCCCGTGAGCCGGATTCTCATCATGGACGGCGTCGTGGAGGTCTTTGAAAAAGGTATGGATCGCTTGCCGCGAGCCTGGTGAAGGAGATTCCGGACGGCCGGGCCGAGTTCCTTGACGGTGCTCGGCGTTGACGAGAAGGAGTTTGCTCCCATGAAGCGGACACGTGGACGGCATCGTCCCGGCTTTACGCTGGTCGAACTCCTGGTGTCGATGGCGCTGATTGTCTTCATCCTGGTGGTCCTGTCGGAAGCGTTCGCCCAGGCGCTGGACACGTTTCGGCAGCTGAAGGCCATCGGGGACATGGAGGGGCGGCTGCGGTCGGCCGTGACGCTGCTGCGTCGCGACATCGCCGCCGACCATTTTGAGGGCAAACGGCGCCTCAGCGACTGGAACATTTTTATCCCCAGCCAGGGTTTCTTCTGCGTCTGGCAGGGGCCGCAGACCGCCGACCCGTCGATGACCGAAGGCGACGACGGCGACCGCATCACCAGCCGCCGCCGCACCGACCACATCCTGCACATGGCGGTCAAGCTACGGGGCAACGACCCGCAGAACATGTTTTCGGCTCCCATCGGCGGCCCGGCGGCAACCCTTCTGCCGGATGCCCGCTTCACCCGGTCGCCTGGCGTCCTCAACAGTCAATGGGCGGAAGTAGCCTACTTTTTGGTGAAGACGGGAACGACGGCCAGCCCATTTGACGAGACGGCGACGGCCGGCACGCCGCTATATGCCCTGTATCGGGCGGAGTGGGTGGTGGTCCCGGGAAACCTGTATATCCCGCCGACGGTGCCGCTGTCGCCGTACATCAGCAGCACCAACGGCCGACCCAACACGCCGTTCGACCTTGCGGGGGCGACGAACAACGGCATTCCGCCGCGGCGGGCGTTCAATCCGCTTCAGGCGCCCCGGACGCTGGCCCAGGTGCCCCCCGCGGCCAGCGCCATCCTCACCGACGTCGTCTCCTTCGACATCACCGTCCAGTTCCGCGACGTCGGAACCGGGGTGCTGTACATGAATGACTTCGCGGATGTTCCCTGGCCGGCGATCCCTGGCCAGCCGTACCCCACGCATTGGGACTCCTCTTACGCACGTGGCTCTCCCAATGCGAGCAACAATTTCTGCATCCTGGGCATTCAGATTGTGCTGCGCATCTGGGACGTGAAGACCCAGCTGACGCGGCAGGTGACCATCGTGGAAGACACGTAATGCGTCCCCGCGTCCGGCCAAGGGGCCGGACGCGGCGGGGTCGCACCATTCGAGGAATCAGACAACCGCGAGGGCCATGCGGGCGCCGGCCAAACCCCAGCCGGCCCGCCCGGCCCGGCAACAGGAGCAAACGACCATGTTCCGACCGCGACCCGACGTTCAAGGGCGCCGCCGTGGCGTCATCCTCCTGGTAGTGGTGTCGATGTTGACCCTGTTTGCCATCGTCGGCCTGAGCTTCGTCTTGTATGCCGAGGCCGAGGCCACCGCCTCGCGCAACTTCCGCGACGCC
The DNA here is from genome assembly GCA_025055215.1 of Gemmataceae bacterium. Taxonomy (GTDB): domain Bacteria; phylum Planctomycetota; class Planctomycetia; order Gemmatales; family Gemmataceae; genus JANWYO01. Next base: position 8,080 of record JANWYO010000123.1, read on the forward strand.
CAGGCCCCCTTCCGGCCCGACGCCGAGCCCGAATTGCTGTTCAATTACTTCCTCGAGCAGCTCATCTTCGACTGTCCGGATAACGAAACGGGCGTCTATTCGGCGATGCGTGGCCACGGCATGGTGCGAGCGGTCTTCGGCGGCGAGGGGGATACCCCTTTCAACGGCGCCGGCCGCATCCATGCCCCCGGTGTCTTTGGCGAGGACGATTACTACTTGACCAACTACACCTACTTCCCCAGTGACGGCTTCGTCCGCGACCCCGAGCGCGCGGGTACCCGCCAAAGCCCCGTTCACGGTCGTGGGCCTTTTATCGGCGGCTTCAACGTCCCGTACACCTACCCTGACCACAACAACATGTTCCTGGCCGCCGTCGACAACACCGGCCGGGTCATCATGCCCTCCTTCCACCGCCCCTGGGCCATCAAGCCCGAAGACTGGACCAGCCCAGGGGGGAAGTACAAGATCATGCGGCCTCGGCCCATCGACCACCTCGGCTTCCCGCCCATGGAAGACGCCACCGGCGATGTCAAGAACCTCATCGGCGCCCCAGGCGGGAATGACAGCATCTGGATGGACCTCGACTTCCCCGTGCTGGTCGCCCCTGATGGTCGCAAGTACAAGGCCCTGTTCGCCCCGCTCATCATCGACCTCGACAACCGGCTGAATGTCAACTACCACGGCAACGTGATGGCCAAGGGGAAACACGCCTCCAACCAGGGGATCGGCCCCTGGGAGGTGAACATCAGCCGGGTCATGGGACCCGATTGGCCCAACCTCTTCAGCGGCAATGCCGGACTGGGAGCGAACTATCCCCACGGCCCGGGCGATGGCCGGTTCGGCCGCAACAACAACCCCGGCCCCAACGGGAATGCCATGCTGTATCTGCGGCAGCGGTTTCAGGGGCTGAATCGGCCGTTGCAGTATGCGGCGCTGGATTTCAACGGCTGCAATGAAATCACCGGAGCGCCCAGCACGCCGCTCGGCGTGCCGGGCGCCGGCGCCCCGCCGCTCAGCTGCTTCCCGCTGTTCAATCCTCCCGGCCAGCAGGTGCCTTATGGCAACTGCTCGGACGCCGAGATCACCAACCACGGCTGCATGACCGGCAGCGGCGACGACCGTTACATCCACCCCTCGAACCTGGAAGCGCTGTACCGCTTTGACGACACCAACGCCCCGGCGCTGGCCTCGTCCTTGCTCCGCCTCTGCCCCCAGACGTTCAGCACGCCGCGCAGCCGGCTGCTCTTCACTACCGACAGCTGGGACCTCGATACCCCTGCCTTGGCTCCGTACATCTGGAACTTCCGCGACCGGCATCCGGACCCGGAGCGGTCTCCCGCCTTTGAGTTCAATGCGACACGCAGTCCCTGGTACCCCACCGGCGGCTCCATCAACTTCCCGACGCCGCTCCAGGTCGCACGAAACGCCCCCTGGCCGGGGGAGTTCATCAACCGGCGGTACAAGTCGGCGGTGGCGGCGCTCCTCTCGCGGCTGGACATGACCCGCTGGAGCACCTCCACGCTCGGGGGCCAGAACTTCCTCAACCCGTTGGTGGCCCAGACCGCCCGGACCATCTTCGCCGAAGCGATCTTCGACCGCCTCCGCTGGGTCTGCGGCATTCCCGTGCATCGAACCGATTTCTCACGACTGCCTGGACCACAAAAGCAGGCCCTTCGCTGGCTCGCCCAGCTGGCGGTGAACATCGTCGATTACGTCGATGACGACGACATGATCACCTCCTTCAATTGGTACGTCGATCCGGAGGATCCCACCAACAACGACACCGTTTACGGCTTTGAAACCCCCAACGTCGTCCTCAACGAAGCCTACGTCGAAGTCACCAACCTCAAGCAGGAACAGGACGACGGATTGAAAGACTCAAAGGAACCCAAGGCCACCAAGTTGCGCGGCAACGTCTGGGTCGAGTTGTACAACCCGAAGCGCCTCGACCCGAACAACAAGTACAGCCGGCAGGAAGGCTACGGCAACATCAACCTCATGGGTCCAGGGGGGTTCCCCCGCTACCGCATCGTGCTGGTCTACCCCAACCGCTGGCAGTCGCTCAAAAATGACCAGAACTCCGGCGGCAGCTTTGTCCGGCGTGAATTCCGCAATCCCAAGGCTCCCTCGTGCATCGACCCTGCCAAGAAACAGGCGGCCATTCCGGTGGTCGGCAAGGACCTCCTCCACGTCCCCATGGAACAACAGGACAATCCGATCCCCGACGAGGACGACTGGTGCATCACCCGCGGCCTTGCCGGTAACTCGCTCCTGCGGGCCTCCAACGATCAATACAACAGCGTTACCGGGGCCGGGTTCCTGGTCCTGCGGCCCACCGACCTGACGTATCTGATCGCCACCAAGAGCGGTCGGCCGTTCCTGGCTCGCGACCCGTTCGCGGCCAATCCGCGGGTGCAGTCGAACTCGGCGATGAGCAAGTATCTGAGCTTCGTCCTGTTCGACCAGGAGGGTGGGGGACAGCCGCGGACCAAGGCGCAGGTGAAGGACTTGAAGCCGACGATCCTGTTACAGCGGCTGATGATCCTGGATGCGCCGCCGAACCCGCCGGGCATCGACCAGCCGGTCAACCCGGACCTGCCGCTGAATGAGTACGTGACGGTGGATTACCTCGAGGATGTGCACGTCAACTATGCGGTGGAATTGGGGATGCAGGGCGAGCAGGAGCCGGACCCGATCCAGCAGCGGTATTCGGAAGGCCGCGTGCAGCCGTATGCGGCCCGGCGGCTGAGCATGACAGGTCAGCCGACGGGGTTCATTCGGCCGCAGGAGCCGCAGCCGCCGCAGAATAATCAGCCGCGGCACACGTTCCAGCGGCACAACGGCCGCGACGAAAAAGGCCCGCAGCCGCCCGGCAGCGGCGACACCCTGGTGACGCCGTTTTACTGGATCACCCACCTCGACCGCCAGCCAATCAACGGCATCGAGCTGCTCCAGACCTCGGCTTACAGCCCGGCCGAGGTCCTCCAGGAATTTTTCAAGGATCCGGCGCTCGTCACGGATGCCGAGCGGTTGGTTTACCGTGATGGCCTGGTGCCGTACCGGCATATCGCCCCCTGGTACGATCAGCGGGCACGCATCTATCGCTTCCTTGAGTTCGTCAACAGCATGAACTTTTCCAACGCGGCCCCCAATAACTACATCTCCGTCCCGGGCAGTGCCACGCAGAACTCCGACTGGGACATGAACCGCAACGGCCAGACCGCCCTCAACAACATCGCCCCCTGGCCCGACGATCCCAACTACGACATGTTGGTGCCCCGGGCGATGTTCGGCCGCAACGCCGACGGCACCCCCTGGCGGATCACCAAGGGATCGATCCTTCTGATTGACGAAGGGGCCAACCAGGAGGTCGTCGTCTGCGAGGACGTGAATGACCCAAACAACCCGATCGGGGTCAAGGTCAAGAAGCTGAAAAAGCCCCATTACATCGACAACAGGTCCACGCCGCCGATCTACGGCAAGATCCAGGTGGTGGCCGGGGGTGTCGATCCGAACCCGGCCCCCGGCGACAGGTACATCCTTCCGAGGCCGGAGCCGGCGACCTACACCTGCACACGCCTTCCTGGCCGGATCAACCTGAACACCCTCTGGGATGAGGAAACGTTCATCGCCTTGTGTGACCCGCCGGACCAGAAGGGGGCCGGCCCGAACCACTTCGACATCAACGAGGTCCGGCAGATTTTCCGCAAGATGCTCCTCAGCCGCACGCCCGACGGCGTGCCCGGGCCGAAGGACCGCCCCTTCCGCGGCATGGGTCAAGGTTTCACCCTCCCCGACGACCCGCAGTATCCGCTGGGCTCCGGGATCGAGGATACCTTCCTCCGCTCCGATCCCACGAACCCGCGGCGGCGACTCTTCCAGATCGGCGCCACGCCCGAAGATGGGCCGGCTGCATCGGAAGCCGACCGCCATCCCTTCGTGCAAAATCAGCTTCTGGCCAAGATTTACAACAACATTACTTGCCGCAGCAACGTCTTCGCCGTCTGGCTGACGGTCGGCTTCTTCGAAGTCAGGGACGACACCGTAAGGCCGTTCAAGCTCGGCCCGGAGATGGGACGTGCCGAGGGTCGTCACGTCCGCCACCGGATGTTCTGCATCATCGACCGTTCCCGGATCGCCACCAACAACTCGGACGTTGAACTGCGGAACGTCAAGAGCATCAACCCGGTGGTTCCGCATGACGGCGACCTGGGGAAGATTCAGGGAATCGGCATCGCCCACCGCGTCGCGATCTGGGACGAGCAGGTAGTACGCGACCGCCGTGGCCGAACGTTTAAGACCTTCGAGAACTTTGAGAACCAGATCAGGGTACTCGAGGTGCAGCGTGACCGCGATGGCCGGGCGCTGTCATTCACCGCGGACTTCAAGCTGCCGCACGACCCGAAGACCGCGGTCATTCGGCTGTTAAGCACGCAGGCTTACCAGGGCCATAGTCCTGGTACCCAGCGCGGCTTCATGGCCCGGCAATGGGCGGATTTCCCGATGGTGCTGTATCACAGTATCATCGATTGAGCCCGGCGGTAAGGATTGATCGTTCGGCGCGCAAATTCAGGGCTTCGGGATTGATTTATAAGGATCCGTCGTTTCGCGCTCAAACGGATTCATCGGTTGGCGCGCGGCGCCCCATCAGCGATGAGCACTGCACGAGCCGATGAATCAGGGTGAGCGCGAAACGATCCATTCAAGAGAGCGCGAGCCAAGGAATCAATTTCCTGCTTGCGCCTCGACTTCCCGAGCGGTCACCAGCTCCACCTTGTCGCCCCGCCCCACTGCGTATTGGAAGCCGGTCCGTGCCGTGCAGGCAGCCCCGGTGCGGCCCTGTGGGTCGAGGGCAATAAACGCCACCCGCGCCGGATGCACGCCGCGGCGGACCGCCGCGGCGTTCACCCGCCGCACCGCCGCCTCGCAAGCCTCTTGCGGCGACCGACCGGCCCGCATCGCCTCGACGATCAGGAAGCTCCCGGCGACGCGGATGATTTCCTCGCCGACGCCGGTGCCGCCCGCAGCCCCGGCGCTGTTGTCCACGTACAACCCCGCCCCGATGATCGGCGAATCGCCTACCCGCCCTGGCAGCTTGTGGGCCAGCCCCGAAGTCGTGCAGACGCCGCCCAGGTCGCCACGCTGGTCGAGGGCCAGCACGGTGACGGTGTCGTGGTCGCCGGCCTCGGGAGGCTGACCGCCGCCTGGGGTTGGCGGTCGCTCTCTGGCCCGGCGGTTTTCCCATTCCTGCAAACTTTCCGGCGTCAGCAGGTTTTCCAGTGGAAACCCCTCGCGGAGAGCAAACTGCTGAGCGCCGGCCCCCACGAGGAGGACGTGCGGCGTCTTCTCCATCACTCGCCGGGCCAAGGCTGCCGGGTGCCGGACGTTCTCCACCCCGGCGACGGCACCGCAGCGGAGCGTTCGGCCGTCCATGACACAAGCATCCAGCTGCACGACGCCGATGGCATTAGGCAGGCCGGCATAGCCCACCGAGCGGACGTTGGGATCATCCTCGACGGCCTGGGCGCCGGTCAGGGCCGCGTCCAGTGCCGGCTGTCCGGCCCGAAGCAGCTGGAGGGCCGTTTCGGCCGCCAAGCGGCCGAACGGCCACGTGGCAATGACCACCGGTTCGCGCATGGGTCTGTCTCCGCACATGACATGTCTGCGGGCAATCGCCGGCTCGTTGCCGGGCGGTGCCATTGTAGTCGGTCGCTGCCGCGGCAGCGTGCGAAAAAGTCGGCTTTACGTTTCCGGCGAGTTCGAGTATCGCCCGCTGCCGCTGCCTGGTGGGAAGAGGCAGCAGTCCCCAGAGCAAGGGAGTCAAGCGGTGAACCACTCCAAAGTCGTCAGTGCGGCTGTCGCGGCTTGCCTGGCCTGGGCATCGTCGGCCACTGCCGGGCCGGTGGTTTACACCTTCACCGGCCGGGTCACTGCCGTCGGCGCCGCCCCGGGCTTCATCGGCTTTCCGCCCATCACCACGTCCAGTACCTTCACTGGCTCGTTTGTTTACGACGACGGCGTGGCCGACACGGTTGCCAGCCCCACGGTCGGCAACTACCCCCAGGTGAACAATGCCATCCACCTCGTCATCGACGGCCTGTATGACTTCAGCCGGACGTCTCCGGCCCCCCTGGATCGCGTCGTGCTGGTGAACTCCAGCGTGGTCGATTCGTTCGCCATCTTCAAGGACAGCGGCGACGACCCCAGCGATTTTAACCCGGCAATCCTCAGCCAATCGATCTTTGTGCACCTGGAGAGCTATAGCGACCTGACGGCCCTGGGATCCGACGTGCTGACAGACCTCGTGCTCGACCTGTCGCAATTCAACAAGCGCACGTTGCTCCTGACCGGCTTCGACGAGCAGGAGAACGCCTTCTTCATCGAGGGAGAGCTGACATCCCTGACCTTTAGGGAACGGGTCGAGACGACCTCGGTGCCGCCGGGCCGGCAAGCGCCGGAGCCGGCCAGCGCGGTCCTGCTGCTTGCAGGCGCCGCGGGCCTGGCGGGGCGGCACCGCGCCAGCCGGTGGGTGCGAAGCCTGCTGGGTCGGCCTCAACGCAGCAGTTCGTTCAGTGTGTAGTAACCCTCGGGGTGGAGCAAGGGGGTGCCGTCGGCGGCGCGGATGCCGTCGAGGCGGAATTCATAGACCCGACCACGCCGCAGACCAGGGACGGTCAATCGAACCGTGCGGCCGTCGGCCGCACGGTTCACCTCGGTTATCTGCTCGGCGCGGGTGTCCACTTCCGGCGAGCCGTAGGTGCTCCAGTAGTAGTAGGTGAACGACTGGAGGCTGAAGGCCGTCGGCCGCACCGAGGCAGGATCGACGGGCTTGGTGAAGCTGAGGACGAAGCCATCCGGCATGAGGCGGATGGCATGGATTTCCATGGGGGCGACGCCGGTATAGACCAGGCGTTGCAGGCCGAAGGGCTTGCCGCCGCGCGAACCCCAGCCGCGGTTGGTCATTCCCACGTAAAGGCGGTGGTCAGGCCCGAAGACCAGGCGGTTGACGCCGCACTCGAAACCGCTGCGGAAGGGGAAGCATGCTCCCTGGTAGCGTCCGTTCACTTTCTCCAGGGCCACGCGCAGGATGCTGGCATTGGTCTGGTCGCCGACGAGGATTTGGCCGGCAAACGGCCCAAAGGCCCCCGCGGTGGTGTCCCAGATCGGTTCGCTTTGGGATTGGCCCATGCGGCCGTAGGGGAAGAAGACACACGGGGGCACGGCGGGTGGGAAGCCGCCGGGGCCGGTTTTGCCCGGTTGGCCGTCAAAGGTCATGCCGCCGGTGACCTTGGTGGGCATCAGGCCGGCGAAGCGCGATTCCGGTACCCAACGCAAGCCAAAGGGATGGCCGTAGAATTCCCCCTCGCGGACGTGGTGCAGTTTGCCGGTGGCAACCCATTCGCCTTGGTTGTCGGTAACGAAGAGGTCGCCATCGGGACTGAAGTTGACTCCGTTGGGGGAGCGTAGGCCGCAGGCGTAGGGGATGAGCCGCCCCTGGGGCGTGATTTTGACACACCAGCCGCGCCAGGGAGACTTGCTTTCGTCGCCGCCGCCAAAGCCGCGGTTCAGGGTGACGAAGAAGTTCCCTTCGCGGTCACGAGCCGGGCCGAAGGCGAACTCGTGGTAGTCGCCGGAACATCCCCACTGGTCGCAAAGGCAGACGTACTCATCGACGATGTCGTCGCCATCACGATCGACCAGTTTTGTCAATTCCGGCCGCTGGACCACGTAAACGTCGCGTCCTTCGACATGCATGCCCAGCGGTTCGTGCAGGCCCGTCGCGAAGAGGTGAAAGCGGGCCTCGGCGGGGTTGTCGGCCGTCGCCCGCTCCAGGCGCCAGACTTCGCCGCGGCGGGTGCAGACTAGCAGCTGACCATCCGGCCGAAACTTCAGGCCGCCCACCTCCAGGATGAGGTCGGCTGGGAGGGGAAACGTCTCGATGCGATAGTGGTTGGCTTCGAGCGCTCCCGGGCCACGGCTCCGTTGGTCGCCGGGGTTGGCAGCAGGGAAGTCTTTTTCCAAGGCGGTGCGGAAGTGCCGGTCGAGGTCGCCGGGAAAGCCGGGGCGAACGTAGACCTCCCAGCCACCGCCGCCGTTGCACACCTTGAGGAGGAGGCGGTTGATTCCGGGTTTCAGGTGGAGCGTCACCTGAGTCTGGTCTGGGGCCGCGGGCCGGTAGACCTCTTCAGACAGGATGAGCTTGCCGTTAAGCCAGACAGTCAGGGTGTCGTCGCTGCCGAAGAAAAAGGGCTGGTCCAGAGGTCGATTCACCTCGATTTCGTGGTAGAGGTAGACGCAGGAATCGGTGTTGTCGGCGCCGAAGCGGGCCAGGTTGTTCAGTGCCCCGACGCGAAAGCCTGGAAACTCCCGCCAGCCCACCATCCGCCCGCCCTTACCCGGATAGGTCTTTTTGAGGTCGATTTCCCGCTCCGGCGGATAGGCGGTGGCGAACCCTTGGCGGCCGGTATTGTCGAACGGGCCGATGTAAAACCACGGCCCCTCAAGGGTAGGCAGGCCGCTGGCCTTCAGGCTGGCGACGATGGTCTCGGCACGGGTGTCCCTTTTTTGATAAACCAACCGGGGATTGCCGGACTGGACCGCCGCCCAACCGAGCAATCCGAGGAGCAGCGTCCCGAGCGGTCGCATGGTCGATCTCCTACGGGGGTGGCGCGGGCGGCCGGCCCCGCTCTGGGGCCGGCCACCGCCAGGTCAGCGCTCCGCCATGATTTCCTTCAGCAACGCCGGGTCGTCACGGAACGGCGCCCAGACGTTCACCACCAAGTCAGCCTCACCCAAACGCGAAGGCAGGCGCACCAGCACCTGCCAGCTCGGGCCCTTCCGCTGCACGAGCCAATGCGTCTCCGGCGGGTACTGGGCCAACGCCAAGACAAGGGCCCGTTGGCCCTCCTGGGGCAGCACCAGCCGGGTACTCGCGGCCAGAAGGCGGGGCTGATCGCCGATCTCGGTGGCACCCGTCTCGGCCGGTACCGGCCGAGGCGGCTGCGGCGACACGCCTGCCCAAAACCATGGCGTCGTGGCCGTCACCAACCGCAGACGAAACCGCCGCTGCACGCCGAACGCCACGCCCGCAAGTTTCAACGGCTCGGGCCGCTCCGCCACCTCGAGGTCGGTCGCGTCACCGGCCCCAAGCCGATAGCGGATCGTCGGCTTGCCCGCTCGATCGACGCCGTAGCCCAGGAAGTGGAGTTGCGGCGGCCCTTGCAAGACCTTGTTCGGGGGCAATGGTCCGCCGTAAGCCGGGTCTTGGGCGCGGCTGGCAAAGTCGGGCGGCGCATCCGACGTGCCGACGGCCCAGGGACAGCCAGGTGGCGCCGTCCAGAAGCGATTGCCGAGGGGCTTGGCGGGAGCGCCGCCGCGGTTGGCCCAGGCCGCGGCGGCATCGAGAAAGTTGCCGCTCCAGGCGTAGCTCAGCCGACAAGCGCCCAGGTCGTAGACCAGCGCCACCCCGCCCGGGTAGCCGATGGCCAGGCTGCGCGTGCCCGAATCGGGCATGAACGTCCGCAGCAGCACCGGCCGATCGCCGACGGTCACCACCAGCCCTTTCGGCGGCTCCAGGCCGTCGGGCAAGGGGAGTGTCGGGCCCAGCGACAGGTAGGCCCACATCGCCGCGGCTTGAGCCTCGGCGCGGCCGCCCAAGATTTGGTCGAGCAGCGATCGGCCCTCGGGAAACACCGTGGGCATCCGCGTCCCTGGCTGGATCCGCTGGGCATCGGTCAGCCAGCGCAGGTACCAGTCGTAGCGCACGCGCTGGCTCATGGTGGCCAGGTCGGGGCCACGCGTCCCTCCGGTGACGTGGCCGGCGATGTCGTGGCAGGAAGCGCAGCCGAAGGCTGCTTTCCCCACGAGCTGCCGTCCCGTCTCGATGGTCGCGGGGCTGAGCGGCACGGCGTGGACAGTATCGTCAGGCTCGCTGCCGTCGAGGTACGCCAACCCTTCGGCCAAGGTGCCGACTTGGGCCGAGCCGAACTGCGGCATGCGCAGTCCCATCCACGGCCGGGCCCGTCCCGCCTGGGTCAACACTTGCCGCAACCAGGGTGTCCGCAGCTTGTGACCGACCCCGGTCAGCGGCGGTGGCGTCAGCAGCTCGGCGTGTTCGACTTTCTCGTATCGCTGAAGCTGCTCGATCTGCTCCGGATCGAGGCCACCGCGCCCATCGCGGACATGGCAAGCGAGGCAGTTGAAGCGGTGCAGGGCTTGCTGGGCCTGATACGCCGGCGAAGGGGAGCCGGCCCCACGCACGCCGACGTCGAGGAACCGGCGTACGGCCTGGCGATCGGGCTCGGACCAGGAAAACGTCGGCGCCGCCCCGCGGTGTGCGGCCTCGTCGCCCAGGCAGCCGCGGGCGGTGGCCGCCTCCATCGCCGCCCACGCCGGCGGGGCCGAAGGCCCCGCCGGCAGCGGCTGGCCGCCCGGGGCGATCGTGTGGCAAGCCCCGCAGTTTTTCACCCGCACCAGCCGCTGCCCCAACTCCTGCCACTGACGCTCCCCTGTCAGCCTCGCCAAGGCAGCCGATTCCTCGGCCGACAACCCCAGCCGCTGCTCCAACGCCGCCCGGACGTCATCCCCAGGCACTGGCGTCGGCCCCAGCTCCGGGTCAGAGGCCTCACATAGCCACGCCGCCAAAGCCTCGGCCTCACTCCCCGTCAGGAGCATGTGCGGCATTCGGCCGCTCGGATCGACGGCCAGCGGATTGCGCAGGTAGCTGGCGAGACGGTTTTCCGGCCATTTGCTCCCTAAGGCACCAAGCGGAAACAGCCGCCTGCCGCTAGCTGGATCGTCCTTGGGCCGTGCTTGCGGACCTTCCCCGTGACACGCGATGCACCCGACGCTGACGAACAGCCGACGCCCTTGGTCGGCCGCCGCCTGGCGCTTCTTGTCGTCTTTGGGCGGCGCTTCGGCCCGCGCTGTCGGCCCGCCCAGGGAGGCCAGATAGCGGGCGACGGCGTAGGCTTCCGCCCGGCCGAGCCGATCATCGGCGAACATCCGTGGCATGGCCGCGCCGGGCCGAACTTTGCCGGGATCAAGAAGCCAATGGACCAGCCAGTCAGCGTAGGCCCGCTGTCCGATTTGCGACAGGTCCGGGGCTGGCCTCCACGCCAGCCCCGCGACCATGCGATTGCCCGGGTCAGGCTGGTGGCACCGGACGCAGTTGTTTTCCTCAACCAGGAATCGGCCCCGTTCCAGCTCCTGGTGCTCGGCCAGCGCCTTGGGCGCCTCACTAGGCAAGTGAAACAATTGGCTGGACGGGAGCGGCTCGCTACGGAATCCCGGCCCCTGCCACCGCAACTCCAGCCGGGCCGTCCCCGACCGCCGGACAAACCGCACCGCCAATGGTTGGATGCCGGCGTCCAGGCGCACGTCCGGACCTTCGACCGAGCGGGGGTGGTCGTCGTTCACCTCAGCGGACAAGACGGTTTGGTCGGCGACGGTCACGGCAAGCTGACCGCGAAGCACGCCGTGGAAGCGATAGGTGCCGGCCCGCAAGACGTGCACGTAGCCGGTCCAGCGAACCTCCCCGCCCGTGGCCGAAAGGCGCGGATGGGCCGTCTCTCCCACCCGCCAGGAAACCGCGACTGTCGGGTCGAGCCGCACCAGTCCGACCGGCTTCGAGCCGGCCGCGTCGTTGTAGACGGCCACCAGGCCCGACCGCAGCTCATCGACATCGACCGCTCGCGCAGGGAGGGCCGCTTCGGTGGCCAATGTGGTCCCCACGAGCAGCATCCAACTGGAGTTTCGCATGGAATTCGGCAACAAGGGTGGGCGGGATCGTCAAATTTGCACAGCATTGTACGCGATCGCCCTCTCCCGCGACAGCCCGTGCCTGGCAGAGGATGGTCCTCCGGATCTCGGCGGGGCAAGGGTGCAGCGCGGGAGAGAGTAATCAGTTCGCGCTCGCGCCGAGGATGGGAGGTGCGTGCCCGCCACGCAAGGAGCGTTCAGATTCCTCGATTCGCGCTCACTGTGTGCGGAGCCAACGCCAAACGATCAATCGTGAGCGCGAAACGAGGAATCGGCGACGGGGTGAGGAAAATCCGCCGCCCGGAGCGTCCCACTCTGTCCCGAGCAATCGGTGCACCTGTTAGCAACGCCCTCGCTCCAGGCGGCACGCCTCGACGATCGGCCCGAGCACGCAATGCTGCGTCAACCAGCAAACGAGGCGCTCGTAACGCTCGGCCCAGGCTCGACGGTGACGTTCCCAAGCGTCGTCAGTCAGGGGGGGAAGGCCTTTGCGCCGCCTGAGTTCGTGGACCACGGCCCGGCAGAAACGGGCATCATCGAAGAGTCCGTGGACATAGGTCCCGAGCACACGACCATCGGGGCGGATGGCGCCATCGTCGCTGCTGTCGCCGCCGGGGCGGCGGCGCAGCCGCAGCCACGGCGCCACCCCGGGGCGGCGTTGGGTGATGCCCTGATGCACTTCGTAGCCGACGACGGGACAGCCGTCGCCCAGGCTGCCGCGGGCCAGCACCTCGGCTTCGACGCGGTAAAGGGTCTTGTGGCGGTGGAAGCGGGTATCGACGTCGAGCAGGCCAAGTCCCTCGCTCTGCCCTGGCGCTTCGACGCCGTCGGGGTCGTCGATGGCATGGCCCAGGAGTTGATAGCCGCCACAAAGACCGAGAACATACGGGCCGTCGGGCTGCCCGGCGGCGGCACGGATGGCGTCATCGAGGCGGCAGGCCCGCAACCACGCCCGGGCCCGCTGCGTCGTCCGCGTTCCGGGGAGGATGATCAAGTCAGGCCGACGCAAGTGGCCCGCCTCGCTCACCAGGCGCACCCCGACCCCGGGCACCCGCGCCAGCGGCGCCACGTCAGTAAAATTGCTGATCCCCGGCAGGCAAATGACGGCGACGTCGATCTCACCCGTCGGCGTCGTTGCCGTCAACCCCAAGGAGTCTTCCTCGTCCAGGGCCAGCGACGGGTCGTACGGCAACACCCCCAGGACGGGCCGGCCCGTCCGCTGACGCAGGTATGCCAGCCCTGCACTTAATAGCGACGGATCGCCCCGAAATTTGTTGATCAGGAAGCCGACGACCCGGCGGCGTTCTTCCGGCGAGAGCAATTCCCACGTCCCCACGAGTTGGGCGAACACGCCGCCGCGCTCGATGTCGGCCACGATGACGACGACCGCGTCGGCGTGGTGGGCCATGCGCATGTTGGCCAGGTCGTGCTCTCGCAGGTTGATCTCCGCCGGGCTCCCCGCACCTTCCAGGACGATCACCTCGAAGGCCCGAGCCAGGCGGTCGTACGATTCGGTGATCGCTCGCCAAGCGTGGCCCTTCCAGGCGTAGTAGTCGTGGATGGACATCAGACCGACGGGATGGCCTCGGGCGATCACCTGACAGCCGCTGTCCAGGGGTTTGAGGAGGATCGGGTTCATGTCGGCGGTCGGCTCTAGGCCGAGGGCCTCAGCCTGAACCGCTTGGCTGCGGGCGATTTCCTCGCCCTGGAGGGTGACGAAGCTGTTCAGCGACATGTTCTGCGCCTTGAAGGGGGCGACGCGCCAGCCGCCATCGCTCAGCCAGCGGGCGAAGGCCGCGGTCAAGACGCTCTTGCCCACGTGCGACGCCGTTCCCTGGATCATCAGTGCGCGCGGCATGGCAGCTCGACTTCCTGCTCCAGAATGGCTCGCAGCTCTCCTAGCAACGGCTCGTGCTCCTCGGCGGTGCGGACAGCGATGCGGACATAACGACGGTCCAGACCGACGAAGTTCGAGGCGTCGCGGATGAGCATGTTGCGACGCCGCAGCCTTTGCGTCAGCTCAGGTCCGTTCCCCCGGTGGAGACGAACGAGGACGAAGTTGGCCGTGGACGGCAGCGGTTCCACGCCCTCGAGGCGGCGCAGCGCCGCGGTCAGGGTCGGTCGCGCGGTATCGAGCCAAGTCCGGGTGCGCCGCTGATACTCGCCATGATCGGGGTCGGTGAGGATCGCCGCCCCCACGACTTGGGCGAGGCCATTAACCGACCAGGGGGATTGCTGGCGACGGAGCCGCACGGCCCACGTCGGCGAGGCGACGGCGTAGCCGAGCCGCAGGCCGGGCAGGGCATAATATTTCGTCAGGCTGCGGAGGACGATCAGATTCGGCCGGCGAGCAGCCTCCTCCACGACGCTGTGATTCGATTCCTCAGCCACAAACGGCATGAAGGCTTCATCGACCACGAAGACGGTCGCGGGACAAGCTGCCATCCACGCGAGCAGCTCGGCCCGCGGCCACAGCTGGCCGGTGGGGTTGTTGGGATGACACAGCCAAACGAGGTCGGCGCCCGCCGGATCGAAGGGTCTTGGGCAGAAGTCGTCGCCCTCGGCCAACCAATGGTCGATGGCGGCGCCGGCGGCCAGGGAAGCCCGGAGGTACTCGGTGAACGTCGGCTCGGCGATGGCGACGCGTGCTGGCCGGATCACGCGGACGACGAGGTCGATCAATTCGGTGGAGCCGTTGCCGACGAGGACGCTGTCGGCGGGGAGGCGATGGAACTGGGCGAGCAATGCCGCCAAGGAGGCGGAGTCTGGTTCGGGGTAAGACGCCAGGGCGGGTCCGAGGACGGAGTCAATGGTGGGCGGTGGCGGGGGGGGCCGCCGGCCCCCCCCCCCCCCCCCGAACCCCCCCCCCCCCCCCCCGGCCGCCCCCGGCGGG
>JANWYO010000173.1 GCA_025055215.1 Gemmataceae bacterium
CCCTCTGGTCGGGGGGCGTCGGCGGGCCCGTCTCCCCGGGGGGGGGGGGGGGGCCTCCCCCGCGGGGGCGGGGCCCCCCCCGGCCCCCCCCCCGGGGCCGCGCTGCCGGCCGGGGCCGCGCCACCCGCCAATCCGCGAATCGCTCACCCGCCGGACCTCAAAACTCGCCGGTGCCCCGCTTCGACCACCACGGCAACTGCGAGCCACCGTCGATCGACAGCGTCGAGCCGGTGATGTATTCCGAATCCGGGTCGACCAAGAACACGATGCCGCGGGCGATCTCCTCCGGGCGGGCCAAGCGGCCGAAGGGGAGTTGGGCGGCGCCGCGGCGGAGGGCCTCCTCGGTGAAAAACTTCCGTTCTCCCGGCGTGTCGGTCCAGCCGGGGTAGACGATGTTGACCCGGATGCGGTGCCGCGCCAGCTCGATGGCCGCCGTGCGGGCCATCTGGTCGATGGCCGCCTTGGCCATGTTGTAGGCCATGCACGACGGAATCGGCGTGCGGGCGTGCGGCGAGCTGACGATGACCACGGAGCCGCCCCCACCTTGACGAAGCATCTGGTTGACCGAAGCCCGCAGGCCGTAAAAGGCGCCCCACATCGTCACGTCGATGGTCCGACGAAAGCCGGCCATGTCGGCCGTGTAAAACAGCTCCCGGTCGCTGTAGGCGGCGCAGGAGACGAAGATGTCGAGCCGGCCCAACTCGGCGGCTACCCGGGCCACCATGGCTTCGACAGCGTCCTGGTCTACCAGGTCCACGGGGCACAATAAGACCCGCCGACCCAGGGCGCGGATTTCGTCGGCGAGCGCCGCCGCCGATTCGGGCAGGGTGAGGTAGTTCGCCGCCACGTCGGCCCCCTCGCGGGCCAACGCCACGGCGGTGGCCCGGCCAATGCCGGACGACGCCCCCGTGACCAGGGCCACTTTGCCGTGAAGCTTTGCCGCCGTCATGAGCGATTCCCCGCAACCGACACCATCAACCCACCTTCAGGGAAATGCCAGCGCTGGGCATTCTACGACTCCGTCCCTGAGGCGGGGACCAAGCCAGTGGAGGGTTGCGGGGAGGAGTTGCAGACCCGTCCCCACCGTGTGGGCACCGCCCCGAGGCCGATAGTGAACGTCCACGTTGATGCCTCGGTGCCGGGCGACGTAGAGGAAACTCTCGATCTGGGCGTCGGCGTTCAGCTGGTCGTCGTGGATGTAGCTGACGTGCAGGGCAAACATCCCGGGTTGCACGCCGCAGCGGTCGAGCAGCTCGATGGGGTTGTTGGCGCTGAGCCGGGCCAGCCCCTCTGGCCCCCAGCCGAAAAATGGCCGGACCATCCGCTTCAGCGTGATCGGCAGGCCGTAGTAGATGCCGAGCAGCTGATTGCGGTCGAGGGTCGGCCTCAGGCCCCAGCAGCACGGGTCGAAATCGCGGCGGAAATAAACACCGTGGCAATCGACGAAACGTGGATTGAGGGTGGGGAGGATGCCGGCGATGATGCCGAATTTGTCCGGGTGCTTCAGGCCGATGACATACGCCGCCCAGCCACCGCTCGATAGCCCGACGATGGCCCGGCGACGGCGGTCGGGATGGATCGGATAGTGCTTCTGGAGGAAATGCCATACGTCACAGACGACGAGGTCTTCGTAGCAGCCGACGTGGGTGTTGAGAAAGAGGCTGCCGAACAGCCAGCCGGGGATCCGCCCCGACGGGGCAGCGACGATGGTCGGCGGCATCCGACCACAGACGATTTCCTTGTCGAATTCGGGGAAGACGTGTTTCGGGGCAGAGCGTTCGTCCTCGGCATACCCGTGCAGCCAGATCACCAACGGATACGGTCGGCCTGGGTCGAAGCCGGGCGGCAGATAGACGTACAGGTTGTTCGGCCGACCCAGGGATGCGGCCCACATCCGCCGGTCGGCGCCGTGGTGATTCGTATGATCGACGACCCGGCCGCAAAGCCGGCGGTTGATCCGCTCCCAAGGTCGCTCCCCGGCCGAAGCAGCGGGCGTCGGCCAGAGGAGAGAGAGCAGCCCCAGCATCCAGGCGGCGCGGGTCACGAGCGGTTCCTTCCGTCGGAGGATGATCCCTCATTTCTCCTGTTCGGCAAGTTCGGAGTCAAGGCAAGAGGTGAAACCCTCGGCGGAGCCTGGGGCGGAAGCCTCCGACGCGGATGAAACGACCGTGCGGACGGAATGGGCGGCGACGGCGGGGCGAGGGGAACATCCGAGGCAGACGCGACGGCAGCCGGCAACGGTGCGGCGGTGCCGCGGATGCCGGTTCCGCCGCCGGCACGGCCGGCGGCGGACCGTAAGCCACGGAACCGGCGCGAGAAACATTCAAGTCATGGCCGGCATCGGATAGTCTTTATGGGCGGGAAGACGCGGTAAGATCAGTGAAGCGGAAGGGGCCCGACGATGCGGCGGGATTTGCGGAACAAGCGGATGTTGATCACCGGAGCGTCGAGCGGCATCGGCCGCGCCTTGGCCATCGAGGCCGCCCGGCGCGGGGCGCGGCTGATCCTGGCGGCACGCTCCACGGATGCCTTGGATGAGACCGGTCGGGCTGCCGCCGATGAGGGAGCCGAGGTCCTGACCGTCCCCAGCGACGTCACCCTCGAAGCTGATCGCCGCCGACTCCTCGCCGCCACCCGCGACCGCTTCGGCGGTCTGGACATCCTCGTCAACAATGCCGGTATTGGCACCAATGGCCACTTCGCCGACTCGTCCGAGGACATCCTCCGCAAGGTGATGGAGGTGAATTTCTTCGCCCCGGCGGAACTGATCCGCGAGTCGATCCCCATGCTCCGCGAAGGAGTGCAACCGGCGATTGTCAACGTGGGGTCGATGTGCGGCCGACGGGGCATCCCGGCCTGGTCGGAGTATTCCGCCAGCAAGTTCGCCCTCTGCGGCTTGACCGAGGCGCTCCGCGGCGAGATGGTCCGCTTCGGGATCGACGTCCTCCTGATCAATCCTGGCCTGACGCGCACCGCCCTGGGCGACCGCCTCCTGCGGCGCGATGCCCGCATGGTCATCGACTTCGAGCGGGGCATGCCCCCGGAAAAGCTCGCCCGGAAAATGCTCCGCGCCATCGAAAAGAACCGCACCGAAACCGTCATCGGCGTCGAGGCGTGGTGGCTCCTGCTGGCGCACCAGCTCAGCCCGTGGCTGGTCGATCAGGTGCTGATTCGCGTGGTGCGTCGCTTGTACGCTCAGCCGGCGAGCAGCTGACCAAGGACAACCCGCCTGCCAGCCGCTCGATCAAGCCGCACGCCTGCCGGACGCCGGCGGCGGCCGTCGGCGACAACCCCTCCCCGACCGCAAAACAACAGCCAGGCACCGTGACCAGCCAGGCTTCGGGCGTCCGCCCGTGCACCAGTTGGGTCAGCCCTAGCAGCTGGCCGGGGGTGAACGTGTGCCCCACCGCCAGTGCCTCGTCGGTCACGGGCCTTACCAAGGCCAGCTCGACGCCAGCGCCCGGCGGGGCCTGGGCCGCGTCCACGAAAATCACGCAGGTGGCGTTCGCCAGGCGGTCCACCAGCTCCGGCAGAAGCTGGTGGACGATGACCGTCTCCACCCCGGGAAGCGAAGCGACCGCCTGGGCCACGACGGGACCGGCCCCGTCGTCGCTCCGCAACGGATTGCCGTAGCCGATGACGAGGATGCGCTTCATCCGGGTCGCCGAAGTTCAGCCACCACCGAGCCGTCTGGCCGCACCAGGCGCAGATGGATCGGCATGGCCCCGACAGCGTGCGTCGAGCAGCTCAAGCAGGGGTCATAGGCGCGGATCCCGGCTTCGACGCGGTTGAGAAGTCCTTCGGGAATGTCCCGACCCCGGATGTAGTGCTTGGCGATCTGGGCCACGGTGCGGTTCATCGCCAGGTTGTTCTGCCCGGTGGCGATCAGGAGGTTGGCCCGCCGGATCAGGCCGTGTTCGTCCACCTGATAATGGTGGAACAAGGTGCCCCGAGGCGCCTCGCTGACGCCGACGCCCTCGCGCCGGTTGATGCCGGCCTGTGCCCGGAGCAGGTCCGAGCCGAGGTCGGGGTCGTCCAGCATTCTCTCGATGTGTTCCAGGCAGGCCAGGATTTCGATCAGCCGGGCATAGTGATAGTAGAACGAGGCGTTGACGGTGCCGCCGCCTCGCTGGCGGAACTCGGTCAGCTCCCCGTCGGCCAGCGGTGTCCCGATGTGCGTGCAGACATTCAGCCGGGCCAAAGGCCCCACCCGGTAGATGCCCTCCGGATAACCGAGGGGCCGATAGAACGGCGATTTGAGATACGACGACGATTCGACAGCCTCGCCAATAAAGTCGGCATAGCGGGCCGGATCGAACCCATCGACGACGATTCGGCCGGTGCTATCCACGAAGCGGAGCCGGCCATCGCTGTGCTCCCACGAGCCATCCGAGCCGACCAATCCCAGGAAGAGGGAGGGGAAGTTACCGAAGGCCTGGATGGCTTCCTGGTTCTGGTCGAGGAGCTGTTTGAGGCGTCCGAGGGCATGGAGGGTCGTGGCCTTGGCTTCCGGGAGGCGTTGGCGGATGGTTTCGCGATCGGCCTCGGCCAGGGCATGGCGGACGCCCCCGGGGACGGCCCACGCAGGATGGATCTTTTTGCCGCCGAGGAAGGCGATGACTTCCTGACCGAACTGCCGCAGCCGGATGCCGCCACGAGCCAGTTCCGGCTCCGCAGCGATCAGGCCGAAGAGGTTCCGCCGCGCCGGGTCGCTGTCCATGCCCAGGAAGAGGTCCGGGGAGCTGAGATGGAAGAAGCTGAGGGCGTGCGATTGGATGATCTGGCCCAGGTTCATGAACCGACGCAGTTTCTGGGCCGCCGGCGGCGGCTCGACCGCCAGGATCTGATCGCCCGCGCGGGCCGAGGCGAGCACATGGCTGACGGGGCAGATGCCGCAGACCCGGGCGGTGATGCCGGCCATCTCCCACAAGGGCCGGCCTTCGCAGAAGCGCTCGAAGCCTCGAAACTCGGTGACGTGAAAACGGGCGTCGATGACCCGATCGGACTCATCCAGATAGATGGTGATTTTGGCGTGCCCTTCGATGCGCGTCACCGGGTCGATGACGATCCGCTGGCCCATGAATGCCCTTCTCCCGGTTCATGCAAACGAGCGTGGGACGGACCCCGGGGCGTCCCGGTAACGACGAAAGCCCGCGGGCGGCGGCCCGCGGGCTTTCCGGCTGGTCGTCCCCGATGACCATTCTACGGAACCACTTCGGCCTTGGCTTGAAACTCGATCTCGCTCTCTTCCGGCAGGTCCGTGACCACCTTGAGGGTTTTCGTTAGCTCACCCACCTTGTTGCCTTTCAAGGCCACCGTCAGCACATGCACCGTCCGAGGCTCGTCCGAACTCGGTTGGGCCGTCAGCAACTCGTCGGTCCCCTTCACGTCCACGATCTTGAATGGCCGGACTCCCCGCACAATGACCCGGCGCTCCACCGAGCTGCCGATCTTGACTTTACCCAGGAGGACAGTCGGGGGACTGACGGTGAGCGCCGATTCAATCTCCACGGTCAGCGGGATACGGATTTTCGGCGAGGCGGCGTTGTTGGTGGTCAGCCACACGTCGGTGTACCACTTGCCGACGGGAGCGTCCGCCCGCAGCTGGGCCGTCACCTCGTAACTGACCTCAATAACGTCCCGACGCAATTCCCGGACCTTGGCCTGGACGTAATTGCTCTCGCACGATGCCCCCAGGATTTGTGCCTGATTGTTTCCCCGGAACGTCACCGTCACGGACGCGCTCGGGGCACTCCCCCGCTTGATCTGCCCGAAGGCCAGCGAATCAGGGGTGACGGTCAGGTCGTCGCGACTGTTGGCCTGGACCCAAAGGCGAACTTCATCGAACCGGGGCTGGCTGAACTGGACGTAGATGGTCACGTTCTTGATGCCACTGAACCGGCTGGTGTCCATTTGCGCCAAGACCACAGTGCTGCCGCCGGGGGGTATCTGTCCTTGAAGGGCCATCGCCGAGACACAGCCGCAGGAAACGCGAATGCTGGCGATCTGCACGGTCTGGCCGGTGTTGTTGGTCAGCCGGAATGGATGGGTCAGTGTCGAACCCCGGGGTACCGAGCCAAAGTCTTTCGATAACTCCTCGAACATGGCGTCGGCCCAAGCGGCCGCGCCGGCGGGACTGACGAGCAGCAGACCCGTCAGCACTACCAAAGTGTGCCGCAACATGGTGACCTTTCCCTGCCGGTGTCGACCTCCCCGTGCGCGGGCCATCGCCGCGCAGCCTCCGTGCAGACCGGGAGGAGGCCCCATTGTCTTATCGCCCTTGGAATCGGTGCGGTCAAACTGGCTCCCCCGGATTCGACAGGCGACTTACGACCCGAGGCAGATGCCTCCCGCGCCTGCCTCCCGTTCGCTAAGATACACACCTTTCCTGTACCCGTCCCCAATTGCCTGGAACACCCTGACCGCAAACTTGCCCTGAGGGACGTGGCGTTCGTCCGGGACGGCTCGCATCGACTGCTCGACGACGTGTTCCAACCGACGCAGCAATCCCGGGGACAGGTCTCCCTGGACGCTCGGACCTTCGACGCGCCGACCAACCGCGCCCACCAGAGGGGCCGGCCGCAGCCCTCTCTTCGACGCCCCGTGGGAATGCGAAGCGCCCAGTTTTCCTCGCTGATCTTTTTTCCGAGGATTGCCGCCGCCTCTCAGTGTTAAACCTAGAGGCGCATTCCACCGCTGTCAACTCTCATCGCGAAGCGGCGGCCGAGGATACGAGTGTTTTCAGGTCAGAAGTGCGGCGTAAAAGGAATGACGAGCACCGCTGTGTCAGGAATCGGCTCCGCGGGGGGCCTCTCCGCGGAGCCTCGTTACGGCGCCACCTGAATGTCGAAATCGACTTGGTACGGGGCCAACTCGGGCAGTAAGGCGATGGTCGTCACCAGTCGGTCGCCCTCGGCCGCGTCACGGACCTCAAAGCCGACCTGGATTACCTTCGGCGAAACGATGTTGACCGAGACGTTGCGGGCCCGACCGGCACAGGCGGCTTCGATGCGTTCGCGGAGCCGGTCCGGTCGGGGGGCGGGGGGAGGAGCTTCCTCCCAAATGCCGTCGAAGACCACGGTGGCTGGTGAGCCGCCCGACACCGCGGGGGCGGGGGTCGGAGTGGAGGCGTCGGCAAACAACTCGCCGAGGTCCGCGCCGCTGAGGGTGGCCATGCCCGATGTCACATAGCCGCCCTCCATCGGTGCCGGCTTGGGAGGGCTGACCGGCACCGGCACCAGGCGCGGTGAAGTCTTCGGGGCGGCGCTCGGTGATGCCGTGGGCGTCGGCGTGGGGCCAGTGGCCTTCGGGGGAGCCGCTGCCATCGATTCTTGGTTGGGTTGGGACTTGGCGGATGCCAGCTGCGGCTGAGGCATTCGACCATACGGACTGAGCACGGCCGGCTGAGTAACAGCCCCGGCGGTCGTGGGCGTCGCTCGTAGCACAGCGGGCGAATGCGTCGGGGCCGCCAACGGGGACACGGTCGATGCTGACCCCGCCGTCGCGGAGACCGCTCCGTTCGGCGGAGAGATCGCCGTCGGCGAGGGGACGGCCGCCTTGGCCGCCGTCGCCGGAACCGAGGTCGTCGTCGGCGACGGAGAGACCGCGGATGCCGACTCGGCCGCCGCCGGCGGGGACTTCACCGGCTCGACGACCGCCGGGGGCATTGGTGCCGGTTGAACGGGACCGACCGGCAGCGGTTGGGCGACGACAGCAGGAGCAAACGTGGAGGGTTTCGGCTCGGTAACAATATTTGGGACCGGCGTGGACAGCGTTGAGGCCGTGGACCCCTGGATGATGATTGGCCCGCTCGGTGAGACTCCCATGACCGGCGGGGACACCGCGGGACCAATCGCCACCGCGGGCGGCGACGGGCTAGAAGCCTCGGCTTTGGTGAGTACCGTCGGGCTGGTTGGCGGCAAAGGATCGAGCTGGGGACCAACGAGTTGCGACGCCGCGGCAGAGGTCGAAACCTCGGCGGTGGTCACCATGTCGGGTTTGGTCGAATCCGATCCGGAGGCCGTGGTGATTGGTGCTGCCGGGGACGGAGGGGGCACCACGGTCAACGTCGGTGGAGCAGCCGGGGCCGCTGGCGGCACCGGCAAAGGGGTCGAGATCGACGGTACAGTCAGATCGCTGGGCGGCGGCGGCAGGGCCGGCGCCGCCGTGTTCGCCACAGTTTTGTCGCTGGGTGGGGGTAAGACCGGCGCCGCCGTGTTGGCATCGCTGGACGGAACCGCCGGCGCCGCGGGGGACACCGTCGGCACCGAAGAGGAGGTTGGGTTGACCGCTGATGGAATCGGGCTGCTCCGAGCGGGTGCTTTTACCGTCTCCGCAGTGCGGCCCGTCGCCGGAGCTACTGCGGGCACCGCTCCGATCGTCAGCTGATTCATCACCGCTGTGCAGCCCGTCACCCGACGCAGGTGCCGGTTGACGGCCAAGAGATCATCCAGCGAGGCCACCGTTCCCGTGACGCGAACGCGACCGTCGCGCTCGACATGGATGTCGATGCCCGCGGCTTGTTCCCCGAACTCCTTCGCCAGGACCTCGCGAGCCGACTGAAGAACGTCCGCAGCCGGTCTGACCGCTTGCGACCGCGGCACGACGTGCGGATGGACCTTGAGGCCGTCGATAACGGGAAGGGAGCTGTGGCTCCGGGCCACGTGTAAAGCATGCCGGCGTACCGCTTCGTTGGGGACGTAACCAGCGACGTGCAGGTGAGCGCCCTCGACTCGCGCCTGGAGGTGGAGAGAAAACGTGACCGGATCGGCTTCCCAGGCAAGCTGGACGCGCGCTTCGGTTTGTTGCGGCGCGATGGCTTGGGTCGCGCGCACCGGGACGATGGCCACCGGAGGAGTCGGTGGTGGTCCCACTGGCAGCCGCCGGCCCACTTGAGCGCTCGCCGCGCCGCCCACGGCGGCCGCGGCGGCCAACGTCGCGCCCGTTCGCGCCAGCCCCTTCCACCACGTCCGCCCCCAAATCTCGTGCCACGCCATAGGGCTTTCCCTCTTTCTCCGCGCCCGGCGCGCCGCGTCCCTTTTCCCAAGGCCCAAGGCCGGGGTTCGTCCTTCGTTATCGACCAGCGACGGAACAGAATTGAACGATTTGTTCGGGAGAAACGGTAGTATCGACCTTAACCAATTGAAAGACTGCTGGCGGTTGTCCCTCTGGTTTAGGAGCGACGTTGCGGTAGCGGAGAGGGATTAATCGGTCTGTGCTCGCTTGAACATGGGAGACGTGAACTCGGCAGGCAGGGAGATCGCTCTTTCCCCGCTCGCTGCCTGCCCAGCGTGAACGAAACGATGAATCGGCGGGAGGCGCGAAAAACCCCCCGCCCAGAGCGCTCAACCTCGCTTAAACGATAGGCACATCCCCACCGGCTCAAACGTCATAACAACCGCCAGGTTCTGGTTCCCACGCCCCCCGCTCCTTGGTAGAGTAGGGCGGCATTGGCGGTAGGAGTTCAGGGGCCATCGGCCGGCAACGATCCCCCTCGGCGACGAGACGGCGATATTATGTCCAACGCCTTCTATCGGGCTGTCGAACTGCACAAGCAAGGCAAGCTGGACGAAGCGGAATTGATCTACCGCCAAACGCTCGACGACAACCCCGACAATGCCGATGCGCTGCATCTCCTGGGGGTGATCGCCCACCAACGCGGTCAAGCAGAGAAGGCCGTTCGTTTCATGCGGCGAGCGGTGGCCTTGAAGCCGGAAGCGGCGGTGTTTCATTCCAACCTGGCCGAGGCGCATCGGGCGTTGGGCCAACTGCCCGACGCGGTCTCTCACGCCGAGAAAGCGGTTCGGCTTGAGCCGCATAACGCCGACGCTCACAATCACCTGGCCTTGGCGCTCCAAGGTCAGGGTCGCGGGGAGGAGGCGATTACCCACTTTCGGGAAGCGATCGCCCTCCGTCCCGACTTCGCCCTGGCCCACAACAACCTGGGAAGCGCCCTCCGCGAGCAAGGCCGATTGGAAGAAGCCCTGGGATGCTTCCGTGAGGCCGTACGGCTCCAGCCCGATCTGTACCTCGCCCGCAGCAACCTGGGCCAATTGCTCTTGGAATTGGACCAAGCGGACGAGGCCCTGGTCCATTGTCAGGAGGCGGTGCGTCTCCGTCCCGAGTTCGCGGAAGGGCTGAGCAACCTGGGTAATGTCCTTCGCGCCCAAGGCAAGATTGACGAAGCCAAGGAGTGCTACCGGCGGGCGCTTCAGCTCAAGCCGAACGAGGCGATGATCCATGGCAACCTGGGTCAAGCCCTTCAGGAGGAGGGGAACCTCGACGAGGCCATCGCCTGCTACCAGGAATCGCTCCGGCTCCAACCCCAATCGGCCCGGGTGGAGACGTTCCTGGCCAGTGCCCTGATGGCCAAGGAGCGTTACGCCGAGGCCATCGAACACTATCGCAAAGCGCTTCAGCTCCAGCCGGATCATGCGGAAGCGCGCAACGGTCTGGGCAACGCCCTTCAAGAACAAGGCGACCTGGAAGGGGCCCGAGTTTGCTACGAGGAAGCGCTGCGGCTGAAACCGGATCTGGCCGAGGCCCATGTGAACCTCGGCGGTCTGTATGCCGAACTCGGGGACCTGGAACAAGCCCGACGATGCTACCGGGAGGCCCTGAACCACGATCCGAACAACGCGGCGGCTTATGGGCTGTTGGCGACGCATGAACGCGGCCGACTTTCCGAGGAGGATGTCGCCGCCATGCACGCGTTGCTCCAGCGCGAGCACCTTTCCGACTGGCGGCGGGCGCTGCTGCACCACGGCTTGGCACACGTCTACGATTACCGCGGCGACTACGCCGCCGCGGCGGAACACGCCCGCCAAGCCAATGCTTGCCGCCGCGAGGTCTGGGTCCATCAGGGCAAGACGTATCATCGGGCTGACCACACCGGCTTCGTCCGCTTCCTGAGCAAGCAGTTCTCGCCGGCCTTCTTCGAGCGCGTCCGTGGCTGGGGGGTGGCCAGCGAGCTGCCGGTTTTCGTCTTCGGCTTGCCCCGCTCCGGCACCACCCTCCTCGAACAGATCCTCGCCAGCCACCCGCAGGTCTTTGGGGCCGGAGAACTCACCCTGGCCAAGGAGATTTTCGACCGGGTGCCCCGGCTTCTGGGCCGCGAGGAGCCACCCGCGGCGTGCGTACCTCACCTGACCCGCTCGGTGATCGAGCAATCGGCCCAGGAGCATCTCCGCCGACTCCGCGGCCTCCATGCAAAGGCGCTGCGCATCGTGGACAAGATGCCCGACAACTATCTGTGGCTCGGGTTTCTGGCCGCCATGTTCCCCTCGGCGAAGTTCATCTACAGCCGCCGCGATGTCCGCGACGTCGCCTGGTCGTGCTGGCTGACCAACTTCAAGCAAATCCGCTGGGCTTGTGACTGGGAGGACATCGCCTGGCGGATCATTTGCCATGTGAGGCTGATGGAACATTGGCGCCAGGTGCTGCCGGTGCCCATGCTGGAGGTCAGTTACGAGGAGACCGTCGCCGACCTGGAGGGGACCGCCCGGCGGATGATCGATTTCATCGGCCTGGACTGGGACCCTGCCTGTGTGGCGTTTCACCAGACGAAGCGGGTGGTCCGCACCGCCAGTCTCAGCCAGGTGCGGCAGCCGATTTACTCCCGATCGGTGGGGCGGTGGCGGCATTACGCGGACGAGCTTCAACCGCTGCTCCGCCTTCTGGCCGAAAATGGCATCACGTTCCCGGAGGAGTCCCCTGAGACAGGCCGCGCGCCAGCTGAGCGGGATTCCACGGGCCAGCCGGGCGGTGCCGGGATAGGATAAGGATTCGCACGGTTCGGTGAACGACCCGAA
>JANWYO010000191.1 GCA_025055215.1 Gemmataceae bacterium
GACCTGCAAGGCAAACGCGCCGCTGTCCTCGTCGAACAACAGTACCAGGAAATGGAAGTGTGGTACCCGGTCTATCGGCTCCGCGAGGCCGGCGTCAAAGTCACCCTCGTCGGACCCGAAGCCGGGCAGACGTATCCGAGCAAATGCGGTTACCCGGCCAAAAGCGACAAGGCAGCCAGCGAGGTGTCCGCCGACGATTTCGACATGCTCGTCATCCCCGGCGGCTTCGCCCCCGACTTCCTCCGCCGGCACGAGGCGGTCATCCGCTTGGTCAGCAGCATGGCGGAGCAGGGTAAGCCGGTGGCAGCCATCTGCCACGGGCCGTGGCTCCTCTGCTCCACGCAGGCGCTGAAGGGGCGGAAGGCGACGTGCTTTTTCGCCATCAAAGACGACGTCATCAATGCCGGGGCCCATTACGTCGATGCCGAGGTGGTCCGCGACGGCAACATCATCACCAGCCGCAAGCCCGACGACTTGCCGGCGTTTGTGGTGGCGTTGATGCAGGCGGCGCGGGAGCTGAAGCCGCGAGCCGCCGCTGCAGCGCGCTAATCCCCATGGGGGATTCACCGTTGCGCGTTCCGGGGGGGCCACCGGGGAAAAAACTCGCTTGTTCGTTCCGCGTTCGCCCAATCCTCCGCCGCAGCACCGCTGCGGGGCGCGAAAAAACTGATTCCGCAGCTTCGCGTCCCGCGGCGTGACAAGGAGAAAAACTCGATTGATCATTCTCGATTGATCGTTTCGCGTGCGCCCAATCCGCCGCCGGAGCACCGCTCGAAAACCGCCATGAAACCCGTCCGCGTCAAAGTCTACGGCCTTGTCCCCATCACTCGCCGAACCTACGTCACGATTCAGAGCCTACTTTTCGGGGTGGTGACGTTGCTGCTGGCCATCGTGCTCATGATGCCACGGCCCGCACCTGGCCCAGAGAACGATTTCTGGAACCGCATGTTTGATTTCTTGCCTTGGGTCATCGGGGCCGCGCTGGTGCTGGAAGCAATCGAAACCCTGGTGGTGTTGCGCCAATTCCGGAAGAAAGAAGCCGAACTGCACGCTCCATTGAGCAACGGGATGATTTCCTGACCGATCGACTTCGTCTGAGAGACCGTATCCATGCCTTCGTCCGCCTATGCTCCGACCAAGGCCGACAAGTTCGCCTTCGGCATCTGGTGCCTTCAAAACCGAGGGCGCGATCCGTTTGGCGACCAGACTCGGCCCGAGTTACCCGCGCTGGAGTGCATCCGCGGCCTGGCCGAGCGGCTGTGCTACGGCTTTGAATTTCACGACAACGACATCGTCCCCCTGGGGGCCAGTGCCGCCCAACGCGATCAGATCGTCCGCGACCTCAAGAAGGCCATCGACGATTGGGGCATCCGTCCGACGATGGCCACCACCAACCTCTTCTACCACCCGGTCTTCAAGGATGGGGCCTTCACCAGCACGGACCCGGCCATTCGCGCCTATGCCACCCAGAAAGTAATGCACTGCCTCGACTTGGCCGCCGAGTTGGGCACCGAAGTCTTCGTTTTCTGGGGTGGCCGCGAGGGCGTCGAGGTCGATGCCAGCAAAGACCCGGTTTCGGCCGCCGGCTGGTTCCGCGACGCCCTGAACTTTCTCTGCGAATACGTCCTGAGCCAGGGTTACGGCCTCAAATTCAGCCTCGAGCCCAAGCCCAACGAGCCGCGGGGCGACCTTTATCTCCCCACGGTCGGCAGCATGTTGGCCTTCATCGCGACCTTGGACCATCCTGAAATGGTCGGGGTCAATCCCGAGACGGCCCACATCAAGATGGCCGGCCTCAACCCTTACCACGAATTCGCCCAAGCCCTCGACGCCGGTAAACTCCTCGACGTCCATCTCAATGGCCAAAAGCCGCTCCGCTTCGATCAGGACTTGAGCTTCGGCAGCGACGACCTGAAGGAAGCGTTCTTCACCACCAAGCTCCTGACCGACCACCGTTACGAAGGGACCATCGGCTTCGACGCCCACCCCTACCGGACCGAGGCGGACCCCTGGGACTTCGTCGAACGGAACATGCGGACGTACAAGATCATGAAGGAGAAGGTCCAGAAGTTCAACGAATGCCGGGAGATCCAAGACCTGCTGAAGGAGATCCACGGGGCAAACCCGGAGCTGGGCGGCATGCTGACGAAGTACAGCGTTGATCAGGCCCGGAAGCTGAAGGAGATGAACTTCGACGTCAACGCCCTGGCGGCCCGACGCCTGCCCTACGAGCGGCTCGACCAGCTAGTGACGGAGCTTCTGTTGGGGGTGCTGTGAGGAGGGCGGCGGCCGGGCCGCTTCGGCCCCGCCGCCGCTCCGGCCCCGTGGTGGCCCGCAACCTCAGTCCACCTTCTTCAGCTCTCCCGCCCCCGCCGGAAGCGCGACCGTCGGCGAACCGCTCAAGTACCCCAACCCCGCCAAAAATTCGTCCATCTTCCGAGTCGTCACCTCCAACCACGGCGAGCGGTTGAAGAAGCTGTGCGGCATGTCCGCCGCGGTCCACAGCTCGACCCGACGGCCGAGGGTTTTCGCCTTGGTCAGGAATTCCTCCCCTTGCGGCAGGAGCCGATCGGCCGTGCCAAAGAAGATGATGGTTGGCGGGAGCGTCTGGTCGAGAAAGAGCGTCGGCGAAATGGCCTTGGCGACATCGCTGCCGTCCGCGCCTTTCATTGAGCGTCCTTCGAGGTTCAGGGCGGGATTGAACAGGACCAGGGCGTTTGGTTTGCAGGAGATTTTCCGGTCGTCGGTCGCGGCGTCGAAACCGGGCACCAGGGCCGTCGCTGCTGCCAGATGTCCCCCGGCCGAACCGCCGGACGCGATGACCTTATCGGGGTCGATGCCCAGCTCTGGGGCCTTGCCGCGGAGCCAGCGGATGGCGCTTTTGGCATCCTCGACGCAGACATCGGGAGTTGTCTTGTGTTTGGAGGCGATGCGGTAGTCGGCGCAGGCCGCCACGAGGCCGCGGCTGGCTAGGTAGCGCGCCTGGGGAATGAACTGGACGTGCGAGCCGCCCGACCAACCGCCGCCGAAAAAGAAGATGATCGCTGGCCGACGGTCGCTGGCCTTCCAATCGGGCGGCAGGTAGAGGTGCATGACCAAGTCGCCCTGGGGCGTTCGTTTGAACACCGCCTCGCGGCTTTGGACGGCGGCCGTCGTCAACATGGGCGGCGGCTCTTTTTTGGCGGTTTGGCCCAAGGCCGCCGTCGGCGTGGCCGCGGCCAGCAGGGCGAGGCACAATGTGCGGCGCATGGTTGCTCTCCCGGGGCTGGAAACAGGGGTGACACCCCCGCAAGCAAGCGTCAAGTTAACGCGGCGGCGCACCCTTGGCAAGCGCCTCGGCCGGCTGAGCCGGCCGAGGCAGGCCGCAACCTGACCTGCCGCTTGTGCAGTCTCTCCCGCCGCGGAAGTCTGGTTCCCCCGCCCAGCCCCCGGCCCCCTCCCGGATTGCTGCACTTAATGGCTTGAAAGGAAACGACTTCCGATGAAGTGCGCCACCACGCCACGCCGATACCAATTGGGCCGGGGACTCCGGCGGCCTGCCGACACCACAGCCCCGGCTTCCTGCCCATGTGGCGAGCAGACCCTCACCCGTGCCGAGGAGGCGACCCCATGACCGGCGAGGACGTGCTGGTCCCAACCACCGAAACCGAACAACTTCGACAACAACTTCTCCAAGCCCAACGCCTCAGCAGCGTCGGCGCTTTGGCCAGCAGCGTCGCTCACGAATTCAACAACATCCTCACCACCATCATCAACTACGCCAAGCTCGGCCTCCGCGCCGAAGGCGACGACCGCGCCCGTTCCCAGGCGCTGGAACGCATCCTCAAAAGCTCCCAACGCGCCGCCACCATCGTCAACAGCATGCTCGGCTTCGCCCGCAATCACTCCACCCAACGCCAGCCAACCGACATCGTCCAACTGGTCGAAGAAGTCCTCGTCCTCACCGAAAAAGACCTGAAAAAACACCAGGTCCAAGTCGAGACCCGATTCCACGGCCGACCCCAGGCGTGCGTGGTCCCAGGCCAAATCGAACAGGTCCTCCTGACCCTCATCATCAATGCCCGCCAGGCGATGCCCCGTGGCGGCCGACTGAAAATCGACGTCCGGGAAAATCTTCGCTCCCAAATGGTCGAAATCCGCGTCGCCGACACCGGCGTCGGCATCCCGCCCGACCAGCTGCGGCTGATCTTCGAGCCGTTCTACACCACCAAGGAACCCGACGAGCACGGCCACGGCGGCACCGGCTTGGGGTTGAGCGTCTGCCGCCAGATCATCGAGCAGCACCAGGGCCGGATCCGGGTGGAAAGCGCCGTCGGCAAAGGCTCGACGTTCATCGTCAAGCTCCCTATTAAGGCCGACGAGACGGGCGACGCGGCCAGCTGATCCCAAGCGCGCCGACGTAAGCCGCCAACCTCGGCGGACGCTCTGAGCTGCTCACGCGGCTGGGTCGTGAGCCAAGGCGCTAACCGCGCGCGGGGAGGCGTTGGGCTTATTCGTCGGTATCCAAGGCCGGGCGGAGCGCCCGGCCGCATTCGTCGTAAAAGGCGCCGTGCAACAGAAAAATGTCGTCGGCGTCGATGCCGAGCGTGTGCAGCTGCCGCGCCAACTGGAAGTAAGCGTGGGGCCCCAGCTGCCGGGCCACCAGGCCGCGGAGATGGTCAGGACAAAGGTCGATCTCGACTGCTTGCGCGTGATCGAGGGGGAAGGAAATGAACGCCACCGTACCCCGCCGGGCGCAGGCGGCGCAAACCCGCGGCTCAGTGCGTTCCACCAGCGGGGGTGCCTCGCCCCGGGCCAGGGCTTCCTGGCAATGGGGACAATACGGCTTGCCGGCGATCCGGTCCCAGCGCTGCTGGCCTTTGGCACAGCGGCAGCAGGGAGCGAACATCGCGTGCCCGTCGAGGGTGATGAGCCGCAGGCTGTTCACGCCGCTGTCCCCTTTCTCGTGCGTTGGCGGTCTTGGGGGCCGCGCGGACCGCCCTACTTATCTCGGAAGCTCTTCCGCGCTTTCATCACATTTTTCGCCTTCTCGACCCAACTCAGTCCCGTCCTCGGGTCAGGCCTCTGCGCCGCCCGATCGCCCGGAGCCGGTCCGGTGCTGGCTTGCGGCACAGGTCGCGCGGCGCCGGGCAGGACCGACATCGAATGCCAGGGGCGAGGTTGCGTGCTCCAGGCGGCGGTTTTCCCCACCCCCCGCCGATTTCCTCGGCGCTCCCGATTGATCGGCTCAGCCTCGCTGCGTGCCCAGCGAGCCTTTCACTTGTTGACGCCAGTGCGAACCGATCAATCCCTCTCCGGCGCTGCACTCTCGTCCCGTCGAAAATCAGAAGGACACTCAACTGGGAGGGAGACCGGGTCGATGTGGAGGATTGCATAAAATATGCCTTGCGGCCGATGGCGCTCTTGGCCCGGCTGACCGGTCTGGGCCAGCGGCCGGGGCCGGCAGCGACCGGCAGCCCTTGGCCGGCGGTGTGGGCCGCCGACTTTGCCGACCTCGGCCACTCGCGGGAGCAGTTCCGATGAACGTTCTGGTCAGTGGTTCGCATGGTTTG
The DNA here is from genome assembly GCA_025055215.1 of Gemmataceae bacterium. GTDB lineage: Bacteria > Planctomycetota > Planctomycetia > Gemmatales > Gemmataceae > JANWYO01. The sequence continues at coordinate 5,553 of JANWYO010000191.1, forward strand.
ATTGGCTCGGCCCTGGTGCCGCTGTTGACGAGCGGTGGCCATCGTGTCCGCCGCCTGGTGCGCGTCCCCGCCCAAGCGGAGGGAGACGCCATCGCCTGGGACCCGGAGCGCGGCTTGCTCGATGCCGCACAACTGGCCGGCATTGACGCCGTCGTCCATTTGGCGGGAGAAAACATCGCCTCGGGGCGCTGGACGGCCGCGAAGAAACTCCGGATCCGCGACAGCCGCGTCGGACCTACCCGCCGATTGTGCGAGGCCCTGGCCCGCGGCACGCCGCCCCCCCGGGTGCTGGTCAGCGCCTCCGCCATCGGCTACTACGGGTCGCGCGGCGACGAATTGCTGACCGAAGAGAGCCCACCTGGGTCCGGCTTCTTGGCCACCGTCTGCCTCGATTGGGAGCGGGCTACCCAGCCGGCGCGCGACGCCGGCATCCGTGTCGTCAACCTCCGCATCGGCGTCGTCCTCAGTCCCGCCGGCGGCGCCTTGGCCCAGATGCTCCTCCCCTTCCGGCTCGGTGTCGGGGGCACCATCGGTGATGGCCACCAGTTCATGAGCTGGATCGCCCTCGACGACCTGATCGGCGCCATCCAGCACGTGCTCGTCACCGACCGTTTAAGCGGCCCGGTCAACGCCGTTGCCCCCAATCCTGTGACCAACCGCGAGTTCACCAAGACCCTGGGCAAGGTTCTCGGCCGACCGACCATCCTGCCGATGCCGGCGTTCGCCGCCCGGCTGCTGTTCGGCGAGCTGGCCGACGAACTGCTCCTGAGCAGTGCGCGGGTCCAGCCGGTGCAGTTGCTGCAAACCGACTACGTGTTCCGCTTTCCGCATTTGGAGGGGGCGTTGCGGCACTTGCTGGGCAAGGCAGCGCCGTGACGCGGAACAGAGGCCGACGGCAAAGATCGGGCCGGGGTAGGCGGTCGTCAGGGGGTGGCGGTCGGCCTCAGCCGACCGCCACCGCATGCGTGGTGTCGGCCACGGCGGTGACGAACAGGCAATCCGATTGGCGGGCGTAGCAGCTGTACCACGAGGCGACGCCGGCCAAGGGGCGGCGCCTCAACCAGCGCAGCCAGTTCGGCCCGTGTCCCATCGCGCAGGCCAGACGCGCCGAGGAACGCAGCCAGCTGGCCTGGCGGACGTGCCGCACCGGGCCGGGGCGGAACCCCCCTTTCTCCAACATGGCTTGCAGCGTCCACGGGCTGAAGTGGATCAAGTGCCGGGGCAGATCCAAGCCAAACCAGGCGGCCCGGAACCAGCGAAAGGGCAAACTGTCGATGTTCGGCACGGCGACCAGGAGTCGCCCTCCCGGGGCGAGGAGCTGCCGCGCCGCCCGGAGCACTGCCAGCGGCTGATGAACGTGCTCCAGGGAATGCCACATGGTGATGACGTCGAACGATGCGGGGGCGAAGTCGGGATGGGGCAGCGAGCCGATGACCGCGGGGAGCCCCAAGCCGCGCCGCACCAGCTCGACGGCGCGGGGCGAGACGTCGATCCCGGTGACTTGCCAGCCCTGCCGCCGCATCCGCTCCAGGAATGAGCCGGCGCCGCAGCCGAAGTCCAGGAGCCGGCCTTTCCCTTGCACCTCCAGATGGGTGCGTTCGGGCCATCCCCGCCGCCAGCTTGACCAGCCGCGCGAGCGTCGACCGCGGGCCCGCCAGCCCGGCCGCGTCCAGTAGTCCTGGGGATAAAACTGACCGATGCTGCGGGGACTGGGCCGCGGATTGGTGAAGCACAGGCCGCAATCCTGGCATTGCACCACGCGGAACCAGCAGCCCGATCCTCCAACCCGGAGGTCCTGGGCCTCCAACAGGGGCGACCAGTTCCGGCCGCCACACAGCAGGCAGGGGGTCTCCTCCCACTCGACCGGCGACGGCAGCGGCGCGGCGGAGACGAGTACGTTCGAGGGAAAAAAGGTCATCGGGCCTCGATCCTCCGCGGCGTGGGTCGCCGCCGCGGGGCGGAACCATACCACCCTGCCCAAGCGTGGTCAATGGCAACAACCGCCGCGGTGTACCTGTTGCCGCTGGCGGCGGGATTGAGCGCCTGAGGCGGTAGTTTTTCCCCACTCACCGCCGAGGCCTGGGGTTGCGCTCACGATTGATCGGTTCGCGCACCCCGCGTGCCCAGCACGGGGCGCCCATCCTCGCGCGAGCCCGAGCCGATCAATCCCTTTCTACCGCCGCACCCTTGGACTGTCGGCATCCAGAAGGACGCCCGAGCGCCGCGCCTTCGCCTGCCGGCCGCCGGCCGGCAGGGTGGGATGGTCTGGCGGCGGGCCTCGGCGCGCGGGCAATGCCCGGAATAGACCCGGCCCCCATCGAGCCAGGCCCCTTCCAGGGCACGCCCGCCTCTTCCTTCCGACCCCGCGCCGTCGGGTCGTTCGCCAGCCACAAGGGCTGCGGACGCTCCCAATGAAGGCCCACGAGGGAGACCCCAGGATCAGTCGTTGCGGGAGCTAGTCGGAGATGTCGTCTCAGGTTGCGTCCGTACGACCTCGATGGCCGGGAGCTTAGTCAAAGCCGCCCCATCGGTCAAGCCGGGAACTTCATCGCTTCTACCCGGAGATCGGCCCGGATGACACCGAGCTGTCCCAGCCCGTCGCCGCCTCGGCGGCCAAGTCCGCCGCCTGCCGCGGATAGGGAACGACCCAGCGGAGCATGAAGAAAAAGTGGCACGCGCTGCCGGCCATCACCAGCACGTGGAACAGCTCGTGGGCCATGAAGACCCCCGGCCAAAGCGCCGGCCAGCTGACGGCGTTCAGCAAGGCCCCGATGGTGTACAAGACCCCACCGACCAGGACCAGGAGCAAGGCGCGGTGCGACACCGCCCGGGCCAGCTCGAAGTAGCAGCTGACCAGCCCCCAACCCATCGCCAAGTACAGGCTGTTGTACACCCACGGGGAAACCTGCCCCAGCGCCAGCCGCAGAAGGATACCCACGCTCGCGAACGACCAGGCCAACGCCAGGATGCCCCAGCGCCAACGGCCCCGCAGCAAGGTGAAGGCAATCGGCGTGCAGCTGCCGGCAATCAGCAGGTAGATGCCGATGAAGTCGAGCATCTCGAAGAAATCGACCCAATCCGGCGGCAGGCAAACGCCGTGATACAGCGAGCTGCCCGCAAAGCAGAGAAACAGGCTGACGCCGAAGACCAGGAGGCTGATCTGTTTGGGCCGGTCACCGCGACTGCCCGACCACAACCACGCCGTTGCCGGCAGCGAAAGGAGCATCCAAACCAGGTGCGTCCAGGTGCTGACCGGTTCGCGGAACTCCAGCCCATGCATTCGATCAGGAATATGCCGCGGGTCGGCGGCCGTCCAATGGCCCGGCCCCCGCCGGGCCAGGGGCACGACGAGGCGCGCTATCGTTTGGGGCGGGGTGACGCCGCGCTTCAGGCGGCGGTTTTTCTCACTCCCCGCCGATTCATCGTTTCCCGCTCCCGATTCATCGTTTCGCGCTCCCCACGGACTCCCCGCACGTCTGCCATCCTCGCGCGAGCGCGAACCGATCAATCCCTCTGCGCCCCCGGCACCTCGCCCTGCCGAAATCCAGAAGGACACCCGCACGACAACTGACCTTGTCTTGACCGGCGGAACCGTGGTAGGGTGGGTGTATACATATGTTCACTATCCTGCTGGTGTTGCTATGGTGCCACCTGCCTCAGTGGACCCGATCGGCCTCCTGCGGCTGGCGCTCGATCCCGCTGCCCTGCTGACAGCGGCCGGCCTGACCCCGGACCCATGGCAGCAGCAACTCCTCCGCTGCCAAGCGCGCCAGGTCTTGCTGGTCGGCTCACGGCAAGCCGGCAAGAGCACCGCCGTGGCCGCGTTGGCCTTGCACACCGCCCTGTTTCGCCGCCGCAGCCTCACCCTGTTGCTGTCTCCGAGCCTGCGGCAATCGGCCGAGTTGCTCCGCAAGGTGGTGGACCTCCATCGGGCCGTCGGCAGCCTTGTCCCCGCGCGCTTTCAGAGCCAGACCCGCCTGGAACTGGCCAACGAAAGCCGCGTCATCTCCTTGCCCAGCCGGGAAGAGACGGTCCGCTCGTTCAGCAACGTCGGTCTGCTGCTGCTCGACGAGGCGGCCCGCATCCCCGACGAATTGTACCGGGCGGTGCGGCCGATGCTGGCGGCGTCACGCGGACGCATCATCTGCCTGTCCACGCCGTTTGGCCAACGGGGCTTCTTCTGGCACGAGTGGACCGCGGGCGGTCCTGCCTGGCAGCGGTTTCGCGTCGGCGTCGGTGATTGCCCGCGCATCAGCCCCGAGTTTCTCGCCGAGGAGCGCCGGGCGCTGGGCGACAGCTGGGTGCGGCAGGAGTACGAATGCTCGTTCGAGAGCCTGGAGGGGCTGGTCTTTCCCGATTTCGAGCAGCGCTGCGGCGTCGATGACGGCCCCGACGGCAGCGGCCGACCGTGGGTCGGCGGGATTGATTTCGGCTTCCGCAATCCCTTCGCCGCCGTCTGGGGCTTCACCGACGCCGACGACGTGCTGTGGATCGTGGGCGAGCGGTACGCGCGGGAACGGCCGTTGCACGAGCATCTGCCGCACTTGCCCCGCCAGGTGGTGTGGTATGCCGACCCGACCGGGCGGCAGGAGATCTAAGCGCTCCGCCACGCGGGGCTGACGGTCCGCCGCGGCGGCAACGACCTTCGAGCGGGGATTGCCGCAGTCACCGCCCGGCTGGAGACCGGCCGGCTGCGGGTGCGGCGGCAAGCGGCGCCGAACCTGTTGGCCGAGGCCCGGCTGTACCGCTACCCCCGGGCCGCCGACGGCCGACCGATCGGCGAGGAACCGATCGACGCCCACAACCACGCCTTGGCGGCCCTGCGCTATGTCATTGCCCGGTTGGATGCGGCCTTTCTGGCCCGCTGGCGCACAGGCGAACCGGCCGCGGCGGGGACGGGGGAACGGCCGTGGCTGAGCCTGGAGAACGACCTTTTGTGGCACAGGTGAGGTTGGGCGCGGCGGCGGGCCGGCGGCCGCCGACCCGCCCCCGCCTTGCGTCGGAGATCGTCATGCCTTCGCTGCTGACCCGCTGGCTTGCCCGCTGGCGCCGCAAAACCGCCCCACCCGCTGGCTCGGGAATGGACCCGCTGGGGGCGACATGGTGGGATGCCGGCCGCCGCCGCCCTCCCTTGGCGAGCGAGTTACTGGCTGAGCTGCGGAACACCGCCTACGCCTGCGCCAGCCTCAACGCCGCCGTCTGTGCCTCGTTTCCGCCGCGGCTGTACGTCAGCACCGCTCCGGGTGAGCCCCCGCCCCGCTGCGCGACGCGGCAGCTGGCGCCGGCCCAGGCACGCCGCCTGGGCCAGCGCCTGCCCGGCCGCTGCATCGCCGAAGTGCTCGACCATCCTCTCTTGACGCTGCTCCGCCAGGTCAACCCGGTCCATAACGCCTTCGACCTGTGGGAGCTGACGACGCTATATCAGGAAGTCTTCGGCTGCGCTTACTGGCTGCTGCGCCGCGACGTCTTGGGCGTGCCCCGGGAGATCTGGGTCCTCCCCAGCCAGCATGTGACACCCCGGCGTCAGCCCGGCTCCAGCGCGGTGGTCGATTACTACGAATATCGCCCCGGTGGGCAGGCCCAGCGTTTCGCCCCGGAGGAGATCATCCACTTCCGCTATCCCGACCCGGGCGATCCGTACCATGCGGGCCTCAGCCCGTTGCGGGCCGCCTTCGACAGCGTGCTGCTGGCCAGCGAATACCGCGCCTTCAAACAGGCGACCTGGGACAACTACGCCCTGCCCAGCGCCATCGTCAGCCCGGAGGAGGCCCTTAGCCCCGAGGAACGCGCCCGGCTGGAAGCGCAGTGGAACCAGGTCTGCCGCCGCGGCGGCGCCGGCCGCATCCTGGTCGCCGACACGGGCCTGCGGGTGCATCTCCTCAGCCACCGGCCGGCGGACTTGGCCGCCCTGGCCGAGCTGCGCGCCACCAAGGAGGACATCGCCAATGCCTTCGGCGTCCCCCTGGCGTTTCTCACCAGCGAGACCAACCTGGCCAACCTCCAGGCGGCCGAGGCGCAACATGCCCGCAAGGCGATCCGGCCGCGGCTTCGCCGCCGCGACGACAAACTGAACGAACAACTGCTGCCCCTGTTCGACCCCAGCGGCCGCCTCTTTTTGGCCAGCGACGATCCCGTGCCGGATGACCGTCAGGCTGCCTTGGCGGAGCAGGAGTGCGACCTCCGTTGGGGTGTCCGCACCATCAATGAGGTCCGCCAGGAGCGCGGCCTGCCGCCGGTCCCTTGGGGCGAGGCCCCGGGGCCGCCGCACCGCCGAAACTGGTGACAAGGTACTGACCGCGGTCGGCTTGGCCGCCGGCCGAGCCGACCGCCCGCAAGCGACGAACCCGCACCCCGCACTAGGACACCACCATGCGCTACCCCGAAGGCCCCCTCGGCTTCCCCATGCCCGACCAGCAGGCCAAGGCCGTCGATGCCTTGCTCCGCACCCTCCCCAAGGACGAGGCCCACGGCTACCGCAAGACGCTCATCGACCCCGCCGTCACCCAGCTGGAGCCGGGCGACCGTGCCGACATCAGCTGGATCACCACCGAGGACGTGGATCGCAGCGGCGACGTCGTCCGCGCCCAGGGGATGAACGACGATCACTTTGCCCTTAACCCGATCGTCACCCTGCAACACAACTACGACCTGCCGCCCGTCGGCCGCAGCCTGTGGCGCCGCCTGGTGCGCGACGGCGGCCGCACCGGCATCAAGGCCAAGACCCACTACCCGCCTCGGCCCGCTGGCTGGACGGGCGATTGGCTCCCCGACCATGTCCTGGCCCTCATCCAGGCCGGGCTGCTCCGCGGCAAGTCGATCGGCTTCCTGCCCACGCGCAGCCGCCGACCGACCGAGGCCGAGCGGCGCCGCCGGCCTGAGTGGAAGACGGTCCGCTTCGTCATCGAGGAGTGGGTGCTGCTGGAGTACGCCTGCGTCTACCTGCCGGCGCAGCAGCACGCCGTGGTCGAGGCGGTGTCGAAGACCGGCCTGCCGCCGGCAGTGCTCAAGGCCCTCGGCCTGGGGCCGCTTTCCCCTAGCGAGCAGGTCGCCCATGCCGTGCGGCAGGCCCTGGAGGCCATCGACTGGGAGGCGTTGGGGCGGCGGAGTGCCCAGCGCCCACTCGACCGGCTCCAGGGCCGGGTCTGAGCGGTCCGCCCCGCCCCGCGCGGGCGGGGCGGACGCCCAGGGGCTCAACTGCTTCCCGAACATTTGTCCCGCTTCAGCAAGGAGTTCTCCCATGCACGTGCCCGCAAACCTGGAACCGCTCCCCCCTCCCGCCGAGGTTGCCCCCAAGGCGGCCGACGGTATCTCTGCGCTGCCGACCGCTCCCGCCGAAGGCCCCGCGGATCCGTTAGGGCCGCTGGTGCAACGGAGCATCGAGCAGGCCCTTGGCCGGCTCAGTGAGGGCATCAGCGCCGCGGTCAACGCCGCCTTGCAGCAGGTCCTCGAGGCCCAAGGCCAGGCGCGTCGCCATGCCGTGCCGGCCCTGTTCGGCCCGACCGGCGACGGCGACCCCCACAAGTGCTTCGGCGATTGGCTCCTCCACGTCGCCCGCAACGATGCCCGCTACCTGGAAAAAACCTACGGCAGCGTCCACGCCAAGGCCGCCTTGGGCGAGGCCAGCGGCACCACCGGCGGCTACCTGGTGCCGCCGGAGTTCCATCAACGCCTCATGGCCATCGTCGCCGAGGAAAACTTCATCCGCCCGCGGGCCTTCGTCCAACCGATGGCCTCCGCCACCCTCCAGTTTCCGCTTCTGGACATCACCTCGGTCCCCAGCGCCGGCCAAAGCCCGTTCCTGGGCGGCGTCGTCATGCACTGGACCGAAGAAGCCCAGACTCGCGTCGAAACCGAGCCCCGCTTCCGCATGATGGAGCTGAAGGCGCATGAGCTGTCCGGCTACGCCGTCAGCAGCAATGTCCTGCTCCAGGATGCGGCCTTGGGCCTGGAGCGCTTCTTGTACACCCTCTTCGGCAAGGCCATTGCCTGGTACGAGGAGTACGCCTTCCTCCAGGGCGATGGGGTGGGCAAGCCGTTGGGCATGATGAAGGCTCCCGCGCGGCTGACGGTCCCCCGCGCTGCGGCGGGCGACTTCCAGTATGCCGACGCTGCCCGGATGTTGGCCCGTTTGCTGCCAGCCAGCCAGAAGCGGGCCATCTGGGTCATGCACCCCTACGTCATCGAAAAGGCCGTGCAATTGGCCGACAACAGTGGCCGACTCGTCTGGGTGCCGAACATCGGCGGCGCCCAGGAGAAGGTGCCTGGCCACCTGTTCAACCTGCCGATTTTCACCACGCAAAAGGTTCCCGCCCTCGGCCAGCCGGGCGATGTCCTCCTCCTCGACCCGAGCCTGTACGTCATCGGCGACCGCATGACGGTGGAAATCGCCGCCTCGGAACACGTCCATTTCCTCAAGAATCAGATGACCTGGCGGGTGGTCGAGCGGGTAGACGGCCAGCCGTGGCTCGATCGTCCGATCACCCTGCAAGACGCCAGCTCCACCGTGTCGCCGTTTGTGGTCCTTCAGTAACTGGAGCGTGCCTCGCTTGAACGCACTTAGGGAGGGCTCATGTATACCGAACAGCTGACTCAAGGCCTGGTGCCGGCAGCGGCTCCAATCCTGCCGCAGATGATGACGGCAGGGACGGCCGACACCGGCGCGATCGACCTCAGCCGGTTCCGCCGCGCGCTGTTTGTCGTCCAAGTGGGGGTCTTGGGCGGGGGTGGCTCCTTGGCCGCGCACCTTTCAAGAGTCTGCCGACAATGTGACGTTCAGCGACGTGCCCGGAGCGGCCCTGACGCCGCTCACCGTTGGCAATCGCCTGGCGACGCTGGAGTTGCGAGCCGGGCAGCTGAGCGTCGGTCGACGTTACGTCCGCTGTCGTCTGACGGTCAGCCACAGCAACGCCCAAGTGGCCTGCCTGGCGTTGGGCGGCTCGGCCATCCACAAGCCTGGCAACCAGCAGGCGCATAGCAGCGTGGCGGAGCAGTTCGTGATGCCGTAGGCCGGGGCTTGGCCCGCGTCCGACGAGGGGGCGCCGGTT